>NZ_AP023272.1:2182254-2499692 GCF_013426735.1 Agrobacterium vitis
GTTACCGCCGTTGCCCTGGCGCGGGAAAACCGGATCCCGATCATCGTCTTCTCCATCCACGAAAAGGGTGGCTTCAGCGCCATCCTGCAAGGTGGCGGTGTGAAAACAGTCGTGAATGACGATTGACGGAGGCGAATGGCAGCCGGGACCGATTGACAGACGGATCGTTTCACGTTTTCAAGGCGTCACTGAAGAATTGTCGGAGACTGTAAGATGACAGCAGGTATTGATCTCAACGATATCAAGCGCCGCATGGATGGCGCCATTAACGCATTCAAGAGCGACCTCGCCTCGTTGCGCACCGGTCGCGCCTCGGCCAATATTCTCGACCCGGTCATGGTTGAAGCCTATGGTTCGCGCGTTGCGCTGAACACCGTGGCCAATATCACCGTGCCGGAACCGCGCATGCTGGGCGTCTCTATCTGGGACAAGAGCATGGTTGGCGCGGTAGACCGTGCGATCCGTGAATCCAATCTCGGCCTTAACCCGATTGTTGACGGTCAAAACCTGCGCATTCCGCTGCCGGAACTGAACGAAGAGCGCCGCAAGTCGCTGGTCAAAGTGGCGCATGGTTATGCCGAAAACTCGAAGGTCGCGATCCGCCATGTTCGCCGCGATGGCATGGACAGCCTGAAGAAGGCTGAAAAGGATGGCGAAATCGGCAAGGACGATGCGCGAAGCCTTTCGGAAAAGCTGCAAAAGATGACGGATGACACGATTTCCGATATCGATCGCTTGCTTGCCGAAAAGGAAAAGGAAATCATGCAGGTCTAGTCTGCTCCTTTTGCCTTCTCTGCGACGCCAATGCAGGACCTGATATGACGACTTTGGATATTTCCGCCGTTCCCGAGCACGTTGCCATCATTATGGATGGCAACGGACGCTGGGCCAATCAGCGCGGCATGCCGCGCGCTTATGGCCATCGGCAGGGAATGGAAGCCTTGCAGACAGTGGTTCGCACGGCAGGCGAAGTCGGCGTGCGCTATCTGACCCTGTTTGCGTTTTCATCGGAAAACTGGCGCAGGCCGGAAACCGAGATCACCGACCTGTTCGGTTTGCTCAAAACCTTCGTGCGCCGCGACCTTGCCGAGCTTCGTGCCAATAACGTACGGGTACGGATCATCGGTGAGCGCAGCACGCTGAAGAGCGATATTCTCAAGCTGCTGATCGAGGCAGAGGAGACCACCCGCACCAATACCGGCATGACTATGGTGATTGCCTTCAATTATGGTGCGCGCGATGAGATGACCAGGGCGGTTTTAGCTCTGGTGCGCGATGTGCAGGCAGGACTTTTACCTGCCAGCGCCATTACACAGGAGGCGATTTCCGCCAGATTGGATACGGCGGGAATACCTGATCCAGATCTGATCATCCGCACCAGCGGCGAGGAACGCCTGTCGAATTTCCTGCTCTGGCAGGCCGCCTATTCCGAATTGATCTTCGTGCCGGAATATTGGCCCGATTTTAGCCGCGAGAGCTTTCTGGCGACCTTGGAACTCTATGCCTCCCGCAGTCGGCGGTTCGGCGGTCTGGCACCAGCCGCCGCCGTTGTTGCCGGATCGTAGCCAGCCATGACCAGAGAACTCAGGCTCCGTATCTTGTCCTCCATCGTCATGGTCGCGGTGGTACTCGCCGCCACCTGGACCGGTGGCCTGCCTTTCCGGGGGCTCGCCGCTGTGATCGGCCTCGCCGTGTTCTGGGAATGGTCTACGATGACCCGGCTCGACGACGTCAGTATCCGTGGCCTTGCCATCGGCTGGCTTTCGGTTGCTGTCATTGCCGGCAATGTCGTGGCGGGCGATACCTCTTTGAGCCTACCCTTGCTGTCCGGCTTCACCCTCACGCTTGTTTTCCTTACATTTTTGCGTCGCTGGTCCTGGTGGCTTGCCGGTGGCGTATTTTATGCCGGAGCTTGTATCGTGACTTTGGCGGCCATTCGCGATGACGATGCCATCGGCTTTGTCGCCATGCTTTTTGTCTTCGTCATTGTCTGGAGCACGGATATTTTCGCCTATTTCGTTGGACGCACGCTCGGTGGCCCGAAGCTGGCGCCCCGCATATCGCCGGGCAAGACCTGGTCCGGTGCCATCGGTGGAACCGTGGCGGCCGTCATCGGCGGGTACGCGGTGACAGCATCCTATTTCACGGTCTATGGCTGGTGGATACCTGCGTTGGCTCTGGTCCTGTCCATCTGTAGCCAAATGGGAGACCTGTTCGAATCCTTCGTCAAGCGCCGCTGTGGCGCCAAGGATTCCAGTCATCTGATTCCCGGCCACGGCGGTGTGATGGATCGTGTTGACGGACTGGCGACCGCAAGCTTCGCGGCATTTCTGATTGCTATGATCGTTGCTGCCATCAACAACGGAGTGACCGATTCGGTTGGTGGGCTGTTGTTCGATTTCGCCGGTCACTGACGAACGGTTGACGACCAGTCAGTTTCTGCTGTTCACCAATGGTGATGTGTATCCTTTACGGCGGTGCCAATCTGGCGCATAGGTAAAGCGAGTGTTTGAGAAGGGCGTGCTATGGCTGTTATCGGTTTCCTGACGGGTTATATCATTCCCTTCGTTCTGGTCCTGTCGCTGATCGTTTTCGTGCATGAAATGGGCCATTATCTGGTTGGGCGCTGGTCGGGTATCAAGATTCTCGCATTCTCGTTGGGATTTGGCCCGGAATTGATCGGCTTCAATGACCGCCACGGCACGCGCTGGAAACTGAGCGCCATTCCGTTGGGTGGCTATGTGCGCTTCTTCGGTGATGCCGATGCGTCCAGCAAGACCGATACCGCGGAGTTTGAGGCGCTGAGCCCTGAGGATCGCGCCCGCACGCTGAATGGCGCTAAATTGTGGAAAAGGGCAGCCACTGTTGCCGCCGGGCCAATTGCAAATTTCCTGCTGGCAATTTTAATTTTCTCAGTAACATTCACCCTTTACGGAAAACCCGTTTCCGATCCTGTCGTGGCAGAGGTCAAGCCTGCGAGTGCGGCGGCTGAAGCCGGTGTGCAGCCCGGAGACATTCTGGTGGCGCTCGATGGCAGCAGCGTCAAGACCTTCGACGATGTGGTCCGCTATGTGAGCGTTCGCCCGCTTGTGCCAATCGTCGTCACGGTCAAGCGTGGTGAGTCCCAGATGGACCTATCGATGACGCCGCGCCGGACCGAAACCACCGACCGTTTCGGCAATAAGATGGAAGTCGGCCAAATTGGCATCATGACGACGGCTGCCAGCGGCAATTTTCGTGTGGAAAAACTTGGGCTTATCGAATCGGTTGGCGCCGGGGTCGATCAGACCTGGAATATCGTCACCGGCACTTATGATTACCTGGCAAACCTGTTTGCTGGCCGAATGAACGCCGATCAGCTGGGGGGACCTATCAGGGTAGCGCAGGCATCCGGTCAGGTTGCGACGCTCGGCGTTGTGGCTTTGCTGCAATTGGCGGCAGTTTTGTCGGTTTCTATTGGGTTACTGAACCTTATGCCGGTTCCGGTGCTTGATGGCGGCCATTTAATCCTCTATGCGCTAGAAGCAGTACGAGGAAAACCAGTCAGTGCCGGTGCGCAGGAAATCGCGTTCAAGGTGGGAATGGTCATGATTCTGTCGCTGATGGTGTTCGCTACATGGAACGACATCAGCAGGTTGATTGGCTGAGTGGTTCTTGCATTGATGATAAGGATTTGTTTACGATGTTTCAAATTGGTAGTGGCGAATACGCCACGTGTTGAAACGAAGTAAATGGAAATTAACCACTGGTCTTGCTTGTAGAGCAAAAGCGGTTAAAACCACCAACGGACCGGAGTCGGTTTAAAGACCGAGGGACAACGGAAAAAAGGTTAGAAGTTCACATGAAGGCTGGTTCAAAATTTTTGAACGCGGTGTCAGCGATTGCGCTGTCTGCTGGTGTAGTTTCGTTAAGTGCAGGCCTCGCCGTTGTGGCATCTGCCTCTGTTGCCAATGCGGCCTTGATCCAGCGGATCGATGTGCGTGGTGCGACGCGTGTCGGGACGGAGGCTGTTCGTTCCAACTTGACGATCCAGCCTGGAAAAGCCTTTTCCAATTCCGACATCGACGACTCGGTAAAGCGTCTTTACGCAACGGGTTATTTTTCCGATGTGAAGATTTCGGTTTCCGGCAGCGCCCTGGTGGTTACGGTCAACGAGAACCAATTGGTCAACCAGGTCGTGTTCAACGGCAACCGCAAGATCAAAGATGACAAGCTGACGACTGTTGTTCAGACGCAGCCACTTGGTCCTTATAGCCAGGAACTCATCCAGGCCGATATCACCCGCATCAAGCAGGCCTATGCAGCCATTGGCCGTAGTGAAGTTGAAGTGACGACGCAGACCGCGCCGGTTGGCCCCGGTCGCGTCAATCTCGCTTTCGTCATCAATGAAGGTGATCGCACGAAAATCGGCGCTATCAACTTCGTCGGTAATCATGCTTATGGCGATAGCCGCCTTGCGGCTGTTATCAGCACCAAGAAGTCCAATCCTTTGTCGTTCCTGACCCGTAAGGATGTCTATAACGACGACAAGTTGAAGGCTGACGAGGAAGCTCTGCGTCAGTTCTATTACAATCATGGTTATGCCGATTTCCGGATCACGTCTTCGGATGCATCGCTGAACGAGCAGACCAACGAATACACCGTCAACATCACGGTTGATGAAGGTCAGCGTTACAAGTTTTCCGATATTAATGTCGAAAGCTCTGTTGAAGGCGTGGACCCGACTGAGTTGAAGGGTCTGGTGACGACGTCGCCGGGCGGCGTCTACAGCGCCCGCGAAATCCAGAAATCGATGGAAGCCATCCAGCAGCGCGTTTCCGCCAAGGGTTATCCCTTTGCCCGCGTCGTTCCGCGCGGCAACCGCGATATGGGCAATGGCACGATCGGTGTCACCTATATGGTTGACCAGGGTGAGCGCGCCTATGTCGAGCGTATCGAAGTCAAGGGCAATACAAGGACACGCGATTACGTTATTCGTCGCGAATTCGACATCAGCGAAGGCGATGCTTTCAACCAGGAAGTCATTACCCGCGCCAAGCGTCGTCTTGAAGCTTTGGGCTACTTCAGCTCAGTCAATATCACGACGGCTCAGGGCAGCGCTCCGGACCGAGTCATCATTGTCGTCAATGTCGAAGATCAGTCTACTGGCTCCTTCGGTATTGGCGCTGGCTACTCCGTTGGTGGCGATGGCCTGATCCTGGAAGCTTCGGTGGAGGAAAAGAACTTCCTCGGTCGCGGTCAGTATATCCGTATTGCGGCTGGTGCCGGTACGGATGACAGCCAGACCTACAATCTGTCATTCACCGAGCCTTACTTCCTGGGCTATCGCCTTGCTGTCGGTTTCGATCTGTTCAAGAGCAGCACGAGCAGCAACGATTATTACGATTACAACGAACAGGGTGGCACCCTACGCGTCACAGCGCCGATTACTGAAAATCTGGCAACGACGTTCCGCTATACCTACAAGCAGATCAAGTATGAGGGTGTTGATGCCTGGGCGACTGCGCTTTCGGAGCCTTATAAGGATCTGATCAACGGCAGCCCGTGGGTTGTGTCTTCGGTTTCGCAGACTTTGACCTATAATTCGCTGGATGATAAAAATCTGCCGCATGAAGGCATTTACGCGACGTTCACCCAAGAGTTTGCGGGTCTCGGTGGCGATTCCGATTACTATAAGCTCTATGGTAAGGCCCGTATCTTCAAGAGCCTGTCGGATGAGCAGGATATTATCGGATCGCTGTCTTTCGGCGCCGGTCATGTCATGGCTACAGGTGATAACCTGAACGTCTTCGACCAATTCCAGATCGGCGGCAAGGAAATCCGCGGCTTTGAGAACAACGGTATTGGTGTTCGCATGCCGAACAGCAACGACGATTCCTTGGGTGGCACCACCTACTTCACCGCTTCCGCTGAAGCGAGCATGCCTATCCCGGGCGTTCCACAGGATGCAGGCTTCCGTATTGCTGTCTTCTCTGATGCCGGTACGCTTTACGGCAATGAAGTGAAGAACAGCGCTGGAGCGCAGGGCGTAGACATGGCTTGGCGTGCGTCTGTTGGTGCCGGTATCGTCTGGGCATCTCCTTTCGGTCCGCTGCGCTTCGATTACGCACAGCCTATCCTCAAGGAAGATTACGACAAGGTGCAGCAGTTCCGATTCTCCATTGCGAACCAGTTCTGATTTCTATAGTCCGAACCTCAGACAAACTCACTCGTCTGGGACATTGGTGTGATGGAGCATGAAACTTTTTATCCGCCCCACGCGGGCGTCAGTTTGAAAGAACTGGCGGACCGTCTTGGGGCGGAACTGTTACAGGATGATGCGGGTGACCGCGTCATTCGTTCGGTGGCGCCTGTCTATCGGGCAAAGCAGAGCGATATTTGCTATATCCTGTCGAGGCGCAACAAAGCCGAACTCGAAACCTGTGAGGCCGGGGCAATCCTTTGCGATTCTGCGCTGCGTTCGCTGATCCCGGAGCATATTCCGGTTCTGCTGATCAAAAACCCGCATGCGGCTTTTGCTATCGCAGGGCAGTTCCTGCATCCAGATGGCAAACAACCTTTGCCTGTGGCCCGGCCAGGCGCTGTCGACATTTCCCCTGCGGCCTTTGTCGATCCGAGTGCCCGTCTTGAAGATGGGGTTGTGGTCGAGCCGATGGCGGTGATTGGTGCGGATGTTGAAATCGGCGCTGGCAGTCTGATCGGCGCGGGCTCAGTGATTGGCCGTGGTGTCAAGATCGGCCGCGATTGTTCGATTGCCGCAGGCACCAGTATTATTGCTAGCTATATCGGCAATGGCGTTATCATCCATAACGGGGCACGCATCGGCCAGGACGGGTTTGGCTATGCGCCAGGCTCGCGGGGCATGGTGAAAATCGTGCAGATCGGCCGGGTGATTATCCAGGACAATGTGGAAATTGGCGCCAACACGACGATTGACCGTGGAACGATGGATGACACGGTGATCGGCGAAGGAACCAAGATCGACAATCAGGTCCAGATCGCTCACAACGTGCGCATCGGTCGCCATTGCGGCATCGTCGCCCAGGTCGGAATTGCCGGCAGCACGGTGATTGGCGATGGCGTATTGATTGGTGGTGGCTCTGGCGTTAACGGCCATATCAAGATAGGTGACGGTGTTCAGATAGCCGCGATGAGCGGTGTTGTTGGCGATCTTCCGCCGGGCGAGAAATTCGGTGGTATTCCGGCACGTCCGCTTGGGGATTTTCTCAGGGATTGCGCACAGATCATGGGACGGTCTGAAGGCAAGTCGAAGGTTGGAAAGGGGCAGAAATGACCGTTGAGCAGAAAGAGTTGGGACGCGCGGATATTCTGGAGATCATGAAGCTCCTGCCGCACCGCTATCCCTTCCTGCTGGTGGATCGCATCATCGACATCGATGGCGACAATGCAGCTATCGGTATCAAGAATGTAACTGCAAACGAACCGCAGTTTACCGGACATTTTCCCGAGCAGCCGATCATGCCAGGGGTGCTGCTGATCGAGGGGATGGCGCAGACGGCAGGGGCGATCTGTGCCCGCAAAGCCGGGACGGCTGGCGATCTCGTTTATTTCATGACGATCGACAATGCGAGGTTCCGCAAGCCTGTCGTGCCTGGCGACCGTGTGGAGTTCCACGTCACCAAGCAGAAGCAGCGCGGTAATGTCTGGAAGTTCCACTGCGATGCCAAGGTGGATGGCGCGCTTGTGGCAGAAGCTGATATCGGGGCAATGATCGTCAATAAGGAAGCGCAATGACCGTTATTCCAGCCAGTGCCCGCATTCATCCCTCCAGCGTCATCGAAGATGGCGCGGTGATCGGGGAGAATGTGACGATAGGACCGTTCTGTCATGTCGGTCCCAAGGTCGTGTTGGGCGACGGTGCTGAGTTTTTGTCGCATGTGGTGCTGACGGGAAAAACTATTGTCGGCAAGAATAGCCGGATATTTCCCAATGCGGTCATCGGTGGCGAGCCACAGAGCATCCATCATTCCGGCGAAGAGACAACCTTGACCATCGGCGACAATTGCACGATGCGTGAAGGCGTGACGATCAATTGCGGCACGGTGGAAGGCGGCGGACACACTGTGGTCGGCAGCAACAATCTGTTCCTGGCCAATTCGCATGTGGCGCATGATTGTCAGCTCGGCAATCATATCATTCTGTCCAACAATGTGATGTTGGCTGGGCATGTCAAAATCGGTGACCGGGCCATCCTTGGTGGCGGTTCCGCCGTTCACCAGTTCACGCGTATCGGACGGCAGGCGTTTATCGGTGGGCTGTCAGCTTGCAGCTACGATGTTATTCCTTATGGCATGCTGAACGGCAATCCCGGCCTTCTGGGTGGTTTGAACGTGGTCGGCATGACCCGGGCCGGGGTGGAACGCGCTACCATTCACCGCGTCCGCAAGGCCTATAAGGCATTGTTCGATGAAGAAGGCGCCATTCGTGAAAAGGCTGCGGCCATTCGCGAAGAGTTTGCCGATTGCGCCGAGGTGATTGAAATCCTGGATTTCATTGTTGCCGAAAGCGACCGGGCGCTCTCGTCGCCATTCCGCGGCAAGAGCTGAGGGATGAGCGGCCCGCACGGGCGTCTCGCCATCATTGCCGGCAGCGGTATGCTGCCGGTCTATGTCGCCGAAGCGGCGCGGGCGGCGGGTGAAGATCCCTTCATCCTGCCTCTGAAAGACGAAGCCGACCAAAGCTGGGAGGGTTTCCAGTCCTCCGTGATCGGGGTCGGTGATATGGCGGGCCTGTCGAGCCTGATAAAGCGACATGGCATCAAACGGGTGGTGATGTCTGGTGGTGTTAAAAAACGTCCAAATTTCAAAGAGATCCACGTTAATCTTCGTTTTTTGATGAAGCTGCCGTTTGCGGTCAAAACCCTGCTGTCGGGTGGTGATGATGCCGTGTTGAAAATGGTCATCCAACTGATCGAGTCGCAGGGTTGCCGGGTGGTTGGTGCGCATGAGATCGCGCCGCAATTGCTGGCGGAACTTGGGCCGCTCGGTGCGTCCCGACCAACGGATGATGACAGGCGTGACATTGCCGCAGCCGCCAAAGCCGCAGATGCCTTGGGCCGGTTGGATGTTGGTCAGGGCGCTGTCAGCGTCGGTGGTCGGATTGTCGCTCTGGAAGGGGTTGAAGGCACGGACCGGATGTTGCAGCGGGTCGCCGAGCTTCGCGCCGAAGGACGGATTTCGTCGCGGCGGCGCGGCGTGCTGGTCAAACTGTGCAAACCGCAGCAGGATATTCGCGCCGACCTGCCGACCATCGGGCAATCGACTATTGAAAATGCCGCCCGGGCCGGGCTTTCCGGCATTGCGGTTCAGGCGGGACGCGCCTTGCTTCTGCAGCGGCAGGAAACCTTGAGACAGGCAGACGCAGCAGGGATTTTTGTTTCCGGTATTGAATTGGGACCTGAGGGCGAAGCCCGATTAGACTAAATATGAGGGCGAAGCCCGATTGGGTCTGACCTGAGGGAGATGGATCATGGAAAACCGGCCCCTGAAGATCGCGGTCATTGCTGGAGAAGTGTCCGGTGACTTGCTGGGTGCTGATCTGATTTCTGCGCTGAAACGGCGCTACGGCGGCGACATTGCTCTTGTCGGTGTTGGTGGCCCGGCGCTGGAGGCGCAGGGGCTCTCATCTTTGTTTGATTTTTCAGAATTGTCCGTGATGGGCATTACCCAGGTTCTGGCAAAGCTACCGCATTTTCTGAAGTTGATCGGCACGACCGCCAAGGCGCTTATCACGGCTAAACCGGATTTGCTGCTGATTGTTGATAGTCCTGATTTCACGCATCGTGTTGCGAAAAAGGTGAGGGCGGCATGGCCGGACATGCCTGTGGTCAATTATGTTTGCCCCAGCGTCTGGGCCTGGAAGGAATATCGGGCGCAGGCCATGCTTCCCTATGTCGATGCCGTTCTGGCTGTCTTGCCTTTCGAACCTGCGGTCATGCAGCGCTTGGGTGGACCAGCAACGCATTTTGTCGGGCATCGGCTGGTGACGAGTCCGGCCATGTTAGCCTGCCGCTCTGAACGGTTGCTGCGTCCGCTTCCTGCCGCAGAGGAGCCGAAAACTATCATGCTGCTGCCGGGATCACGCGGCGCGGAAATCTCGGCCTTGGCACCGGTGTTTCGCGATGCGGCCCGGATTTTCGTCGAGCGCAATGGGCCGACGCGGTTTGTGCTGCCAACGGTACCACGGCGGGAGCGTCAGGTGCGTGAAGCTGTCGCCAATTGGGAAGAAAAGCCTGACGTGGTTGTTGGGGAGGACGCCAAGTGGCGAGCCTTTGCTGAGGCGGATGCGGCGATTGCAGCTTCCGGCACGGTGCTGCTGGAGCTTTGCCTGGCTGGTGTGCCTGTTGTCTCGACCTACAAGACCGATTGGTTGATCAAGCTCCTGCACAGTCGGATCAAGACCTGGACCGGTGCCTTGCCGAGCATCATCGCTGATTATGTCGTGGTGCCGGAATATCTGAACGAGCAATTGCGTGGCGCATCGTTGGCGCGCTGGATGGAGCGACTATCCACCGAGACGCGTGAGCGCCAAGCCATGGTGGAGGGCTTCGATCTGGTCTGGCAGAAAATGCAGACGGAAATCCCCGCCGGAGAGGCGGGGGCGAAGATCGTGCTGGATGTTTTGAAGACCCGCGCAATTATATGATTATTAGCCTACTGCATAATTCCTTAAATCGGAATCGATTTAAGGAGAAAATTATGCAGCAGATATAAAGCGCTACAGCGAACCTTTGTGCGCCATTTATGGCGCACGGCGCTAGAGCCGCTCGCCATGCCAGCGCAGGTGATCGTCCATGAATGTCGAGATGAAATAATAGGAATGGTCGTAGCGCTCATGCAGCCGCAGCGTCAGGCCGATATCGGTGTTTTTCACGGCCTCTTCCAGCAGCCAAGGCTGTAATCCGGTTTCCAGGAAACTGTCGGCCTTACCCTGGTCCACCAGGAATTCCGGGAAGCGCGCGCCGTCCTCGATCAGGGCGCAGGCGTCGTATTGCCGCCAGAGGGAACGGTCGGGGCCAAGATATTTCTCGAAGGCATCCTGCGTCCAATCGGCTTTTAGCGGGCTGACGATTGGGGCGAACGCAGAGCAGCTCTTGAAGCGGTCGGGATGTTTCAGCGCGATGGTCAATGCGCCATGGCCGCCCATAGAATGGCCGAAAATGCCCTGGCGGCTCATGTCGGCACGGAACTGTTCAGCAATCAACGCGGGCAATTCCTCGGTGATGTAGCTGTACATCTGGAAATGTTCGGCCCAGGGCGTTTCGGTGGCATTCAGATACATGCCAGCGCCCTTGCCCATTTTCCAGTTGGTCAACTCATCTGGCACGTCATTCCCGCGTGGGCTGGTGTCCGGGCAGACGATGATCAGGCCGAGTTCTGCGGCCAGCCGACGGTATTCGCCCTTTTCCATCACATTGGCATGGCTACAAGTCAGGCCGGACAGATACCACAGCACCGGGCGCTTTTCGGTGATGGCCTGGGGTGGCACGAAGACGGCAAAGGTCATTTCGCAACCGGTGACATCGGACTGGTGCGAAAACACGCCCTGCATGCCGCCAAAGGCGGTGTTTTGCGACAGAATATTCATGCGACAGGGCTCCTGCTGATCAATTGGCTATCGAGACGACGGCGTTGACGGCTGCCGCGACCAGGATGGTGTTGAAGAAGAAAGACACGATGGAATGGGCGAGATTGAGCCGCCGCATGGCCGTGCTGGTGATGGCGACATCGGATGTCTGGGCGGTCATGCCGATCACGAAGGCGAAATACAGGAATTCATAGCCACCTGGCTCCGGCGTGTCGGGAAAATCCAGACCGCCGGAAGGGCCGGGGTCGGGATTGCTTGTCAGATGACGCCAATAATCATGGGCGTAATGCATTGCAAACATGGTGTGAATGGTGAACCAGCCGCTGATGACCGACACAAACGCCAGCGACACTTCCAGCAGGCTGGGAGAACCGGCCCGGTTCAAGGCGTTGAACAGAGCGGCGACTGCGGCTACCACCGCCAACAGGCTGACCAGCGGGATGACGATGGTCGGGGCATCGTCGCGTTGCGGACTGGTTTTCAGGCGTTCAGCGGTGATGCCGGGGATGCGTTTTATCATCAAGGCGATATAGAGGACGAAAAACACGATGGCCGAGCATTCGACGGCCAAGGCGGGCTTGATCCACAGAAAGACCGGCAACGTCAAAAGTCCCAGCAGACCAGACGCATAGAACGGGCTGTGCCTATGGCGTCTCAATGCGTAGAAACGAGGCTTTTTCTTGGAGGTCATAATGGGGCCGTGTCCTGACGGAGGGATTTGCAGCGACGGCAAAGCCGATCCAGTGTTTCCAGAAACTGCGAGCGGTCGCGGGGGCTAAAGGCGCGGTTATAGCCCTTGCTTTCACCGGTCTCGCGCAAATGGGCGCCGAGATCGCGCATGGCGGTCGCCATGCCGATATTGGTCTCATCGAACATCCGTCCGGTCGGCCCGGTGACGAAAGCACCCGTAGCGACGCAGCGCCCGGCCAGCGGCACATCGGCGGTGATGACAATATCGCCTGGCCCGGCCCGTTCTGCGATCCAGTCGTCAGCGGCATCGAAACCATTGGAGACGATGACATTCGTCACCATCGGATCGCGAGACGGGCGCAGGCCGGAATTGGCAACGAAAGTCACTGGCATGTCGTGGCGTTCGGCCACCTTCAACACCTCGGCTTTAACCGGGCAGGCGTCGGCATCCACATAGATCATTGGCTTCAGGCCCTCCCGATCGAGACGACACGGACCATGTCGACATGGGCAATGCCGTCTTCCAGATATTCCGCCGAGACCGGAAGAAAGCCAAACGACTGATAAAAAAGTTGCAGATGGCTTTGGGCGGAAAGCGCAATCGGGCTTGAGGGAAAACGCTGTTCACAGGCGGCAATGGCTTCGCGCATCAAGGCATCGCCAAGCCGCTTGCCGCGATGGGAGGGCGAGACGACAACACGCCCGATCTTGACCGTGGACGAAGGCTCGTCCGGCGTTAAAATCCGGGCGCTTGCGATGAGATCGTCCCCGTCTGCCAGCCGCAGATGCAGGGCTTCGATATCCTTGCCATCAAGCTCCGGATAGGGACATTTCTGCTCGACGACAAACACATCGACGCGCATTTTCAGAAGATCATAAAGGTCGCGTGCGGAGAATGCATCCAGTCTCCGCACATCGACCCGATAAGGCATATTTGCCATCAATACAGAACCACGCTGCGGATGCTTGTCCCCGAATGCATCAGCTCGAAGCCTTTGTTGATGTCTTCGAGCGGCATGGTGTGGGTGATCATCGGGTCGATTAGGATCTTGCCTTCCATGTACCATTCAACAATCTTCGGCACATCGGTGCGGCCACGCGCACCGCCAAAGGCGGTACCCATCCAGTTGCGACCGGTGACGAGTTGAAACGGACGGGTGGAGATTTCCTGACCGGCACCCGCGACGCCAATGATGATCGATTTGCCCCAGCCGCGATGCGAGGATTCCAGCGCCTGGCGCATCACCTTGGTATTGCCGGTGCAGTCGAATGTGTAATCGGCACCGCCGATCAGGTCGCCATTGCGCTTCGTCAGGTTGACGAGATAGGCCACGATGTCACCATCGACTTCGGTCGGATTGACGAAATGCGTCATGCCGAATTTCTCGCCCCAGGCCTTGCGGTCATTGTTGATATCGACGCCGATAATCATATCGGCTCCCGCAAGCCGCAGGCCCTGAAGCACATTGAGACCGATGCCGCCCAGGCCAAAGACGATGGCGGTCGCGCCGATCTCGACCTTGGCGGTGTTGATCACCGCGCCGATGCCGGTGGTGACGCCGCAGCCGATGTAGCAGATCTTGTCAAAAGGCGCGTCCGGGTTGACCTTGGCGAGCGCGATTTCTGGAAGAACGGTGAAATTGGCGAAGGTCGAGCAGCCCATATAGTGATGGATCTTGTCCTTGCCGATGGAAAAGCGCGAAGTGCCATCTGGCATGACGCCCTGGCCCTGGGTGGAGCGGATCGCGGTACACAGATTGGTCTTGCGCGACAGGCAGGAATAGCATTCGCGGCATTCAGGCGTGTAAAGCGGAATGACGTGATCGCCCTTTTTCAGCGAAGTGACGCCCGGCCCGACATCGACGACTATGCCAGCCCCTTCATGGCCGAGAATGGCCGGAAACAGGCCTTCCGGATCAGCGCCGGACAAGGTGAAATCATCGGTATGGCAGATGCCTGTGGCCTTGACTTCAACCAGCACTTCGCCAGCCTTCGGGCCGTCCAGTTGCACGGTCATGATTTCAAGCGGCTTGCCTGCCTGGGTGGCAACGGCGGCACGAACATCCATAAAGAAGTCTCCCTTGGTTTCTTGTCGGCGGAGTTTTGCACTGACTTGCGCAAAGCCTCAAGATCCAGAAGGGGTTTTTCTCAAAACTCAGCCCAGCGCAAATCGTTTATTGCGCTGCTGAGGAGGCAAGGTCTTTTCCTCTTTGTGGCCGCGGTTTGAGATACGGCTGCGCAGCTCTCTTCCCTGTCTTTTCAGTGGATGAACGCTGCTGACGACTGTCTTTTCAGTGACATCAACCAGGTCCGGCGACTCAATGGGCCCATTCTGCAAGTCTGCCATCATCATGGAAATGTGTTGCAAAAGCCGCTGTTCGATTGGCGAGTTTGCCTTGCCATCGGTGGTGAAGGTGCTGATCAGCCATTGCAATTTATAGTGGTCGATGCGGTTTTCCGGTGGCCGTTTGCGCAAAATGTAGGACGCCATGGAGTCGATAAAATAGCCCTGCCATTCAGCGCATTTATCAGGACAGCATCCGTTCAGCACCAGAAGCGTCATTGCATCTTCATGGGTGCAAACCCCATGCGGCAGGCCGTATGTCTGGAGAAGAACCACGTCATGGTGGTCCAATCTCTGCTTGCCGGCGATAACACATGCCGGAAACGAGAGACGAAATTCCCTCATAGTCGAAACCTCGTTTCATCATGAAACCGTAGATTGATCTAAATGCCAATTCTTTCTTTCGCCATAACGAACGAAGTTTACAAAAGGTTACAATGAGCTGAAACGATACGTTATATGCGCTCCGATGCAGGTAAGCCCTGAAAATGCATGGGATTCGAATAGTAACAGACCAAATATGGATTTGCTCTTTTTTGGGTGTATTCAGGTCGCAGCCAGAGCCTTGTCGGCTGAGGCGCTGCGGTGTTCGCGCCATAGAATGAATAGGCCGGAGGCGACGATGATGCCGATGCCCAGCCATTTCGACGGCGACGGGAAATCATCAAACAGCACATAGCCGAGAATAGTCGCCGCAATGATCTCGAAATACTGGAACGGTGCGAGCACCGAAAGCGGTGCCATGCGAAAGGCCTTCACCACAAGAAGGTGTATATGGCCTGAGAGAACACCGAGCAGAACCAGCAGCAGCAGACCGGTCACGCTGGTGGGAAGCGAGGCTGTGAAATCGGCACTGCCTGCGGATTGGCCGATCAGCATCGCGCCGCCCATGAAAATTGTACCACCGACGCCTGACATGGTCTGCATGGTCATTGGCGAGTCGGCATTACCGATGGCGCGGTTGAGAAACATATAAAGCGCAAACAGGAAGGCGCAGAGTACCGGCAGCAGCGAGGTTGCGCCGAAAACCTCCCAGCTTGGCTGGATGACGATCATCGCGCCGCCAAAGCCAATCAGGATGGCAAGCCAGCGCCGCCATCCGACCTTGTCACCCAGAAACAGCGCCGACAGCGCTGTCAGGATGAACGGCTCGACGAAATAGATCGCGAACACATCGGCGAGCGGCATATATTTGACGGCGGCGAAAAAACACAGGCTTGCCGCGCCATGCAACGCGCCCCGCAGCAGGTTGAGAAACGGTCGCTTGGCGGTAAAGGCTTTGCTGCCTTGCAATGCGACCAGAAAGGGCAGGGTGCAGGCAAGCTGGAAGAAGAATCGGTAGAAGGTAACCTGCCCCGGCGACATGCCTTCGATATTGGCCATGTATTTGGCAATCGCGTCCATGCCCGGCAGCACAAGCATGCAGCCCGCCATCAGGGCCATACCGCGCAACGGATTGGAAAGAATGGGGGAGACAGGCGTCATCGGAATATCCAGGTTTCCCGATGATGACCATGAGGCGAGGCCTTAATCAAGGCTCGGCTTGCAAAGACAGGTTGAAAAAAATTGTACGTATGTTCAGGCGTGTGAATGCACGTGTGGCTCAGCCACGCTTATAGGTGCTGGTCTTGTAGACTTCGGGGGCTGGATTTCTCGGCGGCCCTCAACAGTGGTTTGCAGTTGCGAGAGCAGAGCATAACCTTCGCTCCACCGTCCAAACCCGCTTTGCGGGTTGATATGGCCGACGGGGCCGAGATTGACCAGCCGGCTGCCCCAGCAGGATGCGGTGCGCTGTAAAGTTTCGGCATCCATATAGGGATCGTTGCTGCTGCCGATCATCAATGAGGGAAAGGGCAGGCGCTGGCAGGGCATGTCACCGAATCGGATGACATCGGGATGTTGGTTCTCGGTGGTTTTCAGGTCGCAGGGTGCGACCAGCAGCGCGCCACGGATCAGATGACGAAGCGGACTATCGGCCATTTGGGCGGTCAGAAGGCAGCCCATGCTATGGGCGACGATCCAAGCGCCTGACCTACACAAGGAAAGCTGCTGTTCCAGCCGGGCTTTCCAGGCGCCAAGCTCTGGATGAGCCCAATCGTCCTGCTCGACCATGATGCTGGTGGGCTGGTCTTCAACCCAATGCCGTTGCCAATGCCCGGCGGCTGAACCGTTCAGTCCCGGAACGACAAGGGTATCGATGCTACAGGTCTGGCTTGGCATGACTGATCCTTTCCGCAACTGTCAGGACATCCGAACATGCCGATCCCACGTCGATCATGCTCCGATATCGGTGATTATCAGTCCGAATCTGGCTGAGGACGAGAAAGCTCCATCTATTCTCTGGTTTTTTAGTAGAAAATTTGACCGGATAAATGAAATTTCATTCCAGATATCCGGTCATTGAGGTGTTGTGGCAGGCTGTTTCAGGGGTTTTGCAGCACGGCGATCACGTCGCCCGCTTTGACCGTCTTTCCTGGGACGGCGCGCAATTCCCGCAGGATACCCGGCGCATGGGCCGTCACAGTGATCTCCATCTTCATCGATTCGATGATGGCAATCGTCTCTCCGGCGACAACGGATTGGCCTTCCTCCACCAGCAGTTTCCAGAGATTGCCGGGGACGGCGCTTTCCACGCCGAAGCAATTGTCTGGAATATCGCCGCCAGGACCGGGATGTTCGTCTTCATCGGCGGTGAAGCTGTCGAGGCCTTGGTCCTTCCAGCGCTGGCGTTCCGCCTCGAAGGCGGCTTGCTGCTGACGCTTGAACGTGCCGATGCTTTCGGCATTTTCAGCCAGCTCCGCCGCATAGCTTGCATAGGAGAATGTACCGTCCTCAATGCGGATTGGATAGCCGCCATGCGGGAAGGCGGCGCGGGCCTCCATCAGCTCATCGTGGCTGACGGGGAAGAAGCGGATCTGGTCGAAGAAATCCAGCAGCCAAGGCTTGTCGCGGGTAAAGACCGGCGTTTGCCGCCAGGTGTTCCACATCTGGATGGTACGGCCAAACAGCTGGTAGCCACCCGGACCTTCCATGCCGTAGATGCACATATAAGCGCCACCGATACCAACGGCATTTTCCGGCGTCCAGGTGCGGGCCGGATTGTATTTGGTGGTCACCAGCCGGTGGCGCGGATCGAGCGGTGTGGCAACCGGCGCGCCGAGATAGACATCGCCAAGACCCATCACCAGATAGCGGGCGTTGAAAATGGTGTCCTTCACGGCCTGCTCGTCGGCAAGGCCGTTTATGCGGCGGATGAACTCGATATTGGACGGGCACCAGGGGGCGTTGGGCCGCACCAGCTCCTGATATTTGCGCATCGCCAGTTCCGCCTCCGGGTCGTTCCAGGAGAGCGGCAGATAGACCGTACGGCTTGGCACCGTCACGTCCTGTGCCGGGGGCAGGCTGGTCTCGATTTCGCTGAGCAGGCCCAGCAGCCGGGTGCGCGACAGGCTGGCGCCATCATAATGGATTTGCAGCGACCGAATGCCGGGGGTGAGGTCGATCAGGCCCGGCAGCTTGGCCGCCTTGACCGCCTGCATCAGCAAGTGGACGCGCATGCGAATGGCGATGTCGAGCTGCATCTCGCCATATTCCACCAGCAGATTGTCGTCACCCTGACGGCGATAGACCACCGGCACCGGTCCGGCATCGCTTTTGCCGACAGTGGCCGAACCGGTATTGGCCACGTTTTTGACCACCGGGCCGGCCAGCGGGTCTTGCTTACGCTGGACAGGATGAAAGCGGATCGTATCGCCCGGCTTGAACTGGCCCATTTTCCACTGTTCATCCCTGGCAATCACCGCGGGGCAGACGAAACCGCCAAGGCTTGGACCGTCAGGACCAAGAATGATCGGCATATCTCCGGTAAAATCAATGGCCCCAATCGCATAAGGATTGTCATGCAAGTTGGAGGGATGCAGCCCGGCCTCGCCGCCATCCTGCCGCGCCCAAGTCGGCGCAGGGCCGATCAGCCGGACTCCCGTTCGGGCGCTATTGAAATGCACCTCATAATCCGTGGAAAACAGCGTTTCAATATCGCTGTCCAGAAAGAAATCCGGCGCGCCATGCGGGCCATAGACGACGCCGACCGACCATTCCCGCGTCAGCTCCGGTGGCTCATCGGCGGGCGTGGTGACGGGTTGTGGGCTGCGGGCCAGCCGCAGCACATGGCCTGCCTTAAGGGTCCCCGTGGCATTGCCGCCGAATTGGCCTAGGCCGAAGGTGGCGCGCGATCCAAGCACCACTGGTGCCGCGAAGCCGCCCGACACCGCCAGATAGGCGCGCTGGCCGGGACCGGAAATCCTGCCGATGGCGAGAACCTGTCCGGGTTTGACGGTGAAGGCCGTATTATGCGCGACCGGCGTGCCATCCAATGTCACCGCCATTTCGGCACCGGCCAGTGCAACGGTAACATCGGAGAAGAATTTCAGCATCGGCCCTGAGACAGTCAGCTCCAGTGCCGCCACATCGTCGCCATTGCCAACCAGCCGGTTGGCGTGGCGGAAGGAGCGGGCGTCCATCGGCCCGCTTGGCGGCACACCGACATGCCAGAGCCCCAGCCGCCCCGGCAATTCCTGAAGGCTGGATTGGGCACCGGGGGCGATGACCTCGACCACATCTGGCACGAAGGAAAAATCCTTCAGCGCCGTGGTTGCCACATCGCCGCTTAAAAACAGATCGGAGGCGGCGATAGCGCTGAGATAATCGAGATTGGTCTCAATGCCGGACAAGGACGTTGCCGATAGCGCCGATTGCAAAGCGGCAATCGCCGCGTCACGGTCTTTGCCTGACACGATCAGCTTGGCCAGCATCGGGTCGTAATAAGGTGTCACCTCCGTGCCGGTTTCGATCCAGCCATCGACGCGGGCCGTATTCGGAAACACCAAGTCTGTCAGCAGGCCTGCGCTGGGGCGAAAATCGGCATGGGGCATTTCGGCATAAATCCGGGCCTCGATGGCCGCCCCCTTCGGCACCAGATGTTCATTGCCGGTCAGCACATCCTCATCGGCGGCCTGGCGGATCATCCATTCCACCAGATCGATGCCGAACACCGCCTCTGTCACCGGATGCTCGACCTGAAGCCGTGTATTGACCTCCAGGAAGTAAAACTCTTGGCGGTCAGGGTCGTAGATGAACTCCACCGTGCCTGCCGAGCGGTAATGGACCGAGCGGCCAAGCGAGACGGCTGCCCCATACAGGCGCTGGCGAACTGCCTCCGACAGGCCGGGGGCCGGGGTTTCCTCGATGACTTTCTGGTTGCGGCGCTGGAGGGAGCAATCCCGTTCGCCAAGTGCAATGACTCTGCCCTGTCCATCGCCAAAGATCTGCACTTCAACATGCCGGGCCTTGGAAACGAAGCGTTCCAGATAGACCCGCGCATCGCCGAAACTGGCCTTGGCGGTGCGCTGGACCGTGTCGAAGGCCGCTTGCAGGCTTGTGGCGTTATGGCAGAGCTGCATGCCGATGCCGCCGCCGCCTGCAGTGGATTTCAGCATCACAGGGTAGCCGATCAATTCGGCTGCCGAAAGCGCGTCTTCGGCGCTGTCCAGCAAGCCGCTACCGGGCAGCAATGGCACGCCGCTGTCTGCCGCCAGTTGCCTTGCCGTGTGTTTCAGGCCAAAGCTGGCGATATTCTCCGGTGTCGGGCCGATAAAGGTGATGCCTTCGGCCTGTAGCCGCTCGGCAAAGCCGATATTTTCCGAGAGAAAGCCATAGCCGGGATGGACGGCTTCAGCCCCCGTTTCCTTGCAGGCGGCAATCACCGCCTCGACATTCAGATAGCTTTCGCTGGCTTGGGCCGGGCCAAGCCGGATGGCTTTATCGGCCTGCCGCACATGCAGCGCAAAGCGGTCGGCATCGGAATAGACGGCGACGGAGGCAATGCCCAGACGCCGCAATGTCTTGATGATCCGGACGGCGATTTCGCCCCGGTTGGCAATCAGAACCTTTTTGAACATCGATCAGGCCTCGCTATCCCAGACCAGAACCCGGGCAGGCGTCGGATCAAAACCGTTGCAGGGATTGTTGATCTGCGGGCAATTGGAAATCACCAGCAGCACATCCATTTCGGCTTGCAGTTCGACATAATCGCCGGGCGCGGAAATGCCATCGACAATGGTCATCTGGCCGCTCGGCTCAATCGGTACATTCATGAAGAAGTTGATATTGGCGGCCACGTCGCGCTTGCTCATGCCGTATTTCGCCACTTCCAGCACAAAATTATCGCGGCAGGCATGAAGATATTTGGTACCATGGCCAAAGCGCACCGTATTGCTTTCGCAGGAGCAGGCCCCGGCAGAGGTATCGTGCCGCCCGCAGCTGTCAGCGGTCATGGTGAGCATTACCCGGCCGTCATTGGAGATGATTTTGGTGCCGGTGGAAATATAGGCGGCACCCTGTTCGCGCATCGTATCCTGATTGGAATAGCGCTCGGAAAAATCCTTGGCATTGTAAAACAGCGTGTCGATGGCCTGCTGGCCATAACTGTCCTCGATCCGCAGAATCTGGCCTTTTTTGACCACCGTGGAAAATGGCGCTTCCGCCGCAATGACGTGATCCTGCACAGCGGTATCAGGCGTGCGAAGGGGAGATGTGGTGTTGAATTCAGACATGGTTTCCTCCCTTACAGCGCTGCAAACGCATTGTTTTCAAAGCCACGCACCGCTTCCGCTGTCGCCGTGCGGCAAAGATCGTCCGCTTGCGGCTGCCTGGCCTTTATCCGGCTAATGACAACGGGATTGGGTTGGTAGAGCGGATTGGGATCGAGCGGATGCGGGCAATTGGAAAAGCCGACAATCATCTCCATCTCGGCGCGAAGCTCGATATAATCTCCGGAATTGAGCAACTCCGGCTTCCAGTGAAAGCGTCCGTACGCATCGACCCGCACAGGGGCAAACAGAGCGAGCGCTGCTGGAATGTCGCGCTTGTCGAGGCCGAGCTTGCTTACCATGATCAGGAAATTGTCGCGGGTATTGCGCAGGCCCTGGCTGTTGGCGCTGGCATATTTGCGGGCGTTGGAGGCGGCTGTGGAGCCACCCATCAGGCAATCATGCGCGCCGCTGGTGTCTTCAGTGATCGAAAACATTACCTTGCCCATGTCGGAAAACATCACCCGGCCTTTGCCAAGCCCGGTGGTCCATTGCATCTTGACGGTATCGGGCAGGTTCAGCCGTTCGGACGGATCATCCGCGTTCCAGGCGACCAGTGTGACGGTTGAAAAACCGTGGGGCAGGGCGATCCGCAGCGTCTCATGGGTTTTTACCTGCGTGGACCAATACCAGCCGCCGGGGATGGTTTCCCTATGGATAAGGTCTGTCGCCTCGATGTCCGGTGCGGGCAGCGGGCTTTTGCCCGGCAAGGCCTTCGGGGAAAAGTCCAGGCCGTTTTTCTGGTGTTCCTCATAGCGCGCCCGGTTGGCGGCAATCTCTTCGGCAGAGCGTCGGATATGCATGATGGGTCTCCTATCGACGATGTGCCGGGTCGTCCCGGTGAAGCCCGATGGATGCGACCGGGCCGTCCCGGTCAGGGCGAAAGATGGAAGGGGTTCCCGCCTGGCGGGGTGGCCAGATGGAAATGTCCTTGGTGATGGTGGCGCCGTAGCGCTGTTTTTCCTCTGGCCGATCACGAGGCCGCTCAAAAGCGACGACGCGGCTGGCCAGCGTAAAGGCTTCCCGCATGTCATGCGTGACCATGACGACGGTCATCGGGTTTTCGTGCCAGAGCTTTTTCATCAGCGTGTGGATTTCGGCGCGAATGCCGGGATCGAGCGCCCCGAACGGCTCGTCCAGCAGCAGCACTTTCGGCTTCATGATCAGCGCCTGCGCTAAGGCCAGCCGCTGTTGCATGCCGCCCGAAAGCTGGGCTGGATACTTCGCCTCCGATCCGGCAAGGCCGACGGCGTCAATCATCGCGCGGGCCTCATCCACCGCATTGCGCCGAGCAGAGCCAAACAGACGACCGGCCAGCGGCGAGGCGGGCAATTCCTTACCCAGCAGCACATTGCCCAGCACGGTGAGGTGCGGAAACACCGAATAGCGCTGGAAGACGACGCCGCGATCTGGCCCTGGCTCCTTTGGCAGCGGCTTGCCATCCAGAAGAATGGTGCCTCGTGTTGGCTGTTCCTGCCCCAGCAGCATCCGCAGAAACGTGCTCTTGCCGCAGCCGGACGGACCGACTAGCGCCACGAACGCGCGAGATGCGACTGTCAGTGAGACATTTTCCAGCACGATCTGGTCGCCATATTCCTTCCAGATATTGTCGATCTTCAGCCCGCTCATGCGCCCTTCTCCAAGTTAGACCAGGGAAACAGCGCGATGCGCAATCGGTCGAGCAGGACATCGGCCACAACGGCAATCAGCGTGATCCACAACACGTAAGGAAAGATCACGTCCATGGACAGGTAGCGGCGCACCAGGAAGATCCGGTAGCCGAGACCGCTATCGGAGGAAATCGCTTCCGCTGCGATCAGAAACAGAAAGGCCGGGCCAAGCTGCAATCTGAGACAGGTGATCAGGCGCGGCAGGATCTGTGGTAGGACGACCCTGATGGCGATCTGCCAGGAGGAGCCACCTAGAGTCTCAGCCTTGATGATCTGTTCGCGCGGCAGGGCCAGGGCGGTGAGCGCCAGATCGCGGATCATGATCGGTGCGACACCGATGACGATCAGGGTGATTTTCGAGACCTCCCCCAGGCCCATGGCGATAAACAGTATGGGCAGCAGCGCCAGTGGTGGCACCATGGAAATCGCGGCGACGAACGGCGACATCAGCGCACGCAGATAGGGCAGCATCCCAATCGCCATGCCGATCGTCAGCGCGATCAGCAGTGAAATACCAAGCCCGGAGGAAAGCCGGGTCAGGCTGGCCAGCGTATCCGTCCAGAGAACATAGTCGCCGGTGCGGGCATCGGCGGTAAAG
The DNA here is from genome assembly GCF_013426735.1 of Agrobacterium vitis. Classification (NCBI taxonomy): domain Bacteria; kingdom Pseudomonadati; phylum Pseudomonadota; class Alphaproteobacteria; order Hyphomicrobiales; family Rhizobiaceae; genus Gillisella; species Gillisella vitis. Next base: position 2,205,811 of record NZ_AP023272.1, read on the forward strand.
GCCATGCGGTTGATGGCATCGGCAAAGGCGACAAAGCCCGGCAGCAGCTTGTCATTGGCGTTTTCCGCCAGCCGTGCCGCCGAACCTGCGGCGTAGGCGAGCAGCACCAGCGCGAAGGGCAGGGTGGCGAGGCCTAGTTTCGCACCATTGCTCGGTTTATGATTGATCCAGCGCATCCTGTCGCTCCGAATTCTTAGGGAAGGTGGGGCGGGCGATCACCCGCCCCCGGATATGCGTCCCGGATAAGTTTCAGAGCGCGCCCTTGGCGGCGGCATCCATATAGGTGGTTGTGAAGCGGAACTTCACATTGGCCTTGTCGCCAAGCACCTTGCCATCGGGCATTTCAATGCCAATAATATCGGCAGAGGGAGCACCATTGCCGAGCAGGCCTTTTTCAAACAGGAAATTGCGCACCAGATCCATGGTTTTCGGCAGCACCGGCGAGGTGGTGAAGGCGCTGGCATCCGCTGCCTTATCGAACAGCTTGGTGGCGGCCAACTGGCTGTCAAAGCCCTTGAGATCTGTGCCGGACGCCTTGCCCATCTCTTCGCGGGCAGCTTTGCCCTCTGCGGTGTCGGCCATCATCAGCTTGACCGTGTCGTACCAGATTCCGGCCAGCGCCTTGCCGAAATCCGGATTGTCCTTGAGGACTTCTGTATTGGCGACCATCAAGTCCATGATTTCGCCGGGGATTTGCGAGCTGTCGAACACTTTTTTGGCGGTCGGGTCTTCGAGAATGGTCGAGACCAGCGGGTTCCAGGTGACGACTGAGGTCACGTCATCGGTCTTATAGGCGGCGACCATGTCGGCATCCGACGTGTTGACCACCTTCACGTCTTTTTCCGTCATTTTGAGGCTCTCCAGCGCCCGCACCAAGAGATAATGCGAGACGGAAAACTCAACCAGATTGACGTTCTGGCCTTTGATATCGGCAAGCTTGTCCTTACCCTTCAAGATGACCGCGTCATTGCCATTGGAAAAGTCGCCGACGATCACCGTCGTGGTATCGACTCCGCCGGCGGCGGGAATCGACAGACCGTCCATATTGGTCAGCGTCACCGCGTCGAAGGCACCGGCGGTATATTGGTTCATCGATTCCACGTAATCGTTGAACTGGGTGACATCGATCTTGATGCCGTATTTATCGGCCCATTTCTTGACGATGCCATGGTCGCTGGCATAGCCCCAGGGCATCCAGCCGACATAGATCGACCAGGCGACCTTGAACTCCTTCTTGGGCGCGGCATCGGCTGGTATAAGTCCGCCCAGCGACATGGCTACGGACAGTGTAGAAACAGAAATAAGTTTTGATAACAGGCGCATGAATTTCCCCTTTTGCTTTTTTCAAAAGGGATCGGCATAGACCAACGCCGCCAATCCCTTGGCTAACGAGGTCTCCCGGGCTTTTATCCCGCCGTGCACCCGACAGGGATGTCTCCCCCGCCGGTGGCTGCTCTCGGACCAGTCACGCTTCTCGCGCCGGAACCCTAGCTGCCAACTCTGGCTGTACAGAAGCAACTCTTGTGCCAGCTTGGCAATGGATCGAGCTTTTTTGGAGTTTTAGCTGTTTATCCTTTGTTTTCCGGCTATTTCTCCAAATCTACTGTTCTGTAATCTGCAATTGTTGTCCTGCAAATGCGGCAGGACATTAAATTTTAAGCAGGCAAAGGTGCAATTTTAAACATCGTCAGATGATCAGATTGGCCAGGATGTCGTTTTCGGTGATGTCTTCATAGCCGAGACCATTCTCTTCGAACCGCTGCAACAGGCCGGAAAAATTCGAGGCATCCGTCGTTTCAATGCCGATCAGGATCGAGCCGAAATTGCGGGCGGATTTCTTCAGATATTCAAACCGGGCGATATCGTCTTCCGGGCCAAGCAAATTGAGAAAATCGCGCAACGCGCCGGGCCGCTGCGGCAGGCGCAGAATGAAATATTTCTTCAAGCCAGCATAGCGCATGGCGCGTTCTTTCACGTCGGGCAGGCGCTCGAAATCGAAATTGCCACCGGAGACGACAAGCACCACGGTCTTGCCCTCGATGGATGAGTGCTCCAGCAGGCCGAGTGTGGCAATCGCCAAGGCACCCGCCGGTTCCAGCACCACGCCTTCGACATTCAGCATGTCAATGATCGTCCCGCAAATCGCATTTTCTGGCACCAGCATGACCTGAGCGGGCGGGAAGTGTTTCAGGGCCGCAAAATTGGCATCGCCGATTCGCGCCACGGCGGCACCGTCGACAAAATTATCGACCTTGGGCAGGGTGATGACTTCACCCGCTTCCAACGAGCGTTTCAGGCTTGGCGCGCCGACCGGCTCGGCAAACAGAAAGGCTGATGGCGGCAGGTCTTCGGCTAGATAGCCCGTCATGCCCGCACTCAAGCCGCCGCCACCGACGGGCATGACCACCAGATCGGGTGTGACCTCTTCCGGTAGTTGCTCCAGAATTTCGGCAGCAACGGTTGCCTGGCCTTCGATGATGTCGGCATGGTCGAAAGGCGGCACCATCAGGCCGTCGGCTTCCTCTACATAGTCGCGGGCGGCCTTGTAGCATTGGTCGAAGATATCGCCGATCAGCCTTATGGTAATGAACTCGGCACCGAACTTGCGGGTCTTGTCGATTTTCTGCTGCGGCGTGGTCACCGGCATGAACACCACGCCATGCACGCCGAAGTGACGGCAGGCGAAGGCGAAGCCTTGCGCATGATTGCCGGCTGAGGCGCAGACGAACATCTTGTCGATCTGCCCCAGGGCAATAACCTTGCGGAAGAAGTTATAGGCGCCGCGTACCTTATAGGAGCGCACCGGCGTCAGGTCCTCACGCTTCAGATAAATGTTGGCATTGAACAACGTGCTCAAGTGCTCGCTCAATTGCAGTGGTGTCGCGGGGAAAAGGTCGCGAAGGGCATGAACGGCATCTTGGACGGCAGTTTTTGTCATGGTCTGGTTTCCAGCATCGGCAATATCAGTGCTATCTGCTAACGCATCGATCCCGAAGTTGAAACTGCTTTAAGCAATCCTGCCGCAGATAGTGAAAAATACGGTTTTACCTCGGCAGGGTATAGGCGAACGACGTTGCTGACGCGCTCTACTGGAGCGAAAGCAGGAAGAGCAGGGTTCTAAGCACCACTGTAAAAGCCTCAGTCCATGTCTCGATATGGATCATAAGCCCTCGCTATCAAGAAATTTACCATAAGTTCCGTTTTTTACAGTCAAGCAGGTAATCATATTCGGTTGCATTGACTAGAATAGATCCACTTATGGTTTGTAAAAAATCCCCAACAATAAGGGGGGTGATACATATCAATTTACCAAAATGTTGATTTCGAATAGTTTTTCCTAATTTTACTGCTTTAACAGTGCTGTCCCAATTTGGGAAATCCCTTAAAATACATGTGTAACATAATGGTAATGCTGATTTCGTTCCCATGATTCTTAAAAAAATAGACCCAATAAATGACGTTCCTAGATGTTGCTGGCTCGACTAATGTTGTGTAGGCTTAACTTTGTATTAATGATTTTTCCGTGAACGCTGCGGCACCAGTGATGGTGTCCGAACAGATCTTGGCTGCACATGGCTTGAAAACCATGCGTGGCAAAGGGTGTCGTTGAAGCAACGTGAGGTGTATGATGAGTGTATCGGTTGCTGTCGTGATCCCCTTTTTCCAGAAAGAGAAGGGAATTTTATCCCGGGCTCTGGAATCGATTAAATCGCAGAAATTAGACAGTGACGTTGAGATAAGCGTTGTTATCGTTGACGATAGCTCGCCAATTTCCGCCAAAGAGGAACTTGCTGATTTCGAAGCCGGTCCCAATCTGTGCATCGTTCTGCTTGAAAAAGACAATGGTGGACCAGGCGAAGCGCGAAATATGGCGCTGGATTATCTTGAAGCCGATCCCGTCAACTATGTGGCCTTTCTCGATTCCGACGACGTCTGGCACGACGATCACATTCAGCGTGCCCTGGATGGGCTTGTCTTTGGTGATTTCTTCTTCTGCAACCATGTTCGCGGCAAGTATTATGCCGACTATTTCATTAGTCTTCCCGGCACGCGCCGTGCGCTTGCTTCCGATGAAGACTTGATTTGCGGCGACAATTACCATGCCTTCCGCAAGGGCCAGCTTGCGGAAGTGATGATCCGCGAGTGCCCCCCGCAGACATCGACCGTCGTTTACCGCTTCAAGAAAAATGCCGGTTTGCGTTTCAATGGCGCGCTGCGCAGTGCCGGCGAGGATCATGTTTTCTGGATCGAGCTTTGCCTGTTCAACGACACGGTGATCGATCCGAAGATCAATGTCAGCTGCCTGGAAGGCGTTAATCTCTACTGGTCCAACGTGTCCTGGGATAGCCCGAAATCCGTGGCGATCCAGGGCTGTCTGGCGCTTCAATATAATTATCTCAAGGATATGCCGGTTATTTTGCTTGCCGATCCGGAGACTGTTCTGTTCCGCCAGAAGCTTTATGAAGGCGCTTATACCTATGCCTTGTTGCGTGGCCTGGCCAAAGGCTACCTGCCGGATTTCAAGGTTCTGATGCGGCTGGTTGCTGCCTATCCCGGTTATCTGATGCGGGCGCCAACCAGTTTCCAGTTTTTCCTGCGCAACCGTCGTGTGATGACCAATGAAACCGCAGTGAAATCCATGCCTGCTGAGGATGCCGTTGCCTGATATCAGCGTTTTATCGCCGGTTCTGACAGACTGTGAGCAAAATCGCTTGATTTTATGACCATGCTTGCCGACAAACGACATTGGTCTTGGCCGGGATGCGTGAGTGTCCCTGCGCCATTATATTTGTTGGCAGGCAGAGGGCAGTTGCAATGGCATCCTTTCTTTCGAAGATTTTTTCGGCGTTTTCGGGTTCGTCATCATCAGATGAGACGAAGCAGTCCGTTTCCGCCGAGCCGCAATTGCATGGCGATTGTCGGATCTATGCCGAGCCGATCAAGGAAGGCAGCCAGTTGCGTTTGGCCGGGCGGATCGAAAAGGACGTCAATGGTGAAACGCTGACCCGCAGCTTCATTCGCGCCGACATGTTTACATCCAAAGAAGATGCGCTGGATTGCACCTTCCGTAAGGCCCGCCAGATTATCGACCAGAACGGACCTTCGCTGTTTGCCGATGGCGCCAAGGATCGCAGCGCTTAAAGATTTTAAGGATAATTTTTCATGCAAAACGCCCGGATTTGGTCCGGGCGTTTTGCGTTTCAGCTGGATCGTTGTTTTACAGAATCAGCCGGTAATTGGCAAAACCGTCCGCGCCGTCACCGGCATCCTCGATCTTCGCGCCCTTGACCTCAGCGGCAAACGCCCGGCCCTTGGGGCCTGTCTGGAAGCTGGCGGTCGTGTCGGGGATCGCGGCAAAGCGCCAATTGCCGTCAGCCGAGGGGTTGATGGTACCCTGGGCGACAATATAGCGGACGATGACATCGCGATTGGTATCCGGGCCGACGAAAATCACCTTGTCTGAGGCGAGATCAGGGAATTTTCCGCCGCCCCCAGCGCGGTAGTTGTTGGTGACGACCACAAATTGCTGCTCAAGATCAATAGGCTTGCCGTTAAAGCTCAGGTTTTTGATCCGGTTTGCATTCGGATTGATCGCTTTGCCATCCTTGTCATATTTCGTCGGTTGCGACAGGTCGATCTCATAGGTGACGCCGTCGATCACATCGTAATTGTAGGATGGGAAGTCGAGATTGAGCAGGGCCGCATCCTTCGATCCAGGCTTGATCTGGTTGAACATGCCAGCCGACATTTCCAGCCAGTTCTTGACCTGCGCGCCTGTTATCAGCACCGCCTGCACGGTGTTTGGATAGAGGTAGAGGTCCGAGACATTCTTGATGGCGATATCGCCTGCGGGAACATCGGTATAATAATCGGCGCCACCGCGGCCGCCAGCCTTGAACGGCGCTGCGGCTGACAAGACAGGATAATCCTTGTACTTCGTCTCCTTCAGCATGTCCTTGATATACCAGGTCTGGGCATTGGACACGATCTGCACCGATGGGTCGTCGGCCACCAGCGCGAAATAGGAGTAAAGCGGTGCGGATGTCTTGCCGACCGGGGTGCGCACGTAAGCCAGTGTCGCCTCGTGTTCGTCCTTTATGGCGGCCACGACGTTTTGGTTGTCCCTGACATCGGCAATGATTTTCTTGGCGTCATCGCGGTGATAGATCGGCCGTGCCTCAGCGGTGAAATCGACGATTTTCCAGCGATTGCCATCTTTTTCCAGCATGAAGTCGATCAGGCCCATATGTGAGCCCCAGAAGCCAGCCATGACCGCGGGCTTACCCATCAATGTTCCCCTGATCGGATCGGCACCCTGGACACCATCCCAGGTTTTTGGACCGGGAAAGACCAGATGTTGATGGCCGGTGAAAATCGCATCGATGCCCTCAACTGTGGCCAGGTAGAGCGAGGCATTTTCCATTCTTTCTGTCTGGCCGCTGCCATCGATACCGGAATGCGACAGCGCGATGACGATATCGGCACCTTGCTCCTTCATCACAGGTACCCACGCACGAGCCGCCTCGACGATGTCACGGGTCTGGGCCTTGCCCTCAAGGTTCTTGGCATCCCAGAGCATGATCTGCGGCGGAACGAACCCGATAAAGCCGACCTTGATCACACTCTCGGCACCCGCACCGTCCTTGATCGTCTTTTCAATGATCGTAAAAGGCTTGAAGAATAGCGCGTCGTTTTTCGGATCGGAGGCGAGCTGGCCCTTGGTCAGGTTGGCGCAGACAATAGGATATTTCGCCGCCGCCAGCGTGTTGAACATGAAGTCGAGGCCGTAATTGAATTCATGATTGCCAAGCGTGCCGCAATCATAGCCCAGCGTGTTCATGGCCTTCATGACGGGGTGCTGATCACCGGCCTTGATGCCCTTTTTATAGGCCATGTAATCGCCCATCGGGCTGCCTTGCAGCAAATCGCCATTGTCGATCAACATGGAGTTGCCAGCTTCGGCCCGGATCTCGTCGATCAGCGTCGCTGTGCGCGTCAGGCCCATCGTGTCATTGGGCTTGTCGGCATAATAGTCGTAGGGCATCAGGTTGACATGGATGTCGGTGGTTTCCATCAACCGCAAATGCGCCTGATTGGCTGCCGCCCGGGCGGCAAACGGATGAAGCACGACAAGGGCGCTGGCAGCGGCAAAACCTCCCAACAGCGAGCGGCGCGTAATAGGGTGCAGGTCGGTGGGGCGCAAGTGTGCGAGTGGCGACATGGGAAGGCTCCTGGCAAATGTCATCGTCGATGCGTGAGCATCGCAAACCAGTTGCCTTCATATCATGACAGGTTGATGATGATAATCTGAAATACCGTGCGCGCCAGAAATTGGCCGGTGACATTTAGCGCGAGCGATCAAAGCTGTGTGGAGCGATCGGGTCTATCGTTTCAGGACCGGGCGCACTTCCTGGTGGAAGTTGCGAAAGTAAGCGGCGACCTTCGCAATGGAATTGCTGTTCTGGCGAAACTGAATGCCCAGCCGTCCGCCCCGGTTCCAGCGGACCATGCCCTCCAGCAGACCAATTTCCTCATTTTCGATGAGGACGGTGCTGCCAGTTGCTGCGTGGAAGGCAGTGTAGAGTTCAAGTGCCAAGCCTGAGCGGGAAATATCGATGATCCGGCAATCGGCAACCTGGCGCATATAGCGCACGGCACTATCCATGCGGCAGCGACTTCGTGGGGCTGTGCGAATATCCATTTTAAGATTGTTTTGCATGTGAAAGTCTTTTTTCTAGGTTCCTTTCCATTTTAACGGCGATCATTGTAAATACTGTAAAAAATCTCGTTAAAATTCCCGCTTACATCAAGCGGATCAAAGCCGCCCACCACGTCAGACGAACGGCTGTTTTTTTGCGACGCTGTGGTTCACATCTTCGAGTCTTGATACCTGTCGGATGGAAGCAAAAAAGTCTTGCTCCAGAGCGTTTGGCGGTGGTTGTAATCATAAACGCTCAAGCACACGGTGTTTTCGTCTGGCTGTCCAAGACGTAATTGTGAAGAGGCGCCTTCCTCACCGGTCTCGCTCTGCCACAAGGGCTGATTGTTGCGGTTATAAAAAACCAGATTTCCATCGTCGCGCATCTGCAATCGGCCGGGCAGGGCGGTTTTTTCATCTTCGCCCAACATCGCCCCCAAAATCGACCAAAGCGTCTTGCCGGAGCTGTCTCGCAGTTGCGGGCCGAGCGCCGGGTCATTCACCAGACTGGCGCTACCATTGAACGTGGTCAGCGACTGGCCGGGGAAAAGCACCGCTTTGTTACGGCTGTCCAGTCGGGCAATATCGGCCATCTCACCAACCAGCGGGATCTGCATCAGATATTTGACATCGTCCAGTGACCAGCCATTTGCATCGCGGGCCGCCAGAAGCACGGTCAGCTTGGCGAAGGAGGCCATGACGGTCATATCCACCGGGTTCAATGCGCCAATGGCGGGCAGCCAGGCCCCTGCGGCATAGGTATTATAATCCACAGCGCCCTGCAGGACCTGGGTATTATCGACAATCACCACGCCCGCTCGGTTGGCCTCCTCCAAGGCCTTGTAGATAGCGCCCTGGTCCGGCTGCCGGGCATTTCCGCTTGGAAAATTGCCTGCGCCATAGGCTTGCAGCACCAGCCCGCCAATGCCCTGGGCCACGCAGGTGCGGATCATATCGGCCAGCAGCGCCTTACCTTGGGCGGCATCGTACCAGGCGGGAAAGGCCCCGAGAGTGATGACCGGAGCCTTGTTTATGTTGGAGGTGATGGCCTGCAATTGGGCCAGGGTTTCCGTCCTCGCGGCTTCATCATCCAGGCTGACAGCGGAGGATACGGGCGGCAGTGGGGCGAGGTCGGCATTGAGGCCGAGGGTGATGCCATATTGGCCGACAACCGGGAAATTCGGGCTGGAAAAGCCGCGAAACTGGCTTGCATCGGCTTTCACCACCCGCGAGCCGCGCATCAGCTGGCTATCGAAAAACACACTGACACCGGCAAGCCCAGTCTGTGCGGCGGCGACCGCGCCACAGACATTTTGAAAGGCGTCACTATTGAATGTCATGCCGGAAATCACCCCTGGGGTAGGGGAATGAAACAGCGGCACCTGCGAGCCGGTCAGGATCACCGGCTTGCTGAGTTGCGCCAAAACGGTGCCATCGGCACTAAAGCGCGACAGCAGCATGGCCAGCGCCGTGCCGCTGTAATCCATGGTATCCGTGCCATGCAATACGATCCAGCCGTCCACCGTGTCGTAGCGTTCCAGGATATGGCGGGCAATCAGGCACCAGTCGGAGGGTTGCAGATTGGTGCTGTCCAACATGCCGCTCTCGCTTTCTGGAAAGGCGAGGTCGGTCACATAGTCCAGCACCAGATCGGCATACTTCTGCTTCAGGATCGGGTCGAGATGGGACTGGCAGGCTGCCTTGAATTGGGCGCTGGTCATCGGAGCCAGCGGGTTTCCGACGCAGCTGATCGTGCCGCCGGTATTGATGACGCCAATTTTCAAGACATGTCTCCTTGCAGTGGTTAGGCGGTTTCCAATCCCTCCGGCAGATGTTCGCCCACCGGGGTCCGCTCGATCCTGCATTGAAAGCAGTTGTTGCGAGCCGACCGGACATGCACATAGGCGATTTTTTCGTCCTGGAGAAGCTCTTGCGCGCGCGCCGCAATCCGGGGTGTCTCGGTAACGGCGCCGGTGCCATAGACGATCCTGTCATCGTGGCCATAGCCGCGCACGATATAATCGGGGCTTTCGAAGATCGGCGGTAAGGTATCGCCATCATCATAAGCCGCGCATTCCTCGGCATGAAGAAAGATCGGTCCGGTCTCTGCATAGGGCTGTAGATGAGGGAAAGGCCGATAGGCCAGGGTCAGGTAAGGCGCACCTTCGGCAATCGGCGCCAGGCAATGGCGGCATTGATAGCTGCCACCAGGCGAGGTGCGGCGCTCCGGCACGCATCCATAGGCATCCGGCGCACCGCTCCGGTAGGCTTCGGCAAGGGTGGACGGCATGGGGGCAAAGCGGATGGTCTGCATTGTCTGGCTCCTGTTTGACGTGAATGCGCCAAACTCTTGCCTGGACGGTGGAGTGAAGCCACCCGGTTCTTGCCAACGCGCAAAGAAACTTAAAGTGGGCGTTCAATCTTGTCGTAAACGCTCTTCAATGCCTTCAACCGAGCATCATAGGCCTTGGTAATGCAGTCGCTATCGGCATTGCAGGACTGGCGGGTTTTAAGCCAAGCCGTCTGCTGGTCCTGCAATTCGCCGCGATTGCCCATGGGCAGCAGGCCGGAAATCAGCTCAAATGTGGTGACCATCTTCACGTCGAGATCGTTCAGAGCCCGATTGTCGCAAATCGCTTTTTCGTCTGCCTTCAGATCGGTCTTGGTACAATCGAAGCTCGCGGCATCGCCGTGGCGGGGCATCATGCCTGCAATCACCAGGGTGCTAATAAACAAAATCGAGGCGGTGGCAGATGCAGTTTTCATGGTCATGGCTTTCAGGTCATTCAGGGAGGCAGGCTTATTGCAGTTAAGGCTATTACAAATGCACTTCGCCAGCAAATGTTCCCCGGTTTGATGGGCCGTGGCGTCTCGGTTTTCATTATTGTCGTTGCACCGAACCTTCGGCGCTTGAAATGACGATGCTTTGCCACAATTTTCACCCAAGAGCCTATTTTGCTTTGCGAAAACCTCCCATAAGACTTGGCCGTCAAGTTTTGGGAGAATGAAGAGGAAACCCGTATGCGTGGCCTGAAATCGATGTCTCCCGCTGTCATCGTCCTTGCATGTCTGGCCGGTTCGCCGGTACTGGCGCAGGATGCGAAAAGCCTGCCCCAAAGCCGGGCGGATATGCAGATGTCCTTTGCCCCTCTGGTCAAGCAGACCCATGGGGCTGTCGTCAATGTCTATGCCGAGCGAATCGTCCAGAGCCGCGTCAATCCTTTTGCCGGCGATCCGTTTTTCCAGCAATTCTTTGGCCAGCGGTTTCCCAACCGCACGGAACGCCAGACCTCGCTGGGCTCCGGGGTGATTGTTGAGTCGAACGGCACGGTGATGACCAATTTTCACGTCATCGCAGGGGCAGACGATATCAAGGTGGCGCTGTCCGATGGCCGGGAATATCCGGTGAAAGTTGTTTTGAAGGATGAGCGGCTGGATTTGGCTGTCTTGAAAATCGACGCCAAGGAAAGCTTGCCGACGCTGAAAATCGCCGATTCGGATAAGATCGAGGTCGGCGATCTCGTGCTGGCAATCGGCAATCCCTTTGGTGTGGGCCAGACGGTAACCAGTGGCATTGTCTCCGGCCTGGCGCGCAACCAGGTATCGGAAGGCGATTTCGGCTTCTTCATCCAGACTGATGCGTCGATCAATCCCGGTAATTCCGGGGGCGCGCTGATGAATATGAATGGCGAGTTGATCGGCTTGAATACCGCGATCTTTTCCAAGGGCGGCGGCTCGAACGGCGTTGGTTTCGCAATTCCAGCCAATCTGGTCAAAGTGTTCCTGGAGGCCGCCGACAAGGGCGAATCCTCGTTCGAGCGGCCTTACGTTGGCGCCACATTCGAGCCGGTCACGTCAGATGTTGCCGATGCACTTGGTCTGAAACAGGTTTTAGGTGCGCTGGTCACCAAGACGGTGGAAGGCGGCCCGGCGGACAAGGCTGGTATCAAGGCCGGGCAGGTGATTACGGCGGTGGATGGGGTGATTGTTGAGCATCCCGATGCCCTAAACTACCGCCTGACGACAACAGGCCTTGGTAAGTCGGTCACTTTGAACGTGATTGACAATGGTAAGCCCAAGGACATTACCTTGACACTGGCCGGTGCACCGGAGACCCGTCCGCGCGACGAACAGGTGATAAAGGACAACAGTCCGTTTGAAGGGGCAACGGTCGGCAATCTGTCGCCACGTCTTGCTTATGAGCTGAAACTGAACACGCAGACGAGTGGCGTGGCGATTACCGCTGTAGCCGATGGTTCGGTTGCGCAGCGGCTTGGCTTCCAGCCCGGTGACATCATCGTCTCCATCAATGGCACCGAGGTTACCTCGTCGCGGGATATGGTGAAGATCGCGGCAGGCTCGCCCGCCTATTGGCGGATTGAGATCGATCGCAATGGCCAGCGGCTGCGGCAGATGTATCGATGAGTGATCTGTTTGCCCCGAAACTGGATGAGGACATGGCGGCCCGAAGGCCGCTGGCGGATCGGCTGCGGCCGAAAACGCTCTCTGATGTGACAGGGCAGGATCATCTGACCGGGCCGGACGGTGTTCTGGCCCGGATGATTGCGTCCGGCTCTCTGGGATCGATGATCTTTTGGGGGCCGCCTGGCACTGGCAAGACCACTGTTGCCCGGCTGCTGTCGGGGGAGGCAGATCTGGCCTTCGAGCAGATTTCGGCAATTTTTTCCGGCGTGGCGGATCTGAAACGGGTGTTTGAGGGCGCCCGCGCCCGGCGCATGTCTGGTCGCCAGACATTGTTGTTCGTCGATGAGATCCATCGCTTTAACCGCGCGCAACAGGATAGTTTCCTGCCGGTCATGGAGGATGGCACGGTCATTCTGGTCGGCGCCACCACGGAAAATCCGTCTTTCGAGTTGAATGCCGCGCTTTTGTCCCGCGCCCGCGTGCTGACCTTCAAGCCACATGACGAAGAGAGTATCGAGACGCTGCTGAAACGGGCGGAAGCGACCGAGGAAAAACCTTTGCCGCTGGATGAACCTGCCCGTACCAGCCTGATCCGCATGGCCGATGGTGATGGCCGGGCGGCCCTGACGCTGGCCGAGGAAGTCTGGCGGGCAGCGCGCGATGGAGAGGTATTCGATACCGAGGGGCTGACACGGATCGTGCAGCGGCGCGCCCCGGTCTATGATAAGGGGCAGGACGGCCACTACAATCTGATCTCGGCGCTGCATAAATCCGTGCGCGGCTCGGACCCGGATGCGGCGCTCTATTATCTCTGCCGGATGTTCGATGCCGGGGAAGATCCGCTTTATCTCGGTCGCAGGCTGGTGCGTATGGCCGTGGAGGATATTGGCCTTGCCGATCCGCAGGCGCTGGTGATCTGTAACGCCGCCAAGGATGCCTATGATTATCTCGGCTCACCGGAGGGAGAGTTGGCGCTGGCGCAGGCCTGCGTCTATCTCGCCACCGCGCCGAAATCCAACGCCGTTTATACCGCCTATAAGTCCGCTATGCGCGCCGCCAAGGAAAATGGCTCGCTGCTGCCGCCCAAGCACATTCTCAACGCCCCAACCAAGCTGATGAAGGGCGAGGGCTATGGGGACGGCTATCGCTATGACCACGACGAGCCGGATGCTTTTTCCGGGCAGGACTACTTTCCAGAGAAAATGGGCCGCCAGACGTTTTACGATCCGCCGGAACGCGGTTTCGAGCGGGATATCCGCAAGCGGCTGGACTGGTGGGCAAAGCTGAGGCGGGAGCGCAATTGAGATGATGAAGGTTGAGGCGGTCAGCCTTTCCAAAGATCACGTGTTCAGTAAGCAGGGGCGAGATAAGATCGTGCTTCTGGCGGGATTGGGTGTGGAAGGCGACGCTCATCTCGGCGTCACGGTCCAGCATCGATCCCGGGTTGCCGCCGATCCGAGCCAGCCGAACCTGCGCCAGGTTCATCTTATTCACGCGGAACTACTGAGAGAACTTGGAGATAAGGGTTTTTCGGTGCAGCCGGGAGATCTTGGCGAGAACATCACCACAGTTGGAGTCGATCTTCTTGCGTTGCAGCAAGGAAGCCGTTTGCATTTTGGCTCAGGTGCAGTGGTTGAGGTGACGGGTCTTCGCAATCCCTGCAAACAGATCAATAATTTTCAGCCGGGCTTGATGCAGGCGGTGCTGGACCGAGCCTCGGACGGTAGCCTGATCCGCAAGGCAGGCGTCATGGCAGTTGTCATTGAAGGTGGCGTGGTGCATCCGGGTGATAGTATCCGTGTCGAGCAACCCGGCGCTCCGCATCGGCCTCTGCTGCCGGTCTAACTTCGCCCCAAAACGAGTTGCGGGCTTTTGTGAGGATAAGGCGGCTTTTTGCTCCGCCGTCGCTCGCATTTTACCGATCCAGGTCTTCCTGGCGACGGAAGATCATCTCTCGCAGCATTATAAAAAAATAAAGCGCCGAACACCCGCAAGGGAATGTTCGACGCTTTATATATTCATTCAGACGATCACTTGACCGGTAGATCAGCCAGCCTTGACGGCATGGCGGGCAACGCGACGGATGTCGTCGCGGCCAATGCCGAGGTCGTGCAATTCGCGGTCCGACATGCGGCCAAGTTCAGTAATGGTCTGACGATATTTGCGCCAGTTGTTCAGCGAGCGAGTGATGTTCATGGTCTTGCCTCTTTTCAGCGTTCGCTGGCAAATCGGCCAGCCCTTCATGTATTGAGGAGAATATATGCGCTGCGGCATAACTTATGAAGTGCCATTCCAGCGGAGCACCTATGCTGTGATTGCATGGCACCTCAATGATTTGTTAAGAACTGTCTATTTCTCGAGCAGATTTGGCTCACAACGATCCCGCTGCTTGAAAATTTGCGTTTTAGCGGTTTCAGTCGTTCATGAACGGTGGAGGAGAGGAGGCTGAAAACAATAACGCCCACCGGGGGAGGAGATCCGGCGGGCGTCATTTGAAATGGGCGACAACTGGGAGGAGGAGGGTTGTCAGCCCGTTCGGCGCGCATTGGGAGGAGGAGTATGCTGCGCCGAAACTGAATTGCAGCTTGCGCTGCCTGCATCCGTAAACACTGATGTTCCCGTCTGCTGTTGGTATTTATCTAATCGTTTTTATGGGTTTTGTGCAGTGCGATATTGTCATGTGAGCTATGCGTTTTGCGCATGTGGTCATTATCGCTGGCTGAATACCCATGCCAACCTGATCGTTCTCGCTGCTGCGACGCTGAAATCGGGTTTTCGACATTGTTGAAAAGGCGCCTATATAGAGGACTGCCGCGACGGACGGAGCTATGATGTATCGGGCGAAACTGAAGAAAGATCTTGATCGCTGGACCGGCATGGGCCTGATCAGCAAACAGGCCGCCGAGGCGATGATCGAGGATCATGATGGTCGGGCGGGCAATTTCAATATCGGCGGCGTGTTGCTCATGCTGTCGGCAGTGCTGGTCTCTGCCGCCATCCTGCTGCTTGTGGCGGCCAATTGGCAGGCCATTCCGCGCCTGGTGAAGGTGTCTGGCCTGATTCTGCTGATCTGGGGCTTTCACGGCGGTGCGGCCTTCTGCCTCGCTCAAGGGCGGCAGGCGTCGGGTCATGCCCTTCTGGTGCTGGGAGCAGCCAGTTTCGGCGCAGAACTGTCGCTGGTGGGGCAACTGTATCACCTCTCGGGTGACCTTCTCGATCTGCTTTATCTGTGGATCGGTATGGCAAGCCTGTCCTGCCTATTGTTTCGCTCCGGTGCGATGGCGGCTTTCGTTGGTGTTCTGGCGCTGGGCTTGGCGGCAGCAACCCTTGACCAGTTCGACTTTTCCTGGACGCCAGAGACGGTGTGGACGCCGCCCCTCTCGGCTGCGCTGGTGGCCGGGCTGGCACTTTTCACAGGCAACATCCGGGTTCAGCATATATCCGGCCTGCTGTTTCTTGGCTGGCTTGCCTGGATCTATGCGCAGATCATGCAGCCAGGCCTTGCCATGGCCTATGTGGCTCTCGGCGTTGCCGCTTTTGCAGCGTCAGCCTTGCCGCTGCTTGCCCGGTATATGTCCGTGCAGATTGCCGGTTTTCATGCCTTGCTGCTGGCGGCAATGGGTCTTTTCATCCTCAATATTGAGTTTGATCACGGTTTGCCGCTGGCGCTGGTGGCCGTCACTGCGGTTGGAATTTCCATTGCGGCCCTTGTGCTTCGCGGGCGTCATGATGGTGTGGTGCGGGCGCTGGCCTATCTGATTTTCGCAGGCGAGATCCTCTATCTGTCCTTTACAACAATTGATTCTTTGTTGGGGACCTCGGGCTTTTTCCTGATTGCCGGTGTGATTGTCGCTTTGCTGGCCCTCGGCGTCAGCCAGATGGAAAAGCTGCTGGGCACGCGCAGGCGTCCGATGACGGCTGAAGGACGGGAGCGGTGATGATGCAGCGCAATCATATTTTTCGTCTGGTTTCCGCGGCGATTCTTCTGGCTGCCCTGCAAACGGCGGCGATCGGCTACCAGATTGGCGAGCGGGCCAATGTTTTGCGCAACGGCCAGGAGGTCCTGCTGCGGACCGAGGCGGTCGATCCGCGCGACCTGCTGCGCGGCGATTTTGTCGTGCTGAATTATCAGATTTCCCGCATTCCTGAAGAAAAGATCATTGGTCCTCGTCCATCAATCAGGCAGGATGTTCGTCTGCATGTTCGTGTCGTGCCTCAGGCCGATGGCTTTGCCACGGTCGAAGAGGCGTCGGTCGCCGATCTGCCGGCAAAGCCGGGAAGCGTCGTGCTGTTAAGCGAGCCGCTGTCCTTTCCATCGCCTCTGGCGCCCGGAGACAGTTTGACCGTGCATTACGGGATCGAGCGATTCTATGTCCCTGAAGGCGAGGGCCGCGATATCGAGGCACAGCGTAATCAAGGTGCGGTTTCAATCGCCATACGGGTGTCTCATGCGGGACGGGCGCAGATCCGGCAATTGTTCGTCGCGGGCCAGCCGGTTTATCGGGAACCGGATTTTTGACCGATGTCTGTCGGGATGTGATTTCACGCTGAGGACATGTCACTGTCATTTTTCCTTTGCGTGTTGAAAAACGGGTGTTATAGAGACCGCGCTCCGGCGGGGTCATGCAAAGTGCATGACGTTCTGATGGATCGCGGGTATGGTGAAATTGGTAGACACGCCAGATTTAGGTTCTGGTGCCGCAAGGCGTGGGAGTTCAAGTCTCTCTACCCGCACCAGAACGTAAGGCAGCAAGGCAGAGGGCGGGAATGCGTGCATTCCGGCCCATTGTTTGTATGTTAGGGGTCTATGTGATGGGGCCTGCACGCGTGGCCTGTGGAGCTGCTTTGCCTGGCAAGATGCTAAATGTTTGCCACACAGCCGCGTCTGAATCAGCAGATAGCGTGCTGGCTGCATAATTCCTTGAACCGGTCTTGGTTCAAGGAATTATGCAGCGAATTTAAAGTGTTACAGCGTCCCTTGTGCGTTTTATCAAACGCACGGCACTGTGGAAAACCACCGGCTGCCTCGCAGCCGAGACGATAAGAACCGGCTGTCCGGGCACGGGCGCCAACGAAACACATGGCTGTCCGAGCATGGCTGCCACGACACGAAGGTTAGAACATGCAGGTTATCGAAACGCTCGCTGAAGGGCTGAAGCGCGAACTCAAGGTCATCATTCCGGCCGCTGACATGGAAGCGCAGATGAATGAGCGCCTTGCCGACGTCAAGGACAAGGTTCGCATCAACGGTTTCCGTCCAGGCAAGGTACCGGCAGGTCACCTGAAGAAGATGTATGGCAAGTCGGTCATGGCCGAACTGGTCAACGAAATCGTCCGTGATCGTCCGTCCGCCATCCTGTCTGAACGCGGCGAAAAGTCCGCGACCCAGCCGGAAGTGGCGATGACCGAGGACGAGGCAGAAGCTGACAAGATCCTCAATGCGCAGGCCGATTTCGAATTCACGCTTGCCTATGAAGTCATTCCCGCTATCGAATTGAAGCCGGTCGACGGCATCAAGATCGTCCGCGAAGTCGTTGAAGTGTCGGAAGACGAAGTCAACGAGCAGATCATGAAGATCGCCGAAAGCGCGCGGACCTTCGCCACCAAGGACGGTGTTGCTGCTGATGGCGACCGCGTCACCATGGATTACCTTGGCAAGGTCGATGGCGTTCCCTTCGACGGTGGCAAGGACGAAGATGCAGAGCTGGTCATCGGCTCCAACCGCTTCATCCCCGGCTTTGAAGAGCAGCTCGTCGGCCTGAAGGCTGGCGACGAAAAGGTCATCAACGTGACCTTCCCGACCGAATATCCGGCTGCAAATCTGGCTGGCAAGGACGCTACCTTTGACATCACCGTCAAGGAAGTTGCGGCTCCTGCTGAAACCGAGATCAATGACGAGCTGGCCACCAAGCTCGGCCTGGAATCGGTTGATAAGCTGAAGGAAATCGTTCGCGGCCAGATCGAAAGCCAGTACGGCAATGTGACCCGCCAGAAGATCAAGCGTCAGATCCTTGATCAGTTGGACGAGATGTACAAGTTCGAAGCGCCTTCGCGTCTGGTTGATGCCGAATTCGACAATATCTGGCGCCAGATCAACACCGATCTGCAACAGTCCGGCAAGACCTTCGAAGATGAAGAAACGACGGAAGACGCCGCTCGCGAAGAATACCGCGCCCTGGCTGAACGTCGCGTTCGTCTCGGCCTGGTTCTCTCCGAAATCGGTGAAAAGGCCGCTATCGATGTGACCGAGGAAGAAATGCAGCGTGCGCTTTACGCTCAGTTGCAGCAGTTCCCAGGCCAGGAAAAGCAGATCATCGACTTCTTCCGTAACACGCCCGGCGCTTCCGCCTCGCTGCGTGCTCCGATCTTTGAAGAAAAGGTCATGGACAAGCTGATCTCCGAGGTCAATGTTACGGACAAGACCGTGACCAAGGAAGAACTGCTGGCTGAAGACGAAGACGGCGACGACACCAAGCCTGCCAAGAAGTCGGCCAAGAAGAAGGCTGCCAAGGCTGAAGACGCTTCCGCTGAAGGCGAAGAAGCCGCTCCAAAGAAGAAGGCTGCCGCGAAGAAGAAGGCCGCTGACGAAGGCGACGCTGAATAAGCGACCCTTCTACGACTTCGGTAATGATAAAACCGCCCTTCGGGGCGGTTTTTTTATGCTGATGAGCGCTGTTCTGAAAGGTAGTGTGGGGCTTGATGGGACAGGGGTGGTGCTTCCAGAGAATCAATTGTCTTTGATAGAAGGCTGTAGAAAAATCCGTGGGTGTTGGAGAGCGGCATGGAGATAGAATTGATCCGCAGTGCCACGCTGCGGTTAAAGATGGCCGGGCAAACACTGCTGATTGACCCTTGGCTGGCGGCAAAGGGGCAGGGCCGAAGCTATCGCGGGGCCTTGGCCTCGCCACTGGTCGATCTGCCAATCCCGGTCGAGCAGGTGATTTACGGCATTGACGCGGTGCTGGTTTCGCATCTTCACTCCGATCATTTCGACGCTGTTGCCAAACAGCTATTGCCACCTGACATCTCATTATTCTGCCACCCACGTGATGTGGCAGCGATCCGTGGTATGGGCTTTTCGCGGGTGATGGGGATTGAAAGTGCCACACAGCTTGGCGACGTGCGTCTGGAAACGACAGATGGCCAGCATGGGCCGCCTGAGGTTCTGGCGGATATGGGAGACGTCAGTGGCTTCCTGCTGCGTGCCACCGGTGAGCCGGTGCTTTACTGGGCTGGCGACACCATCCTGTGCGATGCGGTGCGGCAGGTGCTTGTTGATCACCGCCCGGATGTGATCGTCGTTCACGCCTGCGGTGCGGAATGGAACGGCTGTGGACCGCTGGTAATGGATGCCGCCATGGTGATGGAGGTCTTGCACCTTGCGCCGCAAGCCATGGTCATAGCTACTCATCTCGACGCCGTTGACCACGCCACTGTCAGTCGCGCCGATCTTGCCGCCGCCGCACAGAGGCAAGCGCCAGAGGTGAGAGCAAGGCTCTACATTCCCGCTGATGGCGCCAGCCTGGTTTTCTAGGCGATTCCCGCAAAAGTACTAAGCGGTTTAGCTCGGGCGAATGCCAGGTTTTCGAGCCTATTGCGCCGCATTTTTCACGGTTTTTTCGACCTTCAGTTCTCCCATCCGGTTCCAGGCGTCCAGTCCGGCGATTTTATAGGCCTCTGCCAGCGTCGGGTAATTGAAGGTGTTTTCGACGAAATATTCCACTGTTCCCTTCAGGTTCAGCACGGCCTGGCCGATATGGACCAGTTCGGTTGCGCCTTCGCCAACGATATGAACGCCGAGCAGGCGGCGGGTTTTCAGCGAGAAGATCATTTTCAACATGCCGCTATCGAGGCCCATGATATGGCCGCGTGAGGTCTCGCGGAAATGGGCAATGCCGCATTCATAGGGAATGGCGCGTTGCTTGACCTCTTCCTCGGTCAGTCCACAGGTGGAAATCTCGGGCACGGCATAAATCCCATAGGGGAAATATTGCGGCGGTTCGCCGGAAGGGGCGCCAACGGCATGGCGGGCGGCAATACGGCCCTGTTCCATCGATGTGGAGGCCAGACTCGGAAAACCAACCACGTCACCGGCCGCATAGATATTGGGGACATCGGTCTGGAACGTCTCCGGATTGACCTTCAACCGGCCACGGTTATCAGCTTCCAGCCCGCAGGCTGCAAGGTTCAGCGTATCGGTGGCGCCGACGCGGCCTGCGGCAAACAGCACCATTTCGGAATTCAGCACCCGGCCATTCTTCAGCGTCACCCGACATTTGCCATCTTCCTTTTCGACCTTTTCTGCCGATTGTCCGAAGATCAGCTTCATGTTGCGGTCACGGAGCTGGTAGGAAAAGTCCTCGACGATTTCCTTGTCAATGAAATCCAGCATGTTGTCGCGTGGCTCGACCACCGTCACCTGGGTATCCAGAGCGCTGAAGATCGTCGCATATTCGATGCCGATAACGCCCGCGCCGATCACCACCATGGAACGGGGCACGTCCTTGATATGAACGATGTCGTCGCTGTCGAGAATGCTGACTCCATCGAAGGCGATATGGGCAGGCCGGTGCGGGCGGGTGCCAACTGCCAGCAGGATTGCATTGGCGCTGACACGCTGCACTTCGCCGTCTTCCTTGGTGACCTCAAGCGTGTGTGCATCAAGGAAGATCGCGTGACCGCGCAATTGCTGCACGCGGTTACGGGAAAACTGATGTTCCAGCACATCGACTTCATGGTCGAGGGTGATCAGTAGGCGACGGCGAAGGTCATCGGCGCTGATTTCCTGCTTGACGCGGTAGGAGCGGCCATAGAATCCGCGCTCGCGCCAGCCGGTCAGGTTGAGAGCCGTTTCACGCAGCGTTTTGGAAGGGATGGTGCCGGTATGGACGGAGACCCCGCCGACATGACCGCCGCGCTCGATGACCAGGACCTTCTTGGAAAGCTTGGCGGCCTGAATGGCAGCCCGGCGTCCTGCGGGACCGCTGCCGATTACCACGAGATCATACTGGTACATATCCGTTCTTCCTGTTTGCTACCGGCCTGCTTTGACCGTTGCCTGGCTTGTCTCGCAACGCAATTGCGTATGCCAATCACGACAATGTAGCAGAGCATTCTAACTGTTTGGTTATCCCGCATTGCACTGCACACAAAAAATCCCCTTAAAAAACTGGGTCTTTGAGGGGCTCGTACGGCACGAGGAGCCGCGGCTAAAGAATCGGATTGTTCATGAAACGAATCCGGAAATGGTGCTATCAGCTTGATATGTCGAGTAGATGGCGATTTTCGGGGCTGCTGTGGAAGAATATCCAGCAATCCATAGAGAGCTACAGCGAACCTTTGTGCGCCATATAGGTCGCATGGCGTTGTAGTGGCTCAGTGATTGCGCCACCCGGTCGGGACAGCCTATATATTTGGTGTTCCTCCCGCCAATATGGATCTGCCCATGTCTCTTGCCCCCTTTAATCCGCGTGTCGCACGGCTCGCGACGCCGCCCATTCCCTCGGTTTTCGGTTGGGGACGCGCTTATGATGGAGCGGCTGGACCCTTGATCGATCTGTCACAGGCCGCACCGGGCCATCCACCGCATACCGATCTGCTGGGCTGGCTCGCACAAGCGGCGGGGTCTGCCGAAGCCTGCGGCTATGGGGCAATCGAAGGTGAACTGGTTCTCAGGCAGGCTTATTGCACGCATCTGTCCGATCTTTACGGTGCAGATTTTACGCCAGAGCAGATTCACATTACCGCTGGTGCAAACCAGGCCTTCATCTGTGCGGCTATGGCACTGGCGGGGGCGGGCGAAAGGATAGCGCTGACCGATCCCTTCTATTTCAACCACGATACGACGCTCGCCATGCTGGGCATCGAAACGGTTGCCTTGCCCTGCGACAGCGACAACGGTTTCCTGCCGGATCTTGACCGGGCGGAACAGGTGGTGAAAAGCGGCATCAAGGCGCTGGCGTTGGTAACGCCCAACAATCCGACCGGTGCGATCTATCCGAAGGAATTGCTTGCCGATCTCTACCGGCTCTGCCGCGCCCATGGCGTCTGGCTGATTGTCGATGAAACCTACCGCGATTTTCTCGATCCTGAATTCGGCAGGCCGCATGAGCTGTTTTCGCAGCCGGATTGGCCGGAAGGTCTGATCCAGATTTACAGTTTTTCGAAATCCTTCGCCATCCCCGGTCATCGTCTGGCGGCGATTTGCGCTGGCGGACCTGTGGTGGAGCAAGTCGCCAAGATTATGGATAATTTGCAGATCTGCGCGCCGCGCGCTGCCCAGATCGCGCTTGCCAAGGCTTTACCGGTTCTGGATGGCTGGCGGGCGGAAAACGCCGCCGAGATCGCCCGGCGAACGGCTGCGCTACGCCAAGCCTTCGACCTTTTACCAGAATGGCACTTGGCATCGATCGGCGCTTATTTTGCCTTTGCCCGTCATCCGTTCGCACATGCCGCCTCCATCGATGTCGCAGAGCAATTGGCGCGGCGGGCGGGCATTCTGACGGTTCCAGGCGGTTTTTTCGGGTCGCGGCAGGAGGGGTATCTGCGGCTTGCCTTCGCCAATGTCGGTTGCCCGACCATCGAGACATTGCCGGAGCGGTTGAGGACATTTACGTTGGCTGGTTGAACCCTGTCTGGAAAAGGTGACGATTATGGCCTTCGACAATGAAAAGCTCGACGCGCTGCGACGTAAATATGGCGGCGAAACCGGCGGGGAAGTGTTTGATCCCCGCTTCAAGCGGGTGGCGGAGAAGATCTTTGACAGTAAGGGGACAAGGCTTGCTCCTTATTCCGGCATTCCGACATTTCTATCGGCTTCCTATCGACAGGTCGAAGCGGACAATCCGGATTTTGGCGGTCTGGACGTGGGTATCATCGGTGTGCCGATGGATCTCGGCGTCACCAACCGTCCTGGTTCCCGCTTCGGGCCGCGTGCCTTGCGCACCATTGAGCGGATCGGACCGTATAATCATGTGCTGGATTGCGCGCCTGTGCATGAGTTGAAGGTGGCGGATGTCGGTGATGTGCCGTTTGCCAGCCGCTATCGACTGGAACAGAGCCATGTCGATATTGAACACCGTATCGGTCAGATGGTGACACAAGGAGTGGTGCCGCTTAGCGTCGGCGGCGATCACTCAATTACGCATCCGATCCTGAAGGCCGTCGGGAAAGACCGACCGGTCGGGCTTATTCATATCGACGCCCATTGCGACACCAGCGGCCAGTTTGATCAAACCAAATTTCACCATGGCGGCCCATTTCGCAATGCGGTGCTGGACGGCGTATTGGACCCGACGCGCACGGTGCAGATCGGCATTCGTGGACCGGCGGAATATCTCTGGGAATTCAGCTATGAAAGCGGCATGACGGTTATTCATGCCGAGGAGATTTCAGCGCTTGGTATTCCAGCGGTGATCGCCAAGGCTTTGCAGGTGGTCGGGGATGGTCCGATCTATCTGTCTTTTGATATCGACAGTCTCGATCCGGCCTTTGCGCCAGGAACCGGCACGCCCGAGGTCGGTGGCTTGACCACACGTGAGGTGCTGGAACTGCTGCGCGGTCTGAAAGGTGTCAACCTTGTCGGTGGCGATGTGGTGGAAGTCGCGCCGCAATATGACAGCACCACAAATACGGCACAGGCGGGGGCACAGGTGCTGTTCGAAATCCTCAGCCTGATGGTTTTCAGTCCGTCCATTGGCAAAGAATAGGCATTTCAAGACGTGGTAAGGATAAAGGCGGGGCGAGGGGGTGATTAGGTCTCTCACACCTTTTTATGAAGGAACTAAAACTCCCCCGAAGGTGGATGTCTATTTATTCAATAACTAAAAACCCGGCAATCTTTCAATGCCGGGTCTGGAAACTGTTACCACCATGGAAGGCCCGTTTATTTCTTGATCGAGCCGACGGCCAACTGGTCAACCTGGCGATTGAGCCGCAAACCAATGACCGGGATCATCCGGTCTTCGACCTTGACGGAAATGGTGACGTTCATGGCCTTATCGTCTTCGATGCTGGCGACCATGGCACCGTTCAGTTTGGCGCGGTTAATGCCCATGACTACTTTATCGCCATTCACCTGGCCGGAGATGATGTCGAGGCCTTTGCCTTCGGCACCGTCGAGGAACTGGCCGCTGTAGGCGCCGCCCTTCATTGAAATCACTGCATTCATCGGTTGGGAAAACACGCCGACCCGGCACGTCCCGCCCAGTTTGATGCCAGCCTCTGCACCTTCGACAGGCTCACCCGTCAGATTGCAGTTGAATTTTGTACCCTTGTACTTTCCAGCGACGATTTCGCCCGGTCCGCTCCAGACGCCGGAAACGGATTCGAAGAACTGGCGATCTTTCTGGGCTGCATCAGCAACGCCTGCCGGAAGGGCAATGGCGCAGGCAACGGCAAAACTGCCGAGTAGCAAAGAGAAACGGTGCGGCATCGGCTTTCCTTGGCGTAATCGACGAACACTTGTTGGCTGATTTATAGTGCAAGGATGGTTAATATTTCCTTAGTCGCCATGGTCTCAATGTGGTTTGCGCTCTTTATCCCACACGAGATGTCTTGAAAGATATTTTGCGAAATTTGTAATTTTTACAAGGCCTTGCCGTTGGGATTGATGGCCGGTTTCAGCGCTGGCATAAAGTCTCCAATGCCTGGACGTCTTAACGCTTTGAACTCCAAGGGTCGGCAGAGGTCCATGGCGGCAATACCGATTCTCGCCGTCATCAACCCGTTGATCACCCCTTCACCAAGCCTTGCTGACAGCCGGGAGGCAAGGCCGTGACCCAGAACTTGTTGGGCAAGGCCATCGCCAATGGCAATCGATCCGGTCACGGCCAGATGGGCAAAGACATCGCGCAAGAGCCGCAACATGCCGATGGAGCCGGGGCGGCCACCGTAGAGTTCCGCCATGGCGCGCACCAGGCGCACCACTTCAAACAGCACATAGGCAAGGTCCACAAGGGCGCGCGGGCTGACGGCTGTGACCACAGACACCCGCTTTGAGGCGTTGATAATCAGGCTGCGGGCTTTGGCATCCAGAGGTGCTAGCAATTCCCGCTCGGCCAAGGCAATCAGATGCGGTGCATCGATAATGTCGTTTTCGGCGGCTTTCAGCACGCTCCTACCCCGGGCGGTTTCCGCCCGGTGCTGGGTCAAGTTTTCGACCTCCTTGACCAGTTTACGTGCTTCGCTGGCCGTACCCTGCAAGGAAAGTGCGCTGGCGCGCTGTTTGATCGCCTGCACGGCATTCAGCCGGTAAATACCCGCCAGTTCCCGGATCACCACCACGGTCAGCGCCAGAAGGCCGATGCCCAGTAAGGTCAGCGCGGTATAGCCAAGCCAATCGGCGCGGGTGAAAAGGTCGCGGATCAGATCGTCGATCCAGAGACCGATTGCGAAGGAGGCAAGCGCGCCGAATGCTGCACCGGCAAGCTTGCCGAAGGAAAAGCGGCGCTTGGCGGGTCTTGCAATCGGGACGATGGCCTCGTCTTCGCTCAAGCCTGCCAGGAACGGGTCTTCAGCATCGGGCGTGATCGTCACGTTGGCGTCGAAGCTTTTCGGCGTGCGCCTTTGAGGCTCCGGCGCCTCGACAAAAGGCGGGCGGGCAGGGGAGGAAGATGGTTCCTCAAGCGAAAAGGCCGCAGGACGTCGTGGCATCGGGCGTTGATCTTCTGGGGTCTTGCTCATGCCAGACGGTCTCCGAGGAGAAATTGAAGGGCGCGGTCGAGCCTTATATGCGGAATAGACAGCTTTATGCCGCCGCCTGTTTCGTCCAGTTCCGGCGGACGAAACCGGATTATGTTGAGATCCGGCCCGGTGTCTTTTCCGGATTTTGGCGTTTGAAACAGGCTTTCGATATTATCCGGCAGGTCGCCAGGAAAGACGGCTGTCTTGCGGTTGCCATCGAATCGCTCACCGCCGATGGTTTCGCCCTGCATCGGCGTGCCGACCACGACCGGCAGCAGATGGCCATCCTGCTTGACGGTTGCTTCCCGCGTTGCCCGCACCGAGGCCAGGGCGACGACCTCGATACCCGCGCCCGCCATGCCGATGGAGGTGATGGCCCCATCCACCAGCCGCCTGGTGACGGCCTGCAATTGCTCATGACTTTCATGGTGCAGATGGTCGGCCTTGGTGGCGGCAACCAGAACCTTGTCGATCCGCCGTCCAAGCAGGCCCCGCAGCCAGCTGGAACTGCCGGGGCGAAAGCAGGTCAGCACATCGGCCAGCGCCCGCTCCAGGTCCTGCACCGCTTCCGGTCCGCGATTGATGGCCTGAAGCGCATCTACAAGAACGATTTGTCGATCGAGACGGGCGAAATGTTCACGAAAGAACGGTTTGACCACCACGCTTTTGTAGGATTCGAAACGCCGTTCCATCATGGCACGCAGCGAACCCCGGATGATCTTTGTGTCGGGCGTCAATGCCAGGGGCGCAAAGGTCAGCGCTGGCGATCCGTCAAGATCGCCCGGCATCAGGAATCGGCCAGGCGGCAGCGTCGAAAGCGACCGCTCGTCGGCCTTGCAGGCTTTCAGGTAGTCGGCAAAGGCTTCCGCCAATTGGCGGGCTGTGGTTTCGTCGGCGGGCGCATCTGGATCGACCCGGTTTGCCAATCCCAGCCAACGCGCCGACAATTCCTTGCGGATGCCGGTCTGGGCCAGTTCCACGGTGTTGCGGCTGAAGGTCTCATAACCCTGAGCGAGAAGCGGAAGATCCAACAGCCACTCGCCGGGATAATCGACGATGTCGATGGCCAGTTTACCGGAGGAAAATATCCGGCCCCAGCTGCTGGCACTTTGATACTCCACCACCAGCCGCAGTTCTGAAATGGCCCGGGTAGAGCCTGGCCAGACCCGATCGCGGACCAGGGCGCGAATATGGTCTTCATATTGAAAGCGCGGTACGGCGTCATCCGGCTGCGGTTCCAAGGTGACGCGGGAAATCCGGCCTGATTGCAGCGGCTCGAACAAGGGCAGGCGACCACCATTCAGCAGATTATGGACCAGTGAGGAGATGAACACGGTTTTGCCGGCCCGCGACAGGCCCGTGACCCCGAGACGGATCGTTGGATACAGCAGGTTCGAGGCCCGGTCGGCAAGATTGTCGAGCGCGATGCGGGTCTCGTCGGTAAAACTGGTCATGGATGGCGGCACTGGGCAATGGTCCTGTTGTTTGCCTGCATATAGGGTGTGCGCCAGCGGATTGAAGGCTTGGGTCTAAGACCATTGCGTCATGATCGCTTGCGCCCCTATGTGCGCCTTTGCCCCATCCGCTTTTGTAGCCGACCCTCAGGGCTGAAGAAAGTCCACCAACTGCCAACGGCTTGGGGTGTCTGCTGCGTCGATAATCGCCAGTCCGCCCGCCGGGTAACCCTGCGGAATGGTGCTGGCCAAAGCCTGTTCGCCGATCAGCACATGCAGACATTCCTCGATTGCCGGATTATGGCCGATCAGCATGATCGACCCCTGTTGGGAAGAGGAGCGAAGGATTTCCAGATAGGTCTCGGCGCCACCGTTATAAAGCGCATCGACATAGCGGATTTCCACATCCTCTGCGCACATGCTGCGGCGCACGGCATCCGCCGTCTGACGGCATCTGACGGCCGTCGAACAGATCACCAGATCGGGGCGGTAACCTTTGTCGGCAGCCATGCCGGTTATCATCTCGGCATGGGCGTAACCCGTATTGCTCAAGGGTCTGTCGAAATCCTTTTGCCCGGCCCCAGGCCAATCGGCGGCTGCATGCCGCATGAGATAGACCCGGAAAGGTTTGGAGACGGTGACGGTCATGCAGATGGTGTCCGTTGGATCGAAGCCTTACCTATCCCGCCAGTTCATGCGGCGTCAACAGGATGGGTTGTAGCGTCTGGAAGAGGTAAGTGACCCGGCTGGGGACTCTGGGTGTAAACCTTTGTCAAGGGGTTCTGCGACAAATAAGCAACAGAGGCGAAAAACGATGAAAAAATAGTCCTTTAGCTGATTTTTGTAACAGATTTAAAAATCAAGGAAAGCCTTGAGTAAGGCTTGAATGCGACCTTTTCAAAGTATATACGTCCGCCATTGAGATGTTCTTCAGGAGAATCGCGTTGAGTGAGAAGATCAATCTTAGCGACTATGTGCTCTCGGATGACGACGAGTTCATGAACGCGAACCAGCGAGCTTATTTTCGCGCCAAGTTGATCGCTTGGAAAAACGACATCCTGCGTGAGGCAAGGGAAACCCTCGGCCATCTCGCGGAAGAGAGTGCCAATCACCCTGACCTGGCAGACCGGGCATCTTCGGAAACCGACCGCGCAATCGAGCTTCGGGCGCGTGACCGGCAGCGCAAGCTGATCTCCAAGATCGATGCTGCATTGCAACGGATCGACGATGGCACCTACGGCTATTGTGAGGAAACCGGCGAGCCAATCGGCTTGAAGCGCCTCGACGCCCGCCCGATCGCGACCTTGTCGATCGAAGCGCAGGAACGCCACGAGCGACGCGAAAAAGTCTATCGCGACGAATAGAGCAAAAATAGTCAGCGCAGCGTTCAGAAGAAAAGGCACGCAGTGATTTTGCGTGCGTCTTCTGCGCAGAGAAGCATGACTAAGCGCAAGCGTACCGTAGCCGTAAGAGCGCGCTGAAACCCATAACGCCCGTCTATGCGGCTGTTTTTAGAACAGCGTCTTCCGTTTTGGTAGCCTGTTGAAGGTTTTCCAGATCATCGTCAATCGATGCAAAGCCTTTTGCATAAGTCAGTCCGCCGCCGTGGCCTGTTGAGGTACATGGCAGCGGAGTCGATTATGTATTGAATGCCCCTAGTGCACTGACGCATTCACTTCGTTCATGCTTTCGTGCACTCATTTTTTGTTTATGTATCGATTTTTCCAAACTCGGCTGAAGCCTCCGTTTGGATCGATGTACTAGGATATTATGCGTATTAACGCATATAAACGTTAGCCCCCTCTTTAGAGGGTGTCAGGGGCCAACTATCCCTTATGAGATTATCTTTCGGAAAAATTAGTTTTCACCTTTCGTAAGGCGAACTCTAATTCTTGCGCGGAGCGCCCATTTCACCGAAAATCCGGGCGATTTCGTCCTGCAAATTGCCTTCCTTCGGTGCGGGGTCGGATGTCACGGTGGCTTGAGGATTGGCACCGGGCGGCATTCTGATCGGCGCAATGGCACGGGCAACCGGTGGTTCAACGGTTGGTTTTGGACGCGCCGCTGGCTGGGTCAGAATTTCGCCGTCGAGGATCTTTTCAAATTCACTTTTCAGAGTGTCGAGGTCGGGCCCGGAATCTTCCTGCGGGGTTTTCTCGGCAGCAGGCTCAGGTGACAGGTCGATCTCTTCGGGCGGGGTCGGGCTCTTGTAGCGATCTGCGGAAAAAGGTTCGACCCGTGCTTTCAATACCCGTTCGCGCGCAGCATCCAGCAACAGGCTGGCCTCCTGCGGGGATGTCGTCGCTGGCGCAACCCGAGGCTCGGAAACCGGCATCGACACGTCGGCGGGCTTGCTCGCCATCATGGGCGGCTCAACGTCCGGTGCAGTTTCAGCCGGTGCCTCGTTGCGATCAATGCTCGATGGCGGGTTGATAACCGGCGCCGGTGACGGTGGTGGTGGCGAAACAGCGGTCGCAGGCTCGGTGGTGGTGGTCTCGGTTGACCGCGGCTCGGCTCTGACATTGGACGCCATCGGAATTTCCGGGGCCACTGCCGCAGTCAAAGGTTCGGGGGCCGCTTGTCGGTTCTCGTCCTGTGCTACCGCCTGGGTTTGAGTGACTGGAGCCTTTGTTGGTTGAGCATGGGGCGGTTGAACCTGCTGAGGTGCGCGTTCGACGCTCTGTGGACGCTGAATAGTGTCTTCAGGTTTGGACTTTAGCGCAGCGGGGGCTTGCATCGGTTTTTGCCCAAGAGGCTGTGGGGCAGGCGGTGCGGGCATTGCTTGGGCGGCAGTGGATACGGTCTCCTGAGACTGAGCCGTGGTAATCGGTCTCGCAACTGGTTTCTGAGGCGGTGCAGAGACTGGCTGCGGACGCGGCTCTTGTCGGGTCGGTTGGATATCCAGCCGCGATGGCGGGGTCTGCAACGCGGCTTGGGTCGTCGGTTCAGTTTCTTTGACTTGGCGTGAGGCCAGTGCTGCCAATTCCTGAGCCTTGAGGAGCTCCTGGTTCCTGACAAGTGCCTCATTGGCGGCAAGCTCCCCGGCCAGATAGGCCTTCGGCTCGCCAATGCCGCTTTCGACCACGATATCAGTCGGGCCGCCGATCAGGATGAGATGCTCGATATTGTCGCGGCGAATCAGCACCAGCCGGCGACGCGCATCCACGGCGGCGGCATCCAGCACCTGCAAGCGTGGTTGGCGATTGCGCCCACCACGCACGAAGGGCGACGGCGCCCGGTTTTTCAGGATCCACAATATCACGACCAGCACGGCGAGGGCGAGAAACACCCCGCCAGCGGCAATCAGGAAGCGGCTGCCATAGGCGTTGAGAATATCGTCCATCATGGTGGCTGTCTCCGTCCGAGTATCGGTGGTCATTCTACGCAATTTTCGACTTTGCCTTTGAAAAACGAGGCAAAGCTATACGGGCTCTATATGGCGCATCGCACCATGGCCAAGCAAGCTCCGGCATTTATTCCCTGCCTATTTATTGCGATTGCCCACGAAGTGAAGGGGTAAGGTGCCGAAGATCTGCACCAGATTGCGCATCAGAGTGTGGGATTGGCTGTGAATGGTCGGCAATGGTGGCCTTGCTGTGCTTTTTGCTGCCCATTCAAGTTGGTAAAGATGTTGCTAACCGTGATTCCCGGCAATGGCGACGGGACAGGCCGTGCGAGACCAGCTATCGTGGCGGCAATGCTGCCGGATGATAAGGTGCCGGGTGACAAGGCGCCGGATAACAAGGCAAATGAACGCCGAGATGAGGACCGAATGACAAACCAGCAGCAGACAGACGAAAGCGTAGGCCCGCTGGTGGATCGCAGGCCGAGTAGCGGGGCCGCGTTTCGCATCGTCATCCTGGCCTTTGTTCTGCTGGCCGCCGCCGCCGCATTCGTGGTCTTTAAAAACTCCCTGGATAACCAGATCGTGCTGGGTGTGCTCGGCGTACTGGCCATTGTTGGCATTTTCTTTCTGGTCTCGGCGATCATCGGGTTTATCGAAGTCATGCCGCAGACGCCTTCGGACGGTCTGGGCCGCGCCTTCCTTGACAGCCAGAGTGAGGGAACGCTGGTCACCGATCCGCGTGGACACATTATCTATGCCAATGCCGCCTATGGCCGGATGACTGGCGCACGCCGGGCGACAGATGTGCAGACATTGGAAGCGCTGTTGTCTCGCCATCGCGAGGCTGGTGAAGCACTTTACCGGCTGATCAACGGCTTGCGCGAGGACCGGGACGGGCAGGAGGAATTTCGGCTGCTGAAGCCGCTGGGGCCTTTTTCCGACAATGGCTCCGGCGCGCATTGGTACCGGTTGCGGGCTCGCCGTCTGATGGAGAAGGGGCCGCATAAAGGCCTTCAGATCTGGCAGATTGCCGACATTACCGCCGACCGCGACGACCAGGAACGGTTTTTCAAGGAATTACAGAACGCGATCGATTACCTCGATCATGCGCCAGCTGGCTTCTTTTCGGCTGGCCGCAAGGGCGAGATCTTCTATCTGAACGCCACCCTGTCGGAATGGCTCGGCATCGATCTCACGCAATTTTCGCCAGGCGCCATCTATCTCAAAGACCTGGTTGCGGGCGAGGGCATGGCGCTGATCCAGTCGGTACAGGCCGAACCCGGCCTGTCGAAGACCGCGACGCTTGATCTCGATCTGCGCCGAGCCGATGGCCGCAGTTTTCCCGCTCGTCTTGTCCATAGGGTCCGCTCGGCTCGCGATGGCGCGCCGGGGGAGAGCCGGACGATCGTGCTGGCCCGTCAGGAGGTCATTGCCGGTGACCGTTCGGATTCCTCGGCCTCCATGCGCTTTACCCGGTTTTTCAACAATACGCCGATGGCCATTGCCTCAGTGGACGGGCAGGGGCGCATCCTGCGCACCAATGCGCCTTTCCTGAAATTCTTTTCTGATGTCGTTTCCCGGGACGATATCGACCGCAAGATCCGGCTGGATGCCGTCCTGCATGATAACGAGCGTCCGGTTTTCGCCGAGGCGCTGTCGCAGGCGCGCGACCGGCAGGTGGACATTGCACCAATCGATTCGCGCCATCCGCTGGATGACATGCGTCATTTCCGGTTCTACGTGAACGCGGTCATCGACCAGAGCGACGAGGCGCCGGAAGAGGCGGCCATCGTTTACGCGGTTGACGTCACCGATCAGAAGGCGCTGGAAACCCAGATGGCCCAAACGCAGAAGATGAATGCCGTCGGCACGCTGGCCGGGGGTATCGCCCATGACTTCAACAATGTTCTGACCGCGATTCTTCTGTCTTCTGACCATCTGCTGCTTCAGGCGCGGCCTTCGGATTCGAGTTTTGCCGATCTGATGGAAATCAAGCGCAATGCCAATCGCGCCGCCGTTCTGGTGCGCCAATTGCTGGCCTTTTCGCGCAAGCAGACCATGCGCCCGACGGTGCTGAACCTGACCGATGTGATCGGCGACCTGCGCATGCTGGTCGACCGGCTGATTTCAGGCACCAATGTCAAGCTGCATGTGGATTACGGACGGGATCTTTGGCCGGTCAAGGCGGATCTTTCTCAATTCGAACAGGTGTTGATCAATCTCTGCGTCAATGCCCGCGATGCCATGCCGCAAGGCGGCAATATCACCATCAGCACCCGCAATGTCACCGGAGTCGAAGCGGCCGCCTATAATCACCGCGGCCTGCCGCATGAGGATTTCGTCCTGATCGAAGTGGCCGACAGGGGCACCGGTATCGCGCCTGAGATCCTCGACAAGATTTTCGAGCCCTTCTTTACCACCAAGGATGTCGGCAAGGGGACCGGGCTGGGACTTGCCATGGTCTATGGCATCGTCAAACAGTCCGGCGGCTATATCTACCTGGAATCGGAGGTTGGCGAAGGCACGACATTCCGGATTTTCCTGCCGCGCCATATTGTCGAGCCAGTGGTGATCGATGCGACCCTTGCACCTGGCGCGCAAGCCCAGCAGGGCAATGGCCGAGTTCTGGCTGCGTCCGAATCCGAAAGCTCCAAGGAGCCAGACGACCTGACAGGTAAATCCGCCGTGGTTCTGCTGGTAGAGGACGAGGACGCCGTGCGGCGCGGCGGCAAACGCATGCTGGAAACCAGGGGCTATACGGTCCACGAGGCCTGTTCCGGCGTCGAGGCGCTGGAAATCATGGAGGAACTGGAAGGCAAGGTCGATATTGTCGTCTCCGACGTGGTGATGCCGGAAATGGATGGCCCGTCGCTGTTGAAGGAATTGCGCAAGACCTATCCGGATATGAAATTCATCTTCGTTTCTGGCTATGCCGAGGATGCATTTGCGCGAAACCTGCCTGCGGATGCCAAGTTCGGATTCCTGCCTAAGCCCTTCTCCCTCAAGCAATTGGCCATCGCCGTTCGCGAAATGCTGGATGCCTGAACTGACTGTAGATTGAAAATAGGAAGATCAATCACGCGCTCGATGGGGCGCGTGATTGTGCGCGGATCGAGAGTTGAACGGCATATTTGGTGTGACTCTGTTGCTTTAATTGAAAACATTTATTCATGATAATTATATTCGTGCTTGCCACATAGAACACCGCGAAATTGCCTTGAATCGATTTCTATAGAAGGGGCCATTGACCTTGGCTTCGACATCTTTTTTGGATTTGCGAATCGATCACGACATATGGTGCCAAGGCTTGAAGAAAAGGTCGTTATTTTATGACATATATGCTTGCCTGCGCCCTTGCCCGTCGCGAGGCTAAACCTGCAAGTCGCCTGGGCTTGTCAGTGGTTTTTCCTTTGGCAGTGGCTCTTGGTCTTTCCGGCTGCGGATCAGTTCCATTGACGCAATCGGGCTCGCTCAAGTCCTATGACAAGCTGGGCCCTGTCGAGGGCAAGCTCAGCAAATCGCGGGTGTTTCTGGATGAACGGAGCCTTTTGACGGCCCGCTCAATCGCCATTTCACCGACGAAATTATCGCCGCTGGCGCGCGCGAAGCTCCATGAGCAAGGCAGCGACCGGCTGGTTTCCAACGCGCTGGATCGGGCATTGTGCATTGATCTCAGCGACAGGTTTCTTGTGGTTCGCCCCGGCGAACCTGCCGATTTGACCGTGCAAGCGGAGATTACCGACATTGTTCCGACCGGCAAGGTTGCCGCTGGTGTTTCCAAGGTGACAACGCTTGGAACATCCGCCGTCCTGCCGGTCGGTATTCCCCGTCTTCCGATCGGTCTTGGCGGTCTTGCCGTGGAAGCCGAAGCGCTTACCCCGCAGGGAACACAAGTCGCGGCAATCGTCTGGTCCAGGGGTGCGAACTCGATAACCAACGGTCCCCGCGTTTCCGAAGTCGGCGATGCCTATGGTCTGGCCTCAGCCTTTGCCGGCCAGTTTTCGCAGATGCTGCAAAAAGGCCAGAAACCTTCCGGCATCAACCTATCCTTGCCATCAGGGCAAAAGCTGAAATCGGGACTGGGCGGCGCACCCAAGAATGCCGCCTGCGAAGCCTTCGGCCGCGCGCCGGGCATTGGCGGAATGGTTGGAACCATGGTCGGCGCGCCGCCATCCTGGTCGGACAAAGCCGGCAAGCAGTAACGCATACTATCGAGCCTGGAAGCTGTTTTCAGTTTCCAGGTTTCGGTCCACGCCGTCAACTTTTGGATTGGCCTTTATGGCGCAATCCATCCATCAGCAATCCGATCAGCCGATGTGAACGGTCGCGCCATTCCGGGGTGTCGGGCATGGAATAGATACTGGACAAAGCGTGCAGCAGGTCAGCCTCTCCAATATCGTCGCGGATAAGCTGCTGTTCCTGCGCCTTTGTCATCAGCCGGGCTACCGCATCGCGGATTAGGCCAGACCCCTCCGCAAACAGGCTGGAATTGGAATTCATAAGAATTTTCAAACTATTGGCCATGCCGCGTTTGGTGGCGATATAGCCCACGAAACGCCGCATCCATTCCTCCAGCGCCATATCGGCGGGCAGCGTGGTCGCAAGCTCCGTCGCTGCTTCTGCCAGGCTTGACAATTCGCGCCGGTAAACCGCCTCAACGAGATGTTCGCGCGTCTGAAAATGACGGTACAGCGTGCCGATGCCGACACTTGCCTGCCGGGCGATATCCTCAAGCGAGGTTTCAACGCCTTTTTCAGCAAAGGCGAGGGCTGCCACCTCGACCAATTTCTCCCGGTTTCGCTGGGCATCCGCACGCATTTTGGGTGCCTTCGGCGAAGATGTGTTCGAGGCAGCCGATGCCAAAATTCTGCTCCGGGACAATTGGGGCTTGACGAAAGACGACAAACCTCTAGTTTAAACGGAGGCTCCTCCGGTTAGTGGAGCCTTCCAAGTCATAGTCCAGAAGAGGGGAGGATGTCATGTTAAAAATAGTGCGCATCTCCCGTCCTTCAAGTCGGCATCATTTCTGACAGCCAAGGCTGTCCACCATCGCCTTTGAAAATTTTTCGTCCGAGACGGCAAGCCCAATGCGTTTAAGCAAACGCATGGTGCCTATTCACTCTTTTAAGCGACAGCACGGAGCTTATCATGTCAGGAACACTTCATCTCAGCTTGACCATCAACGGCGCGGTTCACGAATGTGACGTTGAACCGCGCGTGACCTTGCTTGACGCGCTTCGCGAACATTTGTCTTTGACCGGCACCAAGAAGGGCTGCGACCAGGGGCAGTGCGGCGCCTGCACCTGCCATGTCGATGGCAAGCGGGTCCTGTCCTGCATGATGCTGGCAGCACAAGCGGAAGGCCATGCGATCACCACGATAGAAGGCGTTGCATCGCCAAATGGCGATTTGCACCCGGTTCAAACAGCGTTTTTGGAACAGGATGCCTTTCAATGCGGTTATTGTACACCCGGCCAGATCATGTCGGCTGTGGCGTGCATCCGCGAGAGTCATGCGGGCTCGGATGCGGAAATCCGCGAATATATGTCTGGAAACCTCTGTCGTTGCGGGGCTTATAACAGCATCGTGGCGGCGGTGCGTGACGCGGCGGAGGCTGCATGATGAAGAGCTTTTCCTATAGTCGAGCATCGTCCATACAAGCAGCGCGGGAGGCAATGCACCAACCAGAAACAGCGCTGCTGGCCGGTGGTACGAGCTTGCTCGACCTTGCTAAATCCGGTGTTGCTGAGCCGGATAATGTCCTCGATATCAGCCATCTGGCCGGACTTGGCACCATTACCGTGAACGAAACTGGAGCCACCATTGGCACCTTGGCCAGAATGTCCACCGTGGCCGATCACCCTGCCATAAAGACGCGCTATCCGGCTGTTGCGCAATCGCTTGCTCTCGCGGCGTCGCCCCAGTTGCGCAACATGGCGACGGTTGGCGGTAATCTCATGCAACGCACCCGCTGTTCCTACTTTCGTGATCCAGGCACATTTGCAGCCTGCAACAAGCGCGCACCGGGTTCCGGCTGTTCAGCCATCGGCGGCGTGACCCGCAACCATGCGGTATTGGGTACCAGCGATCTCTGCATTGCCAGCTACCCCGGCGATCTTGCCGTGGCGCTGACCGCCTTTGATGCCACGGTAGATTTGAGTGAGCGGCAGGTCGCTATCGACGATTTCTTTTTGCCCTATGGCGATGCCCCGCATCTCGAAACCCTGTTGAAGCCAGGGGAGATGATCCTCTCCATCACCATTCCTGCATCTGCTGCGGCGGTAAATTCCACCTATCTGAAAATCCGCGACCGTCAGTCTTATGAATTTGCAGCCGCCAGCGCTGCCGTTGGCCTTGAGCTGGAAGAGGATGGCCGCACGATCCGGGATATTCGCATCGCGCTTGGCGGCGTGGCCAGCAAGCCTTGGCGGGTTCGCGCCGTGGAACAGGCGCTGATCGGCAAGCTGCTGGAGCCGCAAACCGTTGAGCAAGCCAGCCGGCTTTCGATGGAAGGTGCGGTATCGCAGGGCGATAATCACTACAAGATTCAATTGGCGCCGCGCGTGATCGCCCGCGCCATCCTCACTCTGGGAGGTCTCGCATGACAATAGTGACAGCACGCAAGCACGGCGATGCCGCCGAT
The DNA here is from genome assembly GCF_013426735.1 of Agrobacterium vitis. Lineage (NCBI taxonomy): Bacteria > Pseudomonadati > Pseudomonadota > Alphaproteobacteria > Hyphomicrobiales > Rhizobiaceae > Gillisella > Gillisella vitis. Next base: position 2,243,061 of record NZ_AP023272.1, read on the forward strand.
GGTGCGGTCGGTGGCCGTCTTTCACGGTTCGAAGGACAGAGAAAAATCACTGGGGCTGCCACCTATGCGCTGGAATATCCGGTGGAAAACCCTGCCTATGCGGTGCTGGTGCAGAGCACGATTGCGTCCGGTCGGGTGGTGTCTGTTGATACATCCGCAGCGAGCGCTGCACCAGGCGTACTGATGGTGCTGACGCCGCAGGATGATCTCGGTCTGATCACTGCGTCTGATTGGTACGGAAATCGGCCCGATAACCAGCCCTATTATCCCTTGTCGAATACGGTGAGCTTTAATGGCCAATCGATTGCGGCCGTGATCGCTGAAAGCCGGGAGCAGGCAGCAGAAGCAGCCAAGCTGGTTCGTGTAGTCTATGAAGAATCCACTGCAATCAATGGACTAGACGATCCAAATGCTGGTTCAGGCAAGCTGATGGATAATCTGAATGTTTCGTGGGGTGATGCCGAGGCGGCGCTGGCAGCGTCCGCAGTGCGCATCGAGGCCGAATATCGGACCCCGCGCGAATACCATGTCGCTATGGAACCCCATGGCCTGACCGCCCAATGGGACGAGGACCGGTTGACGCTTTGGGAGCCGAGCCAATGGACCCACGGCATGGCACGCAGCTACGCTGAATGGTTCGGCCTGCCGCTGGAGAATGTCCGTATCGTCTCACCGTTTATTGGCGGCGGTTTCGGTTCCAAGGGCGGAGCGCTGGCCTATGGCGCGGTGGCAGCAGCAGCGGCGAAAAAGCTGGGCCGTCCCGTTAAACTGGCCGTCACCCGGCCCCAGAATTTCACCAGTTACGGCGGACGTGCCGCGACGCGCCAGACGATCGCCTTGGGCGCAACCCAGGACGGGATTTTACAGGCAATCCTTCATCGCGGTGCCAGTGAGACATCCACCTACATGGACTATCCTGAGCAGACCGGCGCTGCGACACCGATTCTTTACAAGGTGGAGAATTTCAGTTCTGAGCATCGCGTCGTGCCGGTTAATACAGTAACACCAGGCGCTTTGCGGGGGCCGGGCAAAAATCCCAGCGCCTTCGGCATTGAATGTGCCATGGACGAACTGGCCGCCGCCATCGGGATGGACCCACTGGAAATTCGCCTGAAAAACTATGCCGACCACGATTATCAATCGGGCAAGCCGTGGTCCACGCGCCAATTGCGCGAGGCCCTTACCCAGGGCGCCGAGGCCTTTGGCTGGGCGCGGCGTAGCGCTCAGCCCCGGTCCATGCGCGACGGACGCCAACTGATCGGCTGGGGTATCGGCTGCGGCACGTTTCCAGTCATCCGCGCGCCAAGCGAAGCGATGATCCGCATTTTGGCGAATGGGCGCGTTGAAGTGGTCAGCGGCGCCATAGACATGGGGCAGGGTACCTATACAATCCTTGCCCAAACCGCTTCTGATGCGCTTGGCATGCCAGTCGAGCAGATTGACGTTGTGCTTGGCGATTCCAGATTGCCCGGATCGGCTATTGCCGGTGGGTCGATGTTGGCCGGGTCGATCACTGGCGCTGTCCACAAGGCAGCATTGGCTGCTCGCGACGAAATTCTGGCGCTTGCCCTTAACGACGCCAATTCCCCTTTCCGCGAGACCGGCGCCAATATCCTGACACTGAGCGATGGCCGGATTGCCATGTCACGCGGCGAGGGGCCTTCGATCACCCTGCCCGAGCTGATGACAGCCCTGAACCGCGATGAGATTGAAGTGCGGCGCAATACGCTGCCCGATGATGCCCAAAGCGCCGCCGACCACAAGGGCGCCTGGACCAGCATGTCAAGAGTGCAAGGCCCGACCATGGGCGACTACTCCATGCACAGTTGGTGCGCTCACTTCGTTGAGGTTCGCGTGGATGAGGATTTTGGCACGGTTCGAGTCTCGCGCATGGTTTCCGCCTTTGATTGCGGACGGCTTTACAATCCGAAAATGGTGGAAAGTCAGTGGCGTGGTGGCATCATCATGGGTATCGGCCAGGCGTTGCTGGAGGAGGGGTTGGTGGATAGCCGCAATGGGCGTGTCGTCAACAATAATATGGCGGATTACCTCGTGCCGACCAATGCTGACATTCCCGATATCCAGGTAATTTCAGTGGGCATACCTGACTACGAAGCCTCTGCGCTTGGCGGCAAAGGCGTCGGCGAAGTCGGGATTGTCGGTGTCGCGCCCGCTATCGCCAATGCTGTCTTCCATGCCACCGGCAAGCGTGTCCGCGATCTGCCGATCACTCTGGAAAAGCTCATCTGAGGAAAGATTTCCCTTAAACACGGTCGGCGCTGCCTGTGCCGACGGTATGGCGAAGGGAAAGAAAGTGGTGCCTGAATGAACAATACATCCCAAACAGCCTTCAGGACCTTGGTACCTGAAAGGGCATTTTCGACCGATAGTGCCGCGGATATATTACGGTTCGCGATGGACTGTCTCGACGGCGGGGCAGGCGTCGCACTCGCCACTCTTATAGAGATCCGGGGTGGATCCGCGCGTGCGCTCGGCGCGCATATGGCGATCCGCGACGATGGCCGTTATTGCGGTTTCGTCTCCGGTGGCTGCGTCGAGGCAGCGTTGGCCAGTGAAGCGGTGGATGCTATTGGCGAAGGTGCGGATCGCCACGTATTGTTTGGCGAAGGATCGCCGTTTTTCGATATCGTGCTGCCCTGTGGCGGCGGCATCACCATTGCCATCCACGTTCTTCGCCACAGCGCGCCGATCCGCACCGTGCTTGATGGCCTTGAAAACAGGTCTCCAGCCGGTCTGCGCTACGAACCGTCGAAACAGGCCTTAACAGCAATCGAGGCGCCGAAACGCGCCGGTTGGCAATGCGAAAATTTCGTCACGGTCTACCGCCCAAGGGCGCGGGTTTTTCTGTCTGGCCGGTCTATCGAAGTCGATACGACCGCCAGGATCGCCGAGGCTGCGGGCTATGAAGTCTATCGTCACGATAACGCCAACCTTGAGCCGGATGCCAGCCGGATTGACGCAGATACGGCAGTGGCACTTCTGCACCATGATATCGATTTGGAAATACCGGTTCTTCAGGCAGCGCTTGGTGCTGAGCCTTTCTATCTCGGCGCTCTCGGCAGCGCCAGAACCCATGCGAGGCGGATGGAACGGCTGCGCGACATCGGATACAGTGAAGCCGACTTAGCCCGCATCAAATCACCCATCGGCATCTTCAATAGAGCTCGAGATGCCCAGTCCTTGGCATTGTCGGTGCTGGCTGATCTTGCCGCCACACGAGTTGCCCGGTTCGGGTAAATCTCACTCTTTGGATAGCAATTAGTTCCATAATCTATCTTATCTAACTTTTGTGTGTAACCGGGTGGGTTCTCTTTTCAAATACAGCTAAGGTCTAAAAACGGTTCCGATCGATAACGTGGAACGCTTGGCTGCACTGCTACGCTGTAAGGTCATGAAGATCGGTCGTTATCGCCGCGCCTATTGTGAACTCTGAGAACTGAACATCCAGTCCACCTCGTTCCGGCGTACACGCAGTCAAGCCGACGAGATAACGAGAAGCTTCTGGAAACGGAGCAAGACGAAGTAGCGGCCACACCCTGCCATCTGACGATGCCTGAATGCGCATCGCGCCTTCCTTCAGTGTCACCCGAATATAGAAATCCTCGAGGTCTTTGAAAGGCTGGGACACTGACCAGTCAGATTTCTCGTCGGTGATGACCGTACTCAGGAAGCGTTCTCCATCGGTGAATTCCACACCTGTCTTGACCCAACGATTTTCGTCAATGCGCACCATAAGGCCAGCTTGATCATAGAGTGACCGGAACTCCCCCTGGACGCGGACACACGCTGTGAAACCATCGTCAACGGAAGTACCGAGGAAATGCCCGCTATCGCGCGTAAATCCATAATGGGTCTTGCGCCAGAAATCAGTGTTCGCATCCGTTGTCAGAGTAAGACCAGTTTTTGTGGCCTGCCACACTGCTGGTTGATTGAGCCAGTTGGCCTCTTTGAGATTAACGTCCACGAGGTGTCCTCCTTAAATTGACCTTCGCCCTTCGGAAGCCATTGTGCTGGACCTGAGCGACCGGAAGATCCGCGCTCTGTGCGAACAGCACAAACGTCCCCTAGATATCACCCACATGCATCAGCATCCGTGCAGCAATATTGCGCTCCGAAGGATATCCGAAGGCGTTGTTGATGTAGGTGCGTCCGTCCTTGACGATACGGCGGTTGAGGTGGCTGTGGCCGTAGATATGCAGGTGAGAGCCAAGAGCCGCGATCCTGTCTTCCAGCCGACTGGAGCCAAGCACGGGATAAAGGAAGCGGTATTTTTCCGGCATCCGCTCCGGCATCAGGTCGATGCGTGGCAGGAAATGCGAGAAAGACAGGATCAATGAAAAACCTGACGTATCGGGCTCCGCATTGCCACTGTCGAAATATCGGCTGACCTCGTCATCGGAACCGCCTTCCCAATCACAGCGCCGATAATCCATCCAGGCCTGTTTGAGGATGGAGCCGGGCGGACCAAAGGAGTAATCGTACCAGCCAAACAGCGGGACGATCAGCGTGTTGTCAAATGCCAGTGGTTCCATGCCGATATCCAGATCGGCGCAGGCGACTTTCAGCCGCTGGAACTTGTCGAAGGATGAGCCCTGCCCTTCGGCATCAACCCATAGATCGTGATTGCCCGGCACATACAGAACCTTGAAAAATCGCTGGGCCAGGAGTTCCATGACCGTCTGAAACAGCGCCATGCCGTTTGCCACGTCTCCGGCAACGATCAGCACGTCCTGCCGGTAGTCACGCGTCGAGATCTGCCGGAGCCACTCCATGTTCTCCTGATGGTCTGCGTGAAAATCCGATCCGACAAAAATCCGCATATGCTCTCCAGCTCGATCTGCTGTTCGTTCTCATGTCATTTTTACCCGTTTGCTTCACCCATCATGCGTGAGGACGAAACCACAAGGGCTATCGAAATTCACAATTAAACCACGTCAGCTATTATTCTTGTCCGTCTGCCGGCAACTTTAAATAAAACAACTGTGTCAAATGCCCAACTTAGACTTGATAGCTCGAAAATACTCCCTGTAAATTTCAGGTATCTCACGAAAAAATCGGACTTAACGCGTTTTTATTTTTTAGCGAATCATAAGGTTTGTTATTCTGTTTTGGCGAATGAATCGCATTGATGACGGACATGTTTCCGGGGGCAAATGATATGTCGATTGAACACTTTCTCAGCAATGATTGGCTCAATAATGATTGGGAATCCTGGGCGCTGGAGCGCGCGCACAGGATCATGGTTCAGGAAGGCGCAAACCTTGTCAACGCGGCGCAATGGCTCGATAAGAAGCAGACGGTGAAAACATCGCATCAATTGCGTGATGCCATCCAGCAGTCCCTGATCGAGGCCCTGGCCTTTCGGGCATCGCAGACCGCGATCTCATCCGTCCATCTGTCTGCTGTTCTTGTGTCTGGCCCCAAATCTAACATGGCAGAGCACTGATCAGATCAAACCTTTACGCAGCCTCGATATCACCTCGCGCCCAGCATTCCATGGTCTCGGCCATGAAGTCTTCAAACCTGCCTTCGGCGATTGACTGGCGGATGCCCTGCATCAGTTCCTGATAATAGGATAGGTTGTTCCAGGACAACAGCATGCCGCCCAGCGCTTCGTTGGAACGCACCAGATGGTGCAGATAGGCCCGTGAATAATCCCGCGCCGCCGGGCAGGACGATTGTTCGTCCAGGGGGCGTTTATCCTCCGCGTGGCGAGCATTGCGGATATTGACCTTACCCCGCCGGGTGAAGGCGAGGCCATGACGGCCGGAGCGGGTCGGCATGACGCAATCGAACATATCGATGCCACGCGCGACCGATTTCAACATATCGTCCGGCGTGCCGACGCCCATCAGGTAGCGCGGCTTTTCTGTCGGCAGCACCGGCAGGGTGATGTCGAGCATGCTGAGCATCACCTCCTGCGGCTCACCGACCGCCAGCCCGCCCACGGCATAACCTTTCAGATCCAGTTGCTTCAGCCCTTCGGCCGAACGTATGCGTAAGCCCGGCTGATCACCGCCCTGCACGATGCCGAACATTGCCTTGCCGGGTTGTTCGCCAAAGGCAACGCGGCAGCGCTCCGCCCAGCGCAACGACATTTCCATGGCGCGCTCAATTTCACGCGGCTCAGCGGGCAAGGCGACGCATTCGTCCAATTGCATCTGGATATCGCTGTCTAAGAGGCCCTGGATTTCGATGGACCTTTCCGGCGACATGTGGTGCAGCGAACCGTCGATATGGCTCTTGAAGGTGACGCCCTGCTCATCCAGCTTGCGCAGGCCAGAGAGCGACATGACCTGAAATCCGCCGCTATCGGTCAGGATCGGCTGCGGCCAGCGGATAAGCTCGTGCAAACCGCCAAGCCTCGCGACGCGCTCAGCGCCGGGGCGCAGCATCAGGTGGTAGGTATTGCCCAGAATGATATCGGCACCCCCTTCCCGTACCTGATCAAGATACATGGCTTTGACCGTGCCGACCGTACCGACCGGCATGAAGGCAGGCGTACGGATCGTGCCGCGCGGCATAGTGATTTCGCCAAGCCGCGCCTTGCCGCTGGTGGCTTTCAGGGTAAACGTGAACTGCTCGCTCATTGTTATTTGTCTTTCCGGAAGAGCAGGCTGGAATCGCCGTAGGAGTAGAAACGGTAACCGTTCTCGATCGCATGGGCATAAGCGGCCCGCATGGTTTCAAGTCCGGCAAACGCCGAAACCAGCATGAATAGCGTGGATTTCGGCAGGTGAAAATTGGTCATCAGCACATCCACCGCCTTGAAGCGATAGCCCGGCGTGATGAAAATGCCTGTCGCATCTGACCAGGGCAGAAGACGGCCATCCTCGCTGGCAGCGCTTTCCAGCAGCCGCAATGATGTGGTGCCGACACTGACGATCCGCCCGCCCCGCGCCTTGACCGCGTTCAGGGCCTCCGCCGTCTCAGCCGAGACATGGCCGATTTCCTGATGCATCTTGTGGTCGTCGGTATCGTCGGCCTTGACCGGCAGGAAGGTGCCCGCGCCGACATGCAGCGTCACGAAATGACGCTCGATCCCGGCTTTATCCAGCGCCTCGAACAGGGCAGGCGTGAAGTGCAGACCGGCGGTTGGTGCGGCAACCGCCCCCTCTTCCCGGGCATAAATGGTCTGATAATCGGTGCGGTCCTGGCCGTCTTCCGGGCGTTTCGCGGCAATATAGGGCGGCAGTGGGATATGGCCGACACCCGCAATCGCCTGGTCGAGATCAGGACCGGAGGCGGCAAATTCCAAATCGATTTCGCCCGCCTCGCCTTTTTCTGTTACCCTCGCCAGCAGGCCGTCGAAATCAATGACATCGCCTTGCTTTATCCGTTTGCCCGGCCTTGCAAAGGCTTTCCAGCGATTGGCGGCAACGCGCATATGCAGCGTGCAGGACACCGGCGTGCGCTCGGCCCCTTCCCGGATGCGAACACCTTCCAACTGGGCTGGAATGACCTTGGTGTCGTTGAAGACAAGCGCATCCCCTGCCCTCAGGAAGGACGGTAACTCGAAAACCCGGCGATCTTCCAGCATTGGCACCCCAGCCGGGCGAACGACCAAAAACCGCGCCTGATCGCGCGGACTGGCCGGGCGCAGTGCGATATTTTCGTCTGGAAGGTCGAAATCGAACAGGTCTACACGCATGATACCGCAACAGGATTTGAAACGCGAAAACCCGCCCCGGCGCCGAAGCACCGGAGCGGGCTGACAGAAAAGCCGAAATCAGGCGTCGGCGGCGACTTTCATCGAGATGATCGAATCCGGATCGGTGACTGGCTCGCCCTTCTTGACGGCGTCGATGACATCCATACCTTCGATGACCTGGCCCCAAACGGAATATTGCTTGTTCAGCCAAGGCGCATCGGTGAAGCAGATGAAGAATTGCGAATTGGCAGAGTTCGGGCTTTGCGAACGGGCCATGGAGCAGGTGCCGCGCACATGTGGCGTGGCCGAAAATTCAGCCTTCAGGTCCGGCTTGTCGGAGCCGCCCATGCCAGCGCGGCCAGGGTTGAAGCTTTCGCCACCCTTCTTGCCGAATTTCACGTCGCCAGTCTGGGCCATGAAATCGGGAATGACACGGTGGAAAACCACGCCATCATAGGCGCCTTCGCGGGCCAATTCCTTGATGCGTGCGACATGGCCGGGGGCCAGATCAGGGAAAAGGCTGATAACGACCTTGCCCTTGGTGGTTTCCAGGATGACGGTATTTTCCGGATCTTTGATCTCGGCCATGATTTTCTCCTTGGTATTCCGATTTTCTCGGACTTTTAATGGTCATGCCCTCCTCGCCTGCCCGGACAGGCTGGCAAGAGGGGCGATGCGCGGTGGTAAATTACTTCTTTCCGAGGGTGACCTTGATCATCCGGTCGGGATCGCTGACCTCACCATTGCCGCCCTGGCCGCGCTTGATCTTATCGACAAATTCCATGCCGGAGACAACCTTGCCAACTGCGGTATATTGGCCGTTCAGGAAGCTGCCGTCACCGAACATGATGAAAAATTGCGAATTGGCAGAATTGGGATCCTGGGAACGGGCCATGCCGACTGTGCCACGCACAAAAGGTGTCTTGGAAAACTCAGCGGGAATATTCGGCAGCTTGGAAGCGCCGGTGCCTGCGCGGCTCTTGTCGAAGCCGGATTTCATATTGCCATATTGCACGTCGCCGGTCTGGGCCATGAAGCCCTCGATGACGCGGTGAAAGGCGACGTTGTCATATTGACCCTGGCTCACCAGCGTCTTGATCTGCGCCACATGCTTTGGTGCGACCTCCGGCATCAGTTGCACGACGACCGGGCCGTCCTTCAGCTGGATGGTCATGGTGTTATCACCAGAGGCGGCCTGGGCCATGGCGTTGGTGGCAAGGGAGGAAAGCGCGAGCAGGCCCGCGAAAGCAAGAGACACGAGTTTCATGAAGGCTCCGTAATTTCTCGGATCGGCTCAAGTCTTGAGCCGGGATTTCAATGCCCGCGACACCTGCGGGGGGACAAAGGCGCTGACATCACCGCCCATGGTGGCGATTTGCCGGACCAATGTGGCCGTTATGGGCCGCGACGCCGTGCCGGCTGGCAAGAAGACTGTTTGCAGATCTGGCGCCATCTGCCGGTTCATGCCCGCAAGTTGCATTTCATAGTCGAGATCTGACCCATCGCGCAGGCCGCGAACTAGCAAGGTCGCCCCGTGCTGGCGAGCGGCATCGACGGCCAGACCATCGAAAGCGATGACCGAAACATCCCCTGCCCGCAAAGGCACAGCCTCGCCAAGGCTGGTCGCAATCAGTTCTGCGCGCTCCTCGAAGCTGAACATCGGCACTTTACCAGGATGAATGCCGATTCCGACGACAACCTTGGGAACGACATTCAGCGCCTGAACCAGGACATCCAGGTGGCCATTGGTCATCGGGTCGAAAGAGCCCGGATAAAAGGCAATTGTCATCGGTCCGCCTCGATCTCTTTATGTCCGCCTTTTGTCACGGACAGGCTGGAACCGCAAGCGCCTACTGTCCCGGTTTTTACCCGTGTTTCGTTCATATTTGTGGCCAGATCGTTCCCTGCCTGCCCCATGAATGCCTGATGAACGGCACATTCAGGCTCGCTTCAAGGCCGGGTGTTTATACAGGGATCATGTTCAACGACAAGGCCAAGAGAGCAAACAATGCTTGTAGTTGTTTTGAGTATCGCAATTGCCAGCGCATTTGTTCTTGAAGCATTGGTTGCTTGGTTTGATGAACATGAAGACGACTGCTTCGCATTTCTGGCCGCTCAGATGAACGCCAGATGAACGGAGTGTTAAGGGCAGCTTCAGCACGGCTTTTGTAAAAAGAGTGCACTGCTCACAGGAACAAGACGCGGTTGCAGCCATTGTTGCTGCAACTGACCCCGTCAAAACGAAGGACGAAACCCATGCTTGATAAAGTGACGATGATTAATCTGGTTTGGACTGCCATGATCGGCGCTATGCTGGCAACGAGCATTGGTTTTCACATGAACGAAGACCGCGCCCCTTCCAATTTCCGTACGTCGATTTCGCAGCCTTACCACAGCGCCAGCCGCTGATTGGAACCTTGGTGCAGGATTTTCGTTGAGACTGGATAAGTGATGATCAGACACAAAGGAAAACAAGATGTTCTTGCTTCTCGGCGTGCTCTCGGCTGCTATCAGCGCGATGTTTGTCTACTCTGTCGTTTCGACGATCTCTGCGCTACGTCGTGAGCAAGATGATTTGCGATCCCTGTTGAAATAATTGAATTCTACCCGGATCTATGAGAAACGCCTCGCCTTTCATCTGAAAGCGAGGCGTTTCTTTTTGTGACATTATTTTATGGCAGAAATAGGCTCTGATCAGACGTGGACTGCCTGCCGCTGCTTGGCAAGTTCAGCCAAATCTGCGGCCTTCAACTCCACCGACTCGCCACAGCCACAGGCCGAGGTCTGGTTCGGATTGCGGAAGGTGAAGCCAGAGCGCAGGGTCGTGGTTTCGAAATCGATTTCCGTACCCAAAAGATAGAGCACAGCGGCAGGCTCCAGCCATACGGAGGCGCCGTCGCGGGCAATCAGGTCATCCCTCGGGTTAGGCTCCGTCACCAGGTCGATGGTATATTCCATCCCCGCACAGCCACCCTTCTTGATGCCGACACGAATGCCCTTGGCATCGGGGCCGGAATTCTCGACAATTTCCTTGACGCGGGCTGCTGCCGCATCGGTCATGGTCATCACCGCAAAGCCCATAGGCTTTCTCCTTTTCACAGCCGGGTTCAAGGCCCGGTGTTTTTTAAAAGTGGGTTCGGTTTCTTAACCGGAACAGTGCCAGACAAAACCGGCATGTTGACAATGTAATAGGCAGCTTGCCTTTCAGCAAGCCGCCTTTACTCAATACCAGCCGATCGAGACCTGCGCCTCTTCAGACATCCGGTCCGGTGTCCATGGTGGATCGAAGGTCATTTCCACCTGCACGCCGGAAACACCCTCCACCGAGCCAACCGCATTTTCCACCCAGCCTGGCATTTCGCCAGCCACCGGGCAGCCGGGTGCCGTCAGTGTCATCATGATTTTCACCATGCGGTCGTCTTCAATATCGACCTTGTAGATCAGGCCAAGCTCAAAAATATCCGCCGGAATTTCCGGGTCATAGACGGTTTTCAGCGCCGAAATGATATCGTCCGACAAGCGGGCGACTTCCTCCGGTGGGATGCTGGAATGAACGATGCCTTCGCGCGCATCCGGCTTCTCGTCATTTTTACTGGTATTCATATCGCTGACGCTCATGGTTTCAATCCTCAGCCGAAGAAGGTCTTGGCATAGTCAAGCGCTTCCACCAGCGCATCGATTTCTTCACGGGTATTATATAGGCCAAAAGAGGCCCGGCAGGTAGAGGTAACACCGAAACGCGACAGCAATGGCTGGGCGCAATGCGTGCCAGCCCGAACCGCCACACCGCGCCGGTCGATCAGCATCGATACGTCATGGGCGTGGATACCCTTGAGCTCAAAGGAGAAGATCGCGCCCTTGCCCGGTGCATTGCCGAAAATCCGCAGCGAATTGATCGCCGTCAGCCGCTCATGGGCATAGGCCGTCAAATCGGCTTCATGCGCGGCAATCGCCTCGCGGCCAAGACCCTCGATATAATCCAGCGCATGGCCAAGCCCAATGGCCTGAACAATTGGCGGCGTTCCTGCCTCAAACCGATGCGGCGGATCATTGTACGTCACCATATCCTCGGTGACATCGACAATCATTTCGCCGCCGCCCATGAAGGGCTGCATGGCGCGCAACCGGTCCATCTTGCCATAGAGCACGCCGATGCCGGACGGGCCGTAAAGCTTGTGGCCGGTCATCACATACCAGTCGCAGTCGATGTCTTGCACATCGACCGGCATATGCACCGCCGCCTGGCTACCATCGACCAGCACCGGAATGCCGCGCTCCCTGGCGATCCGGCAAATTTCCTTGACCGGAACCACGGTTCCGAGCGCATTGGACATATGGGTGACAGCAATTAGCTTGGTGCGGTTGGTCAGCCGCTTTTCGAATTCCTCGATGTGGAAGGCACCATCATCATCCACCGGCACCCAGACCAGCTTTGCCCCCTTGCGTTCCCGCAGGAAATGCCAGGGAACGATATTGGAGTGATGCTCCATAATGGTCAGGAGGATTTCATCGCCCTCGCCGATCTCTTTCATGCCATGGCCATAAGCCACCGTATTGATAGCTTCGGTTGAAGACTTGGTGAAAATCACCTCGTCCACCGATCCGGCATTCAGAAAGCGCCGCACTTTTTCGCGGGCCGCTTCATAAGCATCGGTCGCGGCATTGGACAGAAAATGCAGGCCGCGGTGCACATTGGCATATTCGTTGGAATAGGCATGGCTGATGGCATTGATCACCACCTGGGGTTTTTGCGCAGACGCACCGTTATCCAGGTAGACCAGCGGTTTATCGCCATGCACCAGCCGCGACAGGATCGGGAAATCCTTTCGGACGGCCTCGACATCATAGGTCGATGGAAGTTTCGCCAGATTAAGCGTCATAGCTTATAAACTCCATGAGCGAACCATCCGGATCGCGAAAATAGAGGCTTGTTCCCTCGCCCATAGCGCCGAAACGACGAACGGGTCCCAGTTCGATGTCTATCCCTTGGGCCTCGAGATGGGCCTTGGCATCGCTGATCTTTCCACGCCAGCGGAAGCAAAGATCGCTGTTTCCCGGAGCGACAGGAATGCGGGCCACCGGCGTGCCGATTGCGCCGGGGCCATGAACATTCAACTGCTGTGCACCAAGCCGAAAAACATATCCTCCGGCTGCCGTGGCGACCGCTTCAGCCTCGATCACGTTCGTGTAGAAATCGCGTGCCCGTTCCCAATCGGAAACATGGATCACGGCGTGATCAAGGTTGACGGGGAGATCAGCCATGGGTCTCCAGCCAGTCGGAGATCACCCCTTCCAGGGCCTCGACCAGTTCCTCATCTTCGAGCTCTTCCACCAATTCGGCGACGAAAGCCTTGATCAGCAGCCCACGGGCGACTTTTTGCGGGATGCCGCGCGCCATCAGGTAATAGAGGTGGTTGTGGTCGATATCGGCAACCGTTGCACCATGGGCGCATTGCACGTCATCGACAAAGATTTCCAGCTCCGGCTTTACCGAATATTCGGCATCGTCAGACATCAGCAGCGTGTTGCAGGCCATGCGTGCATCGGTCTTCTGGGCGTCGGGAGCAACCCGGATCTGGCCCTGGAAGACGCCACGCGCCCGGTCGAACACCACATTGCGGATCACTTCCGTCGAGGTGGTGTTCGGCACGTCATGACCAAGCGTCATGGTCACATCCGTATGGCTTTCGCCACCAAGAAGGTTGACAGCGCGGAGCGTGAAATCGGAGCCTTCGCCTGCCGTTCTGACATGGATTTCCTGGCGCACCAGCTTGCCGCCAGCGTTGATCACGAATAGCTTCAGCTTGGCATTGGTCCCCAGCACGACCTTGATCTGGCCGAGATGAGTGTCGGCAAGACCTTGGGTCTGCACGATGATCCACGTCACTTCGGCACCCTCGCCCAAGTCCAGGTCGCTGACGCTGGAGATCAAGCCAGCGGTTTCGCCGGAATTGCGATGGCGCTCGATCACCGTTGCCTTTGAGCCAGAGCCGAAGCTTGCCACGAACCGAGAATGGCTCTGACCGCCACCCTGATAGGCCTGCAACTCGATCAGCCTCTCGACCTCGACATTGTCCTCGACGCTCAGCCGATAGCCGTCACGCACGAAACTGCCATTGATCCGGCCGATAGCGTCGTCCTTGGAGAAGGCGACCAGATCGGCCGCCGCCGTTCCATCCAGCAGGCTTTCGCTATAGGCACGCACCTTCACGCCATCTGGCGCAGAAACGTCGCGGCTCAGGCCTTGGCGTAGTTCAAAGATACGAGCCGCCTCGACCAGCGGTGCCACCGCCTTTGAAGGCGTTAGCGTTGCAGCGTCGGGGATGGCCCGTAGCAGGGTTTTCAGATCCGTATAATGCCAGGCTTCAACGCGACGCGTTGGCAGACCAGCCCGCTTCAGGTCATCAAACAGGATATCCCGCGCGCCCAATACCGTCCCATCGCCCGGCAAATCGCCGAGCTGGGCCGTATAGGCTTCGACCAGCGCAGCCTCGGCCGCTGTGGACCGATTGGCAGCTTGAATGTTCATTGCAACACTCCCTCTCCCGACCAATCAGGCCGCTTCGCCGATGATATCAGCATAGCCATTGGCTTCCAGATCAAGCGCCAGGCTCTTATCGCCGGTCTTGATGATCTGGCCCTTGTAGAGAACATGGACTGTATCCGGCACGATGTAATCCAGCAGGCGCTGATAGTGGGTGATGACGATGGTGGCGCGATCCGGAGACTTCAATGCATTGACGCCATCGGCAACGATCTTCAGCGCGTCGATGTCGAGGCCGCTATCGGTTTCATCCAGAATGCAAAGCTGCGGCGCCAGCAGCGCCATTTGCAGGATTTCCGCGCGCTTCTTCTCACCACCGGAGAAGCCGACATTCAGCGGACGCTTCAGCATGTCGGGGTTAATCTTCAACTCGCCAGCCGCTTCCTTCACCCGTCGGATGAAATCGGGCGTCGTCAGTTCAGCCTCACCACGTGCTTTGCGCTGTTCATTCATAGCCACCTTCAAAAACTGCATGGTGGCAACGCCCGGAATTTCGACCGGGTATTGGAAGGCCAGGAAAATGCCCTTGGCAGCGCGTTCCGCCGGGTCAAGCTCCAGAATGCTCTCGCCATTATAGAGGATCTCGCCCTCGGTGACTTCATAGTCCGAGCGGCCCGACAGGATGTAGGACAGCGTCGATTTACCCGAGCCATTCGGCCCCATGATCGCCGCCACTTCGCCAGCCTTGACCGTCAGGTTGAGGCCACGAATGATCTCCGTGCCGTCTTCCGCGATCCGGGCGTGAAGGTTTCTGATTTCAAGCATGTTCCAATTCCCTCATATGGCGGGTTTCAAGGACCCACATATTCAATCTAGCTGGAGCCCGGACATTCACCGTGTGCTCCGTCATCCTCGGGCTTGTCCCGAGGATCTAAGCCGCGTCAGTTATAATCGGTCCACATTTTCGTCTTGGGATGTGGACTGTAAACATTTTCTATTTCGTCGAGCCGTTCAAAAAGGTCCATCCACGTTGGATTGAGCCCTTCTATCAACCGAATTTTCCATTCACGCAAATAGCGCTTGAGGGATTTTTCACGCTGAATCGCCAGCACTATATTCGGATGAATTTCAAACCAAACAAGGTTCTTCGCTTTGTACTTCGAAGTGTAACCTTCATGGACGTTGTTTCGGTGCTCCCATGCCCGCTTTGCCAAATCGCTCGTTACACCGGTGTAAATAACACCACGCGGCTTATCGGCCATCATATAGACAAAGGCAGTCATCTATCCATTCCTGACCCCTCGCAGATCCTCGGGACAAGCCCGAGGATGACGGCGTGGACATGTATCACCCTACGCTGCCTTCCAGCGAAATCCCGATCAGCTTCTGCGCTTCAACCGCAAATTCCATCGGCAATTCCTGGATGACTTCGCGCACGAAACCATTGACGATCAGGGCGATTGCGGCTTCCTGGGGAATGCCGCGTTGCAGGCAATAGAACAGCTGGTCTTCCGAGATTTTCGAAGTTGTCGCCTCATGCTCGAACTGAGCAGACGAGTTCTTCGCCTCGATATAGGGCACAGTATGCGCCCCGCATTTGTCGCCGATCAGCAGGCTGTCGCACTGGGTGAAGTTACGAGCATTTTCAGCCTTGCGATGCGCAGAAACCTGGCCGCGATAGGTATTGCTGGAGAAGCCCGCCGAAATGCCCTTGGAGATGATGCGGCTCGACGTATTCTTGCCGAGATGGATCATCTTGGTGCCGCTATCGACCTGCTGATAACCGTTGGAAACGGCAATCGAGTAGAACTCACCGCGGCTGTCATCGCCGCGCAGAATGCAGGATGGATATTTCCAGGTGATTGCCGATCCGGTTTCGACCTGCGTCCACGAGATTTTCGAGCGCGCGCCACGGCAATCGCCACGCTTGGTGACGAAATTATAGATGCCGCCCTTGCCGTCCTTGTCGCCCGGATACCAGTTCTGTACGGTGGAATATTTAATCTCGGCATCGTCAAGCGCCACCAGCTCGACCACGGCGGCATGCAGCTGGTTTTCATCACGCTGCGGGGCTGTGCAGCCTTCCAGATAAGAGACGTAAGCCCCCTCTTCGGCAATGATCAGCGTACGTTCGAACTGGCCGGTGTTTTTCTCGTTGATGCGGAAATAGGTGGACAATTCCATCGGGCAGCGAACGCCCTTGGGAATGAACACAAACGAGCCATCGGTAAACACAGCCGAATTCAGCGTTGCATAATAATTGTCGGTGACTGGCACGACCGTGCCGAGATATTTCTTCACCAGATCAGGATATTCGCGCACGGCTTCCGAAATCGACATGAAGATCACGCCTGCCTTCATCAGCTCGGCCTTGAAGGTGGTGACAACGGAAACCGAGTCAAACACCGCATCGACGGCGATTTTCGAGGTCTGGACGCCTGCCAGGATTTCCTGCTCACGCAGCGGAATGCCCAGCTTTTCGTAGACCTTCAAAAGCTCAGGATCGACATCGTCGATCGAAGTCGGGCCAGCCGTGCTTTTCGGCGCGGCATAGTAATAGATATCGTTGAAGTCGATCTTCGGATAGTGGACGCGCGCCCACTCTGGCTCTTCCATCGTCAGCCAGCGCTGATAAGCATCCAGACGCCATTGCAGCATCCAGTCCGGCTCGTTCTTCTTTGCGGAAATGAAACGGACGATGTCTTCCGACAGGCCCTTCGGGGCCTTATCGACTTCGATCATGGTTTCAAAACCATACTTGTACTGATCGACGTCGATCTGGCGGACCTGATCGATCGTTTCTTGTACGGCAGCCATTAGCGTTCTCCAATCTCGCCGGGTCCAAGGTCCGGCAGCTTGTCAACGTTTCAGCGGGGGATCCGCTCTCATATAGGGAATGGAGATGAGTTTTCACCCCCAAACCTGTGTTTATTCCGCCTCTTCAGGCACTCTTTTCGCGTCTCACGCCGCATGACCGGCAAGCTGGCGCCGCCCCGCAATCCTGGCGAAAACCGAGACGACCCTCTCGATATCCTCCGCCGTGGTGGCGGGACCGATCGACAGCCGCAAGCCGCCAATGCCAGCATCCAATCCCATCGCCGTCAAAACATGGCTCTGTCCAACCTTGCCGGACGAACAGGCCGCTCCCGCCGACAGCGCCACGCCTTCCAGATCAAAGGCGATCTGCCCAGTTTCCGCCTTAAGTCCTGGCAGCGTGAAAAAACTCGTATTGCCGATACGTGTCTGACCTGCGCCGTGGATCACCAGATCGGGCGCGATGCTGCGCATGCCTGTTTCCAAAGCATCTCGCAAGGCCGCAATCTGCAAATTGCGATTTATCAAGTCTTTTGTAGCATGGTCCGCAGCAGCGCCGAAGCCCGCAATTGCGCCAAGGTTCTCCGTGCCGCCGCGATGGCCCTTTTCCTGGCCGCCGCCGCGCACCAGCGGCTCCGGCATCAGCGCCTCGCCGCGAGCAACCACGGCGCCAGCCCCTTTGGGGCCGCCAAGTTTGTGAGCCGATAGAATCAGGAAATCCGCATCCAGGGCCGCAATATCCACCGGGATACGCCCAACCGCCTGAACCGCATCCACCAGCAGCAATCCGCCCTTGGCGTGAACCAGTTTCCCCACCGCTTCGACCGGCTGGATAACGCCGGTTTCATTGTTAGCCAGCATGACAGCCACCAGCGGCATGCCCTGATCGGCAGGGTGGTCGGCCAGCGCCCGTTCCAGGGCATCGAGATCGATCACGCCCTGCCGGGTCACCGGGATTTCTGTCACACAGTCAGGAGAAAACCGTCCGCCTTGCCGCACGGCAGGATGTTCGATGGCCGAGACATAGGCTCGTCCGACAGCCAGCGGTGAACGGCCCATTCTATAGCGTGGCGACAGAACAAAATTTGCCGCTTCCGTTGCGGTCGAGGTGAAGATGACATTGGCAGGCGCGGCAGCGACGAGATCCGCCACCTGGCGGCGCGCCTTTTCAACCAGAGCGCGGGCAGTCCGGCCTTCAGCATGAACAGAGGATGGATTGCCTGGCATGGCCAAAGCAGCCAGCATGGCATCACGCGCTTCATTCAGAAGCGGCGCGGTGGCATTCCAGTCCATGTAAATGCGTTCGGCCATGTTTTCTCTGATATGGTCCACTTTGTTGTGCCGCGATCTTGACCCGAAGGGCGCAAAACCTGTGTATTGTCTTAAATCATGCCCTGTTTTCGGAGAAAATCATGCATCAGCCTTAGAAGATGCATTTTTCTTGAAATTTTCACCCCGACTGTCCTATGACACATTCAATAACACAGCGACCCATAATTTCGAATGGTTCTAAACTGGGTTTTAGAAAAGCTGAGTGCCCCCGTCAAGTCATCTTCCGACCTGCCAAGGGTGCGAAGGCAAAAAAACACGCCAAGACCGGAGTATCCATGCCCGAAGTCATTTTCAACGGACCCGCAGGACGTCTAGAGGGCCGCTACCAGCCTTCTAAGGAAAAGAGCGCCCCGATTGCGATCATCCTGCATCCGCATCCGCAATTTGGCGGCACGATGAACAACCAGATCGTTTATCAGTTGTTCTACATGTTCCAGAAGCGTGGTTTTACCACCCTGCGCTTCAACTTCCGCAGCATTGGCCGCAGCCAGGGTGAATTCGACCACGGCGCCGGCGAGTTGTCCGACGCGGCCTCGGCGCTGGATTGGGTGCAGAGCCTGCATCCCGATTCGAAAAGCTGTTGGGTTGCCGGCTATTCCTTCGGCTCGTGGATCGGCATGCAGCTGTTGATGCGCCGCCCGGAAATTGAAGGGTTTATATCGGTTGCGCCGCAGCCGAATACCTATGATTTCTCCTTCCTCGCCCCCTGCCCTTCATCGGGTCTGATCATCCATGGCGACGCCGACAAGGTTGCACCGGAAAAGGACGTTCAAGGACTGGTAGACAAGCTGAAGACCCAGAAGGGTATTCTGATCACCCAGAAGACCTTGCCCGGCGCCAACCATTTCTTCAATGGCCAGGTCGAAACGCTGATGGGCGAATGCGAGGATTATCTCGACCGCCGCCTTGAAGGCGAATTGGTGCCGGAACCGGCTGCCAAGCGGCTGCGCTAATCAGCACATCTTTCCTTTCCAAATAAAAACGCCGGTTGTTTCAACCGGCGTTTTTTGTGGCATAGTCTATGCGTCAACATTTGCTTCCAGAAGCTCTGGGCCAGAAGCTCAGGGAAGGAAAAGGGGATTGTCATGGACCTGCATTCAATGATCACCTTTGCGCTGGCCTTTCTGGTGTTTGCCGCCAGTCCCGGTCCTGATAATGTGACGATCATGGCCCGCACCCTTTCCCATGGGCCAGCGTCGGGTCTTGCCTATGGCCTGGGTACGGTAACCGGCATCCTGATTTATTTGACGCTTGCGTTTTTCGGCCTGTCCGTGCTGGCGCAGGATATGGGCTGGTTGATGGAGCTTTTGCGCTATGGCGGTGCGGTTTATCTCATCTGGATGGGTGTCCGCCTCTGGATGGCAAAGCCGGTCCTGCCGCAGATGGTGCCTATGGAGCGCCGTGGATCACTGTTTCCCGTGTACCTGACAGGTTTTGCGCTCAATCTCGGCAATCCGAAAATGCCGCTTTTCTATCTGGCGCTGCTGCCGAATTTCGTACCCGCATCCTTCAATGCGTCGGCGTTGATCGACATTATCGGGATCATTCTTGCGGTCGAGACCGTGGTGATCGGTGGCCATATCTTTCTGGCGGAACGGGCCAGACGCCTCCTGAAAACACCCCGTAGCGTGGCGCTGATCAACCGCACGACCGGAGGTTTTTTGGGTGCTGCCGGGCTGGCTATTCTCGCATCGGGCCGCGGAAATTGAAGTTTCGTTAAGCTTTATGGCGCAGCGAAGGGCGTATTCCTTGACTTTGAGGCGTTTTCGGCCTATCCCGCGCTGGCGTTAACGCCTGTTCGCGGGCGATTCATCTTGAGTTCGCAAGAACGGAACGGAAAACATTTCCCTTTGACCACATTCGCTGACCTTGGCCTGAGCCAAAAAGTTCTTTCCGCTGTAACTGATGCCGGCTACACCGTGCCGACACCAATCCAGGCTGGCGCCATTCCGCCGGCCCTGATGCGCCGCGACATTTGCGGCATTGCCCAGACGGGCACAGGCAAGACGGCGTCCTTCGTACTGCCGATGCTGACATTGCTCGAAAAAGGCCGCGCACGCGCGCGCATGCCACGCACGCTGATTATGGAGCCGACGCGCGAACTTGCAGCCCAGGTGGCCGAGAATTTCGAAAAATACGGCAAGAATCACAAGCTCAACATTGCCCTGCTGATCGGCGGCGTTTCGTTCGATGAACAGGATCGCAAGCTGGAACGTGGCGCTGATGTGCTGATCTGCACGCCTGGCCGCCTGCTGGACCATTGCGAGCGCGGCAAGCTGCTGATGACCGGCGTCGAAATCCTCGTTATCGACGAAGCCGACCGCATGCTGGACATGGGCTTCATTCCCGATATCGAGCGCATCGCCAAGCTCATTCCCTTTACCCGTCAGACGCTGTTCTTCTCGGCTACCATGCCGCCGGAAATCCAGAAGCTGGCCGACAAGTTCCTGCAAAATCCGGAACGGATCGAGGTGGCTCCGCCATCTTCGACTGCCAAGACGGTGACGCAGCGGCTGGTGGCCTGCCAGAACAAGGATTATGAAAAGCGCTCCACCCTGCGCGACATTATCCGCGCCCAGGACGATCTGAAGAACGCCATCATCTTCTGTAACAGGAAGAAGGATGTGGCCGATCTGTTCCGCTCGCTGGAGCGTCATGGTTTCTCGGTCGGCGCCCTGCATGGCGACATGGACCAGCGTTCGCGCACAAATATGCTGGCCGGTTTCAAGGACAATCAGATCACGCTTCTGGTCGCTTCCGACGTTGCGGCCCGTGGCCTCGATATTCCCGATGTCAGCCACGTGTTCAATTTCGACGTGCCGATCCATGCGGAAGACTATGTCCACCGCATCGGTCGTACCGGTCGTGCCGGTCGCTCCGGTCGTGCATTCACGCTGGTGACCAAGTCCGACGCGAAATATCTCGACGCGATTGAGAAGCTAATCGGTGAGAAGCCCGAATGGCTGGACGGCGATGTGGCCTCGCTACCGCCGATGGCTGAAGGTGATCGTGATGAGCGCCGTGGCCGTGGCGGCAAGAATGCTCGTGACAAGAGCGGTAGTGACAGAAGCGGTAGTGACCGGGGCCGTGGCCGGGAGCGCTCCAGAGACGGTGCGCGTGACGGTGACCGTGAACATCGCAGCAGTCACAAGCCTGACACGACAGAAGAGCAGATTAGCACCGAAGCGGCTGTAGAAGTCGTCGCAACCAAGGTGGATAGCGTGAAGCAAGAGCGCAAGACAGACAGACGGCCAAGCCAGGGCAACCGCGATTATCGCAATAATCAGGCGCCCAACCCGGCCAATGACGACCAGCGCGAACGCCGCCGCCAGCATTACCGCGACCATGATGACGGCCCGACTCCTGTTGGCTTCGGCGATGATATTCCTGCTTTCATGCTGATCGTTGCCAGCGCCAAAGCCTGATATGGTTCCCGGATTAGATTTTCCGGGCGTCGGCGTTGGCCTTGCCATTGTCAGGGATGGCAAGCTTTTGCTGTATAAGCGAATGCGCCCACCCGAATCCGGTTTTTGGAGTATTGTCGGCGGCAAGGTCGATCTGCTTGAACCTGCGGAACAAGCAGCCCGGCGTGAGGCCGAAGAAGAAACCGGCCTGAACATCGGCTCCGTGGAATTTGTCAGCGTCAGCGAACAGATCATCGCAGCCGACCGCCAGCATTGGGTCTCTCTTCTCTATAAGACCAGCGACATCTCCGGCGAAGCGACGCTGACAGAGCCTGATAAGCTTTCAGACTTCGGCTGGTTTGCGTTAGATGATCTGCCGCAGCCTTTATCGGCTTTTACAAAGGCTATACTGCCGTTTTTACGCTGATTTTTCCGCGGTCCGTGATGGATCGCCACCATCAAAGCATCCTGGAACAGTGTTGGTTGTGCGGCGTAACCGATTAAGCGCTCCTTGATACACAAGGTCTGCTGGTCCTGCTATAGTCCAGCGAGCCGGACGTCCGGGACGCAGCCTCTCCGAGACCATGATTGCCGATGTGGCAGCCATAAACAGAAGATGGTAGTCATGCACGGCGAATGGTAACACCATCAGCGCCCAGCAGGTACCAACACAAAGTCCGCCCTCGCGCAGGCCGTAGCGCAGGCAATCGCGATCTGCGGACCAGCCAAAAGCGTTCAATCGCGGCGTCCAGTGACACTGGTTCAAGATACGTTGTTTCCAGGGTGTGATTTGCCAGAAGCCGACGAGGCCCAATGCCAGCATCAGGACAGGCAGATCGACAAGGCTGGCAGCCACCCGCAGCAGCATGCCGATCACCACAAGCAGTGGTGCGCAAACAGCCCAGAGACCGCAATAACTGACGAAGAACATGCCCAGCGAGCGTATTCGCCGCCTCTTGAGGCTACGGTTCCAGATATGTTTGATCGGGTCGCGCAAAATCAATGACATCATTGCGATCAGCATGATCATCAGAGACAAGGCAACGCCGGTCACGGACATCATCCATATTTGCACCTGGAAGGCACGCCAGCCCCGGTCCAGAAGAGCGCCAGAGACCGAAATGCAAAGATCCAGAGCATCATTGCCATGGCTTGTGAAAGCCATGGCGAGCCAGCCGAGGAGGCTGAAGGTAAGCAAGGTGGGCCATGGCGGCTCCTTGAGCAAGGAGACCACGGCCCTGAGCCGAGACAGAGTGGGAGCCATGCTGCTTAGCCCGGCTGACGGTAAAGGCTGATGCGTTCAACAGTCACCTTCGCGCCCTCTCCCAGAGCCTTACGGGGAACGAGATGGACGATCAAGCCGCTCTTGGCGATATTGCCGCTATGGATCAAGCCGGACAGGAGTCTTGTGATGTCAAGAACCTGCGTCACACCCCGTCCGCCATGGGAGCTGTCGGTTTTCGACGCATTGCGAACACCGAATAGGCCGACAGAGCCAGCACGAAGGTCCAGACGATGCGCATGATCGGCATCATCGGGCAGATTGAGATAGACATCGATCACGAAGCCATCCTGTTGTGCACGAATGTTTTCCAGATTGAGGAAATACCTGTCACGCGGGGCATCGCCACTGCGCAACCCCAAAGCCAACGTCTTCGGTGCAGCGAAAAGCGCCGACGAGGCATCGTCCAGACGAACCGCTGATGCCGTTTTTTCACCGGCTAGAGCAAGAACATCCGCATTCGCCCCGACCAGTTGGGCAGCTTTGGGTTCCGTCACTGCTTTTCCTCCGGTTGCGACAGCCGCTGCCAGAACAGGGGCTTGAGCGACAACGAACTGGTCATAGGTATAATCCAGTTTCGAGCTTGTGGTTTCCAGCATATCAGAGGGCTTGTAATAATATGGCGTTCCATCCGGGTTCGGCACGGCGAATTTACGGTCCTGAGGGCCGTCCAACCAGGCCGGATCGACAGGATTCTTATGCTGTGGGGACGCGGCATTCCATTGCGCCCAAAGCCGGTCGATATTGGCATGATGCAGCCAGAAGATCGGATCTAGTCCCGCCGTGTCCGGTATGGCCATTAGGCCTGGCAGGGCTTCATCGCCATTATATTCGCCGCCGATAGCAATATGGACCACATTGTGTGGCATGTGTTCCAACAGGCCGAATGTGTCGCTATCGTGGGAAAATCCCGTCTTGACGCCACCAAATCCGGGGCTACCGCCTGAGGACACACCTGTGAAAATAGGCCACTCCAGTGCCTCCAAGCTCACATCCTCGACAGGCACGATGATCGGTGGCGTTCCAGATCCGTAGCGCTGCTTGATGTAGAGCGGATTAGGACCACCTTCAAACTCTTCCTGCGCGAAGGCAGGTGGCATCATCCGTGCTTTGGGATTGGTCGTATCGCTATAGTTCCAATAGGGCATGGCCCAGTCCGCCGGACCTCCCAGCGCGACAATCTGCGCCCGCACAAGCGCTTCAATCGACCAGATATAGCCGCGATGCCAGGGCAGAAAATACCAGCTGCCGTGCTGGCATTGGTTCCAATAGAGATCCTGATCTGCTTGGGACGGCAGGGTCTCACCAGCCGTGTAATATCCATATTTCGTCCAGAGACTATCGGAATCATCGATATCAATCCCGTGGATCGCAGCCATAAAATTCCAGCTGGTGTTATCGGCCAATGCCTTTTGGCGCAGCTTGCCGACACCCTTGGCATACCAATAGAGAATTGGATCGCTGAAATCGCCGCCATTTGCCCATACACTTTTACGAACGTAAACCATGTTATCCCCCGGATATTTAAAGAAAAAACGATCAGAAATTATGGATTTTCCTCCCATAGGCCACAGCTTCGCCCCTCCCGATATCTCTCCATTGGAGAGGGAAGTGACGTCTTACGGTTGGTGAGGAAAAGGGCTTCAGCCGAATGGCTTGCCCTTATGAATTCGCAGAGAATGGCCTGGCCATTGAATGCGGACCCTTTGGCACATCGTCGGAAATCAGCATCATCATGATGCTTTGGTCTTCAGGTTGTCTGTTGAATTTGGGGAAATTCGAGCTCGATTTTCCCTCACAAAAACAGTGGTGAGTGAAATTATATGAATGATTCTTGCCTTCAAAACTCCCTGGATTTCGAAGAGCGATCGCGTAAATCCTCACGCAGTTAAATGCTTCTTTTGGTTGAATATAATAAAATTGCTACTATTGATTTAGATATCCGTCAAGTCGCCTAGCCTTCGCGAAGAGCCCTTTTTTGGGTGCTTTTTTGTGGCAACGCGATGGCGCGAGCGCCAATCTCCTGGCTGCGGCGTCCAGGCCGTCTTAAGCGACTGTTGCCGCGCCGAAGCTCAACTGCGGCGCCTTGAGGTTGAAGGCTTTTGTGTCCGGATACCTGCCTCATAGGCAAGCCGCGCCCAGCGCGCCATTTCGTCGGGATCATCAAACGCGTCTTCCGGCACAGACCAATAGGGCATGGCGACAGGATTCTTGCCGGGCCGCTGATAGACCCATTGCCGGGCGCCGGCGGCGGCAAACTCTGGTGCCGTCTGTGCGTCGGCTTTCAGCATGATCTCGTCGAAGAGATAAAGCGCGAAGATTATGCCGTGGTGATAGATACCCTTGCCACCGAACATGCGCCGGATACTGACGGGACCCAGCGATTGAAACATCTCTTCAATGTCGGCATTGTCCATGATTTGGATCCATGATCTGGCCTTATTCGACGGCATGGAAAGCTCTTTGCAGGTAAAGAAGTGTTGCAGCCTTTTCACCAAGCTTCAGCCCCACCACTTCGCCGAACAGGACAGTGTGTGTGGCGGTGATTTTCCGGTCTACGACCCGGCAATCATAGGCGGCGATGGCGCCGGTCAGCAGTGGCGCGCCGGTAATCATCCGCTCCCAGGTGCCAAGCGCGAAGCGCTCTTCGCTCGACAGCTTGCCGAAGCCAGCGAAAGCTCCAGCCAGGTCCTGATGATGAGCGGCAAGTGTGTTGAGGGCAAAGCAGTCGCTTTCAAAAAAAGGCTGGTTGCTTTCGTTCTGATTGTTGATGCAGGCCAGCACCATCGGCGGCTGATCGGAAACCGAGCAGGCGGCGGTGATGGTCGTGCCCCTGGCGACACCTTGAAATTCCGTGGTGACGATCTGCACATGGCCTGCGTAGCGGCTCATCGCTTCGCGATAGTCCAAAGGATCGATTGCCACGCCTGCACTCCTTGCCAATTTGCCTGTCAAGAATGGCTATAGAGCATGATGCGTAAAAGTGTGAAGCGGTTTTACGAAATCATTCTGTGCCTGCGCCTTCATGCGGTCGTGACAGAGACATTTTCATTTCCTTGCCGTGGCGAGGCCGCTAAGGTAACTGAAAATTCATGATGATCCGGATTGAAATGATATTACGCCTTCTGTCACTGCTTTTCGCCCTGGGCTACGCGTTCACAGCCCCGGGTGCGTTTGCCCTTACCATCGGGCTGGTTGCGCCGCAGGGCGGGCCTTATGCTGTTCTTGGCCAGCAGATACGGGCTGGGGCGGAAGCTGCTGCAAAGCAAAGCGGCGATACGCTGACGGTGATTGACGAACCCTGTGCCACGGACACCGGCCCAGCGCTTGCCGACAAGCTGGTGGCAGCAAAGGTCGATGCGGCGATCGGATTTCTGTGCAGCGAAAGCCTTGATGGTTTGCTAGCCAAGCTTGGCCCGGCCGGTATTCCGGCTGTGACGCTTTCTGTGCGCTGGCCCACTGTTATGGAAGATGCCTTGAAGAACCAATGGCCGCTCTTTCGGCTGGCACCCAGCACCAAAGCGGAAAGCGAAAAGCTGGTGGATGTGATCGTCAGCCAATGGGCGGGAACGGCTTTCGCGCTTCTCGATGACGGCACGATCCGCAGCCGTGAACTGGTGGAAGCCATCCGCGTGTCGCTGGAACAGCGCGGCATGAAACCGGTTTTCACCGATACTTACCGCCCGGCTCAAGAGCAACAGATTGCCCTGGTGCGGCGCTTGAAAAAGACGGGCGCGACCAACGTCTTCATCGGCGGTGACCGCAGCGACGTCTCAATCATCGCCCGCGATGCCAAGGCCGAGAATATTCCCCTGACGCTGATGGGCGGTGAGGCAATGAGGGCGGTAGATCGGCCCGTTCCACTGCAAGACGGGGTATTGGCCGTGATAACGCCGGATTATGCCAGAATGCCAAGCGCACAGAAGGCGGTTGATGCGCTACGAACACAGAGCAGCGCAGCGGATGGCTATGCCCTGCCCGCTTTTGCCAGCGTCCAGTTTCTGCATGCGGCGGCGGCATTGAACGAACCATCATTGGCTGAGGCCATCAGCAAGACCAAGGCTGAGACCGTCATCGGCTCGCTGTCCTTTACCGACGGCCACGAACTGAGCGACAATCCGTTTCAATTGCAGGAATGGCGTGACGGTAGTTTTCAGCCGCCGCGTCCACTCAGCGAATAACGCCTAGCGGCTATTCGTAAGGCCAGACTGGCCGTGTAAACAGGCCGCCATCGACCCAGAGCGTCTGACCGGTCACGAAGCCAGCCGCGTCACTGGCGAGATAGAGTACGGGACCGGCAATATCCTGCGGCGTCCCCACCCGGCGCAGCGGCGTGACCTTGCCCCAGACGTCGCCATAGTCGGGCGCTTCCTCATAGGTTCGTTCCGTGGCAATGGCACCGGGGGCAACGCAATTGACCCTGATGCCATGCGGCCCCAGTTCCACCGCAGCAACCTTGGTGAATTGCTCGACCCCGCCCTTGGAGGCGGTGTAATCAACCAGATTCGGGAAGGCGAGCTTGTTGCAGCCCGAGCCGATATTGACGATGGCGCCACCGTTACCAGCTGCCACCATCCGGCTTGCCGCCGCCTTGGTATTGAGAAACGTGCCGGTCAGATTGGTGCGGATCACCCGATTCCAGTCTTTTTCCGAGAGATCAAGTAGGCTGGACCAGGTCTGTACACCGGCATTGTTGACCAGCACAGCCGGACTTTCCTTGGCCCAGGCGCAGGCCTGGTTGAAGAATTGCTCGACGGCGTCTCCGTCGCCAACATCGGCGGAAAGGGCCAGCACGGTGCGGCCCTGTTGCTCCATCAGGGATACCAGGCTTTTGGCCGGGGCATCGTCGCCGAGATAGCTGAAGGCCACCGTATCGCCCAGATCGGCAAAAGCCTGGACCAGTTGGCGCCCTATGCCCGTGCTGCCACCGGTGATGATCACAAACCTGCCCATATTTCCTCCCATAGGTCATCTCCAAGCATTCATAACCCGGCTGTCGCACCTGTCCAAGGCCGGATCATGATCGCCCGCAAAGCGGCTGTAAAATCAACCGACTTTCGCAATCCGGGCCACAGGAAAGGTTGTCGCGCTAATGCGGGAATGCTATGAGCGGCACGACATCCGCTATTTCG
The DNA here is from genome assembly GCF_013426735.1 of Agrobacterium vitis. NCBI lineage: Bacteria > Pseudomonadati > Pseudomonadota > Alphaproteobacteria > Hyphomicrobiales > Rhizobiaceae > Gillisella > Gillisella vitis. Next base: position 2,271,181 of record NZ_AP023272.1, read on the forward strand.
AAAGAATGAGATAAATGACACCTCCGCTGCTGATCGCCCCTTCGATCCTCGCCGCCAATTTTTCCCGGCTGGGGGCTGAAGTTGCCGATGTTGTGGAGGCGGGTGCCGACTGGATTCATCTCGATGTGATGGATGGCCATTTCGTGCCGAATATCTCGTTCGGCCCGGCCGTTATCAAGGCGCTGCGGCCCCATACCAAAGCGGTATTCGACTGCCATCTGATGATTGCCTCTGCCGATCCGTTTCTGGCCGCCTTTGCCGATGCCGGATGTGATTATATCACCGTCCATGCCGAAGCCGGGCCGCATCTGCATCGTTCGCTGCAAACCATTCGCGCCCTCGGCAAGAAAGCTGGCGTATCGATTAATCCGGCCACACCGGTCTCCATGCTGGAAAATGTCATTGATGATGTGGATCTGATCCTGATCATGAGTGTCAATCCCGGCTTTGGCGGGCAGAGCTTTATCCCGGCTGCGGCGGGCAAGATCGCCCAGGCAAGGGCGCTGATTGGCGACAGGCCGATTGCACTGGAAGTCGATGGCGGCATCACCGTTGAAACGGCGCCGATTGCCACAAAGGCCGGTGCCAATGTGTTGGTGGCAGGATCTGCCATCTACAAGGGCCAGGGTGTCGATTCCTATCGCGAGACGGTGACGGCATTGCGCCATGCCGCTGAAGGAGGCCGGTCTTGAAACTTCACTGGCTTTCCGCAGCAATGGTTGCCGTGGGCAGCCTTGCCGCCCTGCCCGCTGCGGCAGGCGATATCGCCGCCGTTCGCCCCATCGGTTTTTCTGCCGACGGGTCTGTCTTTGCCTTCGAGGAATATGGCGTGCAGAGCGGCGTCAACACGCCCTATTCGAATATTTTTGCCATCGACCTCAACAACAATACTTTCCTGCCGGATACGCCGGTGCGCCTGCGCGGTGATGATGACAAGGCCAGCATGGCCGCCATTCGCAAGCAAAGCATGGATCAGGTAGCAAAAACCGTTCAGGACCGAGGACTGCTGGATCATCCTGGTGAAGTGGTTGCCTTCAATCCCCTAAGCGAGATCGGCACCGATCCGCATGTGCTCAGCTACCGCGTTCACGCCTCTCAGCCAACAGTGGGTGAGCCCAATACACTGACGCTGGAAGAGCTGGACGAAGGCGCCCCTGCCGCCTGCAAGGACCAGGTACAGACCATCAAGGGCTTTCGCCTGAAGATGACGCAGATCAACGGCGCCAAGCAGGACAAAGTTGTCTATGAAGACGGCCATGTGCCCGCCAGCCGCCGCTGTCCCACAGGCTACAGGCTGGGCGGCGGCGTCACCTATCAGGTTCCAGGCGGTAATGTGGTGCAGATCGCGCTGGTCCTTGTCATGAACCCCTCTTCCGAAGGCTCCGACGGGCGCTGGCTCGCCGTGCCGATCAAGCCCTGACACCACCTTTCGCGCCGTTGCCGTTGAGATCGGCTGCCATGTTTGCTATGGGGCGGCATAGGTTATTCATGCAAGAAAGATCAAGCCGATGATCCCGCGTTATTCCCGGCCAGAAATGGTCGCCATCTGGTCGCCCGAAACCAAATTCCGCATCTGGTTCGAGATCGAGGCCCATGCCTGCGACGCGCTGGCCGAGTTGGGTGTGATCCCGAAGGACGCCGCCAAAACCATCTGGGAAAAGGGTGGTGCTGCCGAGTTTAACGTGGCCCGCATCGACGAAATCGAAGCCGTCACCAAGCATGATGTCATCGCCTTCCTCACCCATCTGGCAGAGTTTATCGGCCCCGATAGTCGCTTTGTGCATCAGGGCATGACCTCCTCGGACGTGCTGGACACGACCTTCAACATCCAACTGGTTCGCGCTGCCGATCTGCTGCTGGCTGATATGGACCGCGTGCTGGCCGCGCTGAAAACCCGCGCCTTTGAGCACAAGGATTCGGTTCGCATTGGCCGCAGCCATGGCATTCACGCCGAACCCACCACCATGGGGCTGACCTTTGCCCGGTTCTACGCCGAAATGGAGCGCAACCGCGCCCGTCTCGTCAACGCGCGCGCTGAAATTGCCACGGGTGCCATTTCCGGCGCTGTTGGCACGTTTGCCAATATCGACCCGCGCGTGGAAGAACACGTCTGCGAAAAGCTCGGCCTCGTTCCAGAGCCGGTTTCCACGCAGGTCATCCCACGCGACCGCCACGCCATGTTCTTCGCCACATTGGGCGTGATTGCCTCGTCCATTGAAAACGTCGCTATCGAAATTCGCCACATGCAGCGCACTGAGGTGCTGGAAGCTGAAGAGTTTTTCTCTCCGGGCCAGAAGGGCTCATCGGCCATGCCGCACAAGCGCAACCCTGTGCTGACCGAAAACCTCACCGGCCTCGCCCGCCTCGTGCGCATGTCGGTCGTCCCCGCCATGGAAAACGTAGCCCTTTGGCACGAGCGCGACATCAGCCACTCCAGCGTTGAACGCGCCATCGGCCCCGACACCACCATCACGCTCGATTTCGCCCTGAACCGTTTGGCAGGCGTTGTTGAAAAGCTGGTGATCTACCCGGAAAATATGCTGAAAAACATGAACAAATTCCGCGGCCTCGTCATGAGCCAGCGCGTGCTGCTGGCGCTCACCCAAGCTGGCGTCTCCCGCGAAGACAGCTACCGTCTCGTGCAGCGCAACGCCATGAAGGTCTGGGAACAGGGCAAGGACTTCTTGGAAGAATTGTTGGCTGATGCCGAGGTGCGGGCCGCCCTCACCGAAGAGCAGATTCGTGAGAAGTTTGACCTTGGGTATCACACCAAGCATGTGGACACAATTTTCAAGCGTGTTTTTGGGTGAAATAGCCCGCAGAAAGCAATAAAAGTGAGCCGACAGTTGCGGCTCACTTATTACTTACTATTACAAAACTGACAGTTCATCGCGTCTCTTACTATTGCTTAAGATCCATTTATTATTAGTTATTATTTTCAAATCTCTGCAATAAAATGCATCGCCGTCGTCCGAAAAGAAATAAAAATTTCTATCAACGCACAATCGTGCTGACGTTACGTCACAATAATCTATAAGACCCGTCTTCACCTTTTCAAATGCCCGTCGAATATCTATACTTTCATAATTAGAAATAACGTTCATGTCACTCATGAAATTTACCGTTGCATCATAAATGCAATCCATAGAAGCCGAAAAATCGGATGACTTTCTATATTTTTTAAACCCCTCGATTTGAGGATTTTCTTTTTTATCCAAGTCATAGTAGAAATTTGTTAATTTATTAAAGAATTCACCCAAACATTTTTCACTGGTGTAGAATTCATTATTTTTCTTCAATTCAAAATATACATCAGAATAATTCCTTTCTTTTTTATCAAACGACAATGCCCCATCAACAAACAAAAGGATGTTCGTATCTACAAATATATTTTCGCCCCTAATATTCAGCGCAGTCTCGCCATCAATTATCATCATCCAAAGACACACCCAGCTTCGATTGAATAATTTCTACATACTTCCCCCTATCGGAGAAATACTGCTTCGCTCTATCATTCACCAACTTTAGCCTCGAAAGGTGCCAAGGCTCCGCATCTGCGGGGGGGAGCATTAACCTTCTGATGTCTTCCGGAGAAAACTCACCATAAAGCTGGCCAACAGCCGCATTTAAAAAGGCTGTGGTCAAACGAGTCACTCCGAAGAACGAAACCTTCACTCTGTTTCCAGATTTAAGTGCTTCGTATATTTTCTCATAGACACGTTGGCCATCTTGGCTCGTCACACATATACCTGAGCCAGCTAAACGTGCGATGCCCAATTCCACATCAGCCATTTTAAAACCTCTCACCAAAGATTCTGAGGATCAGGTGCTTTCAAATCATAGTTGTTCTGATCAGCCGTATTAACTTCAATAGTAACAACGGTTCCTGGGAACTCGTGTTTCATATAAACGCGCTGAACACGCCCATTCTGCTCCATCCAATACCCATTCCTAGAAACCACTATAAACCTTCCTGAGTTCAGGTGAATAAAGCTGCGTAAAATTTTTAAGCCCAAACCACCCGGTATATCTCCCTGTCGCGTAGTGTTGCCGTCAGCCATTGCCCAATCAATGGCTTCAACAGCGCTAATAGAGGAACCAAAAGCTTTTGAGTAAGCGCCATTTATCCCTATTCCGCCATCAGTAATCGAAAAATCGATTCGTTCATATTTCGGGAAAAATTGCCCACACGCAAAAATCGGCATTTCAGATCCAGCGTGAATCGAAGAGTTCATGAAGACCTCATCGAGACCTTCGTAAATTTTCAGCCGTAAAGGATCGGTCATTTTCGGCAACTTTAGTCGATCCAACTCACTCCTGATAAATTGGGAATAAGATACCCCCTCATCAACTTTAAAAGATGACAAAGGAATAACGGTCCCGCGATTATTGAGATTATTTGTGGAGAAAAAGCCATTTCTCCGTAAAATATCTTCGACCCTTGGAATTGCATTAACGAAATCGACAAAATTACCTTTTTGTCTTATCTTTTCGATAACAAGCATCATTGGCGCGGAAAGATGAGCGTCGATCCATTTGACATTTGAAAAATCAAATATAATGCGCTCTCCTTCAAACCCATGGCAAACTTTATAAAAGGACGATATTTTATCAAAGCTTTCAGGATCAGTATTCAAATCGGTAAGAAAGATAGATTTCGACATAATTGTGAGTCTTTATCGGAGATGCCTAAATAAAATTTAGACACATGCAATCGAGAAATCAATCAAAGATTGCAATTTTGTGCTAGCCATATGTAGTTTCACAGCATTGTCTTGTCAGCTTTCTAAAGACCATAACATTCAAAATTGCTGGACAAATAGTCATGTTCACGTAAAAAATAGATATGATATTTCTGCATCGCATCATCTGCGTATTTATGGCTACCATATTCATAATTGCAGCGCTGATCGTCACAGGTTGGATAAGCTTGGGGCTATGGTATCGCATTCCGGGCCCAGACCTCGTCCGTGGTGCAGCTTCCGGCTTGTGGCTGGTGTTTGTGCTGGCCATCCTTTCATTGGGTCGAAAAGCACCGCTTGCATCGGTCGGGCTGTTTCTATTGAGCTTGGTTTTCGTTGGCGTCTGGTGGCACTCGATCAAGCCAAGCCTTGATCGGGATTGGGCCGTGGATGTGTCCAGAACCGTGACGGGTACGGTCGATAACAACATTGTCACGCTCCAGAATGTGCGTAATTTCAACTGGATCAGCGATGCGGAGGCCGATGCCAAGTGGGAGACGCGGCAATATGATCTCAACAAGCTGAATGAGGCCGATATGGTCCTGTCCTATTGGGGCATGGATGCCATTGCCCATACGCTGATCAGCTTCGGGTTTGAGGATGGTCAGCGCGTGGTGTTCTCGGTGGAAACGCGGCGGGAGAAGACCGAATCCTACTCATCGATTGCAGGCTTTTTCAAAACCTATGAACTTGCTTTCCTCGCCGCCGATGAGCGGGATATTCTCTATCTTCGCACCAATATGCGCAAGGAAGACACCTATCTTTACCCGCTGGATATTCCCAAACAGGCCATGCGCGCCTTGTTTTTGAATTACGTGAACTCGGCAGATCAACTTGCCAAACAGCCAAAATTCTACGACACGATCACCACCAATTGCACCACAGTGGTGTTTGACCTTGCCCGCCAGATTGAACCCGGCATTCCCACAGATTACCGCGTTTTGCTTTCGGGCTACCTGCCCGGCTATCTGGCAGAGCATGGAGCCTCGGTCTGGAAGCTGCCGGAGCCGGAATTGCGCGCCCGCGCCGCTATCAGCGCCAAAGCACAGGCTGCGGGGAATTCACCGCCTGATTATTCCAGTGCGATCAGGCAGTAAAATTCACCGTGCAGGTCATTCGCTTCTTTTGCTTTCAAAATGCGCGCGTACCAATTCCTTTGCTTCGTGCCAAAGAATTGGTGATCCACCTTCAATGGTCGGACCATAGCGCTCCATTACCTGTTGTTCGGAAACACCGTTTTCAGCCCAGGTCCCGCCATCGGTCAGCGTATTTAGAAGCAGCGGCTCAAGGCGGTCCAAAGCTTTTGCAAAACGCGCATTGGGCGTTTTTCCTTCCTCAAACTCCAACCAAAGAGCAAGCATCTCTTGACCCTGAGCATCGGGTAAAAGACCAAAGATTCGCTTTGCGGCTGCGAATTCATGCTCGGCCAAAGCTGCCCGGTCTACCTGCTGATCATGTATCGGGGCATCGCCCGCGTCGATTTCAACCACATCATGTAGTAAAAGCAGTTTTACGATATGCAGTGGATCAACGTCCTCTGCGTGCTCAGACAGCGTTAGGGCGAATAAAGCCAAATGCCATGAATGTTCAGCGGAGTTTTCTCGGCGCGATTTATTGATCAGCAGTGATTGGCGCACAATGGATTTGAGTTTGTCCAGCTCAATCAAGAAAGCAAGTTGTTGGCGAAGGATCTCAAATTTAGTTTGCGGCATAAATTGCACTCCGCCGACAACGCCGAGCAATGACCGCAACGGCACAAATAGGACTCCGGCACAAAACAAAAATTTGTGCCGGAGTTTTTATCCAATCGTTATTCCGGCAATTTCCGCACAGCACCCAAATCCGCCGACGTCGCAAACGCAGCATAGGCTTTCAGCGCCGTTGTCACCTTGCGCTTGCGGTGCTCAGCAGGCTTCCAGCCAGCGGCATCCTGTGAGACGCGGCGGGCGGCGAGCTCGCCTTCGGACAGCATCAGTTCGATGGTACGGTTCGGGATGTCGATGGCAATCGTGTCACCGTTGCGCACTAGGCCGATGGTGCCGCCATTGGCAGCTTCTGGCGAGACGTGGCCGATGGACAGGCCCGATGTGCCGCCTGAGAAGCGGCCATCGGTGATCAGGGCGCAGACCTTGCCGAGGCCCTTGGATTTCAGGTAGCTGGTTGGGTACAGCATTTCCTGCATGCCAGGGCCGCCCTTTGGTCCCTCGTAGCGGATGACCACGACATCGCCTGCCACGACCTCATTGCTGAGAATGGCTTTTACCGCCGAATCCTGGCTTTCGTAGACCTTGGCCGGGCCGGTGAATTTCAGGATGCTTTCATCGACACCAGCGGTTTTGACGATGCAGCCATCCAAGGCGATATTGCCCTTCAACACCGCCAGGCCGCCATCCTTGGAGAATGGCTTTTCAACCGAGCGGATAACGCCATTTTCGCGGTCCATGTCCAGCTCATCCCAGCGAGACGACTGCGAAAACGCCACCTGCGTCGGTACACCGCCAGGCGCGGCGCGGAAGAACTCGCGCACACTCTCGGAATTGGTGCGGGTGATGTCCCAACGGTCAATGGCATCGCCCAGCGTTGGCGCATGAACAGTTGGGCAGTCGCGGTTGATCAAGCCACCGCGATCCAGCTCGCCCAGAATACGCATGATGCCGCCTGCACGGTGAACGTCTTCCATATGCACATCCTGCTTGGCAGGTGCCACCTTGGAAAGGCATGGTACGCGGCGCGAAAGCTGGTCAATGTCGTCGAGATTAAAGTCAATCTCGCCTTCATAGGCGGCAGCCAGAATATGCAGCACGGTATTGGTGGAACCGCCCATGGCAATGTCAAGCGCCATGGCGTTTTCAAACGCCTGCTTGGAGGCGATGTTGCGCGGCAGGACGTTTTCGTCGTCCTGCTCATAGTAGCGGCGGGTAATGTCAACGATCAGATGACCGGCCTCGACAAACAACCGCTTGCGATCCGAATGCGTGGCCAGCGTCGAGCCATTGCCGGGCAAGGACAGGCCGAGGGCTTCCGTGAGACAGTTCATGGAATTGGCGGTGAACATGCCAGAGCATGAGCCGCAGGTCGGACAGGCCGAGCGCTCGATGGTGGCCACATCTTCATCAGAAATCTTGTCGTCCGCGGCGGCGACCATGGCATCCACCAGATCAAGCGCCACCTTCTTGCCATGCATGACAACCTTGCCTGCTTCCATAGGCCCACCAGAGACGAACACGGTCGGGATGTTCAGGCGCAAGGAGGCCATCAACATGCCGGGGGTGATCTTGTCGCAGTTGGAAATGCAGACCATGGCGTCGGCGCAATGGGCATTGACCATATATTCCACCGAGTCCGCGATAATTTCGCGCGATGGCAGCGAATAGAGCATACCGTCGTGACCCATGGCGATACCGTCATCAACGGCAATGGTGTTGAATTCCTTGGCAACACCGCCAGCCGCTTCGATTTCGCGGGCCACGAGCTGGCCGAGATCCTTCAGATGCACGTGGCCGGGCACAAACTGCGTGAACGAGTTGACCACGGCAATAATCGGCTTGCCGAAATCGCCATCCTTCATGCCGGTTGCGCGCCAAAGGCCGCGCGCGCCTGCCATGTTGCGGCCATGGGTCGTGGTTCTTGAGCGATAGGCTGGCATGGATGTCACCTCGATACTATTTTATTGCGCCGGAAACGCGCCGAATTTTCCAATTTATCTACGGCAGTCGGGCCTTTGTGTCACTATCAGCATGGTCGAAAACGGTACGCTCCCGGAAAGCTGAATGAGCGAGATGGCAGCGGCGCACAAGATTGTGAAGTTAACTTCTCATCAAATCGATCTGTCCTTGTAACTTTTTCGATCTATTTGCCGTATTCAATCGTAGACTGATAATAATCGACAGGGAGCACGATGAACATGGCCGCGTTTCGCCCACCGCATATTCCAGCGTCCGAGATTACACCGCAGAGCATCTACCTGTCACGCCGCAGCCTGATCGGCGGTGCAGCGGGAACCTTGGCGCTGGCGGCGGCTGGTGACGTGCTGGCCGCGCCCCTTACCGCCAAGCCGTCGGATTATAAGGTGGATGACAAGCTGACGCCGAAAAAAGACGTCACCACCTATAATAATTTCTATGAATTTGGCACGGACAAGTCCGATCCCGCCGCCAATTCCGGCAAGTTCAAGCCGACCCCCTGGACAGTGGAGGTTGGCGGCCTGGTTTCCAAGCCGCAGAAGATCGCCATCGAGGACATCATGAAGTCCTTCACCATGGAAGAGCGGATCTACCGCATGCGCTGCGTTGAGGCCTGGTCCATGGTCATTCCCTGGGATGGTTTTCCGCTGTCGGCCTTGCTGGACCGGGTCGAGCCGCTGGCCAGCGCCAAGTATGTCGCCTTTGAAACCGTGGTACGGCCGGAAGAAATGCCGGGCCAGAGCGGTTTCTTCCAGTCGATCAATTGGCCCTATGTCGATGGCCTGCGGCTGGATGAAGCGCGTCATCCGCTGACGATTCTTGCTACCGGTCTTTACGGCGAAACGCTGCCAAACCAGAACGGCGCGCCTTTGCGGCTTGTCGTGCCATGGAAATACGGCTTCAAGGGCATTAAATCCATCGTCAAGATTACCCTCACAGAAAAGCAGCCGCCCTGCACCTGGAACATTCTGGCCGCCAATGAATATGGCTTCTATGCCAATGTGAACCCCAAGGTCGATCACCCCCGCTGGAGCCAAGCGACAGAGCGGCGCATCGGTGAAGGTGGTGGTCTGTTCGGCGGCTCACGCAAGGATACCCTGCCCTTCAACGGTTATGGGGAACAGGTCGCCAGCCTTTACGCTGGCATGGACCTGACCAAGAATTTCTGATCATGGCCTCTTTCAGTCTCTCCGCACGGCAAAAATCGCTCTCCATCTGGGCGCTTTATGCCTTTGGCCTCATGCCTGGCCTCTACGCTTTCTATCTCGGCATTTTCGGCGATCTCGGTGCCGATCCAGTGCGCGAATTCGAGCATCGTCTCGGGCTCTGGGCCTTGCGGTTCCTCTGTCTGGGGCTGGCGATAACGCCGCTGCGCGATCTGGCAAAGTACAATCTCATCGCCTATCGCCGGGCGCTTGGGCTTCTGGTGTTCTACTATGTTCTGGCCCATTTTGCCGTCTATCTGACGCTGGACAGAGGCCTGATTCTCTCGTCCATTCTCGGGGACATCCTGAAACGGCCCTATATCATGCTTGGCATGTTGGGTCTCATCCTGCTCATTCCGCTGGCGCTGACCTCCAATCGCTGGTCGATCCGCAAGCTTGGCAGCCGCTGGAACACGCTGCATAAGGCGAGCTATATCATTTTGGCCGCAGGGCTTTTGCATTTCGTCCTGTCGCGCAAGTCCTTCACGCTGGAGCCAGCGATCTATACCGGCATTGTCATCCTGCTGCTTGGTTACCGGCTGGTGCGTCCAAAGCTGATGGCGGCACGACGCAAAAAGGCGGCGCTGGCCAAGGCGGCAACGCGAACCGCTTAACGTTTAGGCTCAGGCAAGCCAGACTTCCTAGAGTTTTCCGGAGAAGACAAACGGAAACGTGAGTGTCCGGAGTCTGGCGGGTTTTCTCTGAACCTGACGGACTCTCGAATCGGTTTTCGGCCATGCAGGGAAACCAGAAACCGTGTTGAATGTTGCCGACCCCCTCCAGGAGGCGAAACGCCTTTATGATAGTGGCCAGTATCAGGCGGCATTGGAGGTGGTCTCCGGCCTGGTTGCCAGCCATCCCGGCCCGGATGCGCCTGGCCTGCTTGGGGACATCCTGCTGAAACTGGGTTCTGTAGAGGGTGCGGTCGAAGCCTTTGAATTTGCGGCAAGCCGCATGCCAGAGCCGGAAGCATCTCGGCTGCGCGCCCATGCCGCATTTCTGGCGCTGGATACAGAGACGAACTACCCGCCTGAGCGCATGAATGACTTACTCTCCACCCTAGTCGCCAGCGAGCGGCCCGAACATTGGCAAAAGGCCGGTGAAATCCTTTCGGCAGACAGCCGCAATCCGCTGACGCTGACCGTCTTGCAGAAACTGCGTCGCCTGAGACCGCACGACGATAACGTGTTGATGCTGTTGCTGCGGGTGGCGCGGGAGCAATGCTATTATCCGGTTTTGGTGGAAGAAGAGCCGCTGCTGCGGGAAAAATTGGCACGCGGCGAAATTGCGTGCCTTACCCAGGAGCCACCTCATGCCAGCCTGATGTGGGAAGATGATGAGCGGCTGAACCGTCTGGCCTCGATGATCAACGGCTTCCCGCCCGTCACTCCGGCCATGCAGGCTTTGCGGCATAGCCAACCGCATATCTGGGGCGAAAAGATCCGCATCGGCTATCTGAGCTGCGATTATTGGGACGATCACGCCACTATGCGGCTGCTGCGCTCGGTGCTGACGGCCCATGATGCCTCGCGCTTTGATGTCACGCTGTTTTGCTACACGCCCGACCAATTCCTGGCCTATGACAATGGCGGGCGTCAGCAATGGGGCCGGATCGTTTCGATCACCGATATGAGCGATGATCAGGCGGCGGCCAGGATTCGGGCGCATAATATCGATATTCTTGTCGATCTAAAGGGCCATACGCGCGGCAGTCGCTCTGCCCTGATGAACAGGCCGCTGGCGCCGGTGCATGTCCAATGGCTGGGCTTTCCCGGCACCTGTATCGAGATCGATTGCGATTATGCGATTGGCGACCGGTTCGTGTTGCCCGACAGTTTAAAGCCTTATTACCATGAGAAATTCTGCCGCCTGCCGGAATGCTACCAGCCAAACGACCCCATCTACCGTCCGCTGGCCGATGCCGCCAGCCGCATGGCGCTTGGCTTGCCGGCTGACCGCGTGGTGATTGGCGCGTTCAACAGCCAGCGCAAGAACTCCCTGCTCACCATGCGGCTTTGGGCGGAAGTGCTCAAGGCCAACCCGAAGGCACTGCTCTGGCTGATGGTGGACGGTAATGGTGCGCGTCAGGCAACAGCCGCCCATTTCAAGACGCTGGGCGTCAAGCAATCGCAATTGTTGTTTGCGCCGAAAATGGCCTATGCGGCGCATCTGGCCCGGGCGCAGGCGGCTGATTTCGCTATCGATACTTTCCCCTGCAATGGTCACACGACGACATCTGATATGCTTTGGGCCGGGTTGCCTGTGCTGACCATGCAGGGCCGTAATTTTGCGTCGCGCGTGTCGGAAAGCCTGCTAAACGCCATCGGCCTGCCGCAACTGGTGGCGAAGGACGAACAGGATTTCGTGGCGCTGGCAACCGCGCTCATCAATGATCCGCAAGCGATGCGCGCCTTGAAACAGCATCTGATTGATCAACGCTTCAAGACGCCGTTGTTTGATGCGACGCGCTTTTGCCGCCATTTGGAGACGGCGTATGACATGATGGCGGAACGCGCAAAAGCGGGATTGTCGCCGGACCATTTCGATGTTCCCCAGACAAAAGAAAGCCACATGCCATGAAGGTTCTGGTGGATGAGATGGGTTCGCAAGCCTCGGATCTCGACCTGAGGATTCGTGCGGCCAAAACTCTGGAATCGGCAGGCAACATAATTGATGCCGCACAAGCCTTCGTTGATCTCGCAGAGAGTGCCGCATCGTTTGATCCCTCCACTCAGGCTGGGTTTCTCGGCCATGCGGCGCGTCTCTATCTGGCGGCGGTGCAACAGGAGCAGGCTGTCGCTCTTGCCTTGCACAGCCTCGCTCTCGACCCAGCAACCGTGGACGCCGCCTATGTGGTGCTGAAATCTGGAACTGTTCCTCTGTCCAGCGCGGCAAAAGACGCCCTGATCGCCACGCTGGGGACAAGCAATGATATCGATGATCTGGTGCTTGCCGCCCTGTCGATCGGCAATGACATCCACCATCCACTCTGCCTGCCGATTTATACAAGGCTGCGGCAGTTGCGTCCGGACCTGCCGAAAGTGCGCATGGCGCTGGTGCAGATTGCCCGGATGCAATGCAATTACGACATCCTGACAGTCGAGGAGGCACTGCTTCACCGGGATATCGCGGCTGGCAAGGTGGATTTTCTCGCCATGGAATCGCCCCATGCCAATCTGATGTGGCTTGCCGATGAACGCCTGAACAGATTTGCCCGTTACTATACGATGACGCAGGCGATGACGGCGGCCTCACAGACAACACGGCGCAGTCTGCCGCATGTCTGGGGTGAAAAGCTGAGAATTGGCTATCTTTCCGGCGATTTCTGGGACAATCACGCCACAATGCGTTTGTTGCGCAGCGTATTGACCAGCCATGACACCAGCCGTTTCGAGATTTTTCTGTTTTGCCATACGCCTCGTAACCTGGTCGATATCGACACGGGCAGCCGTCAGCAATGGGGTGCGATCACCTCGATTGCCGACCAGACCGACGATGAGGCTGAAGCGACGATCCGGGCGATGAAGATCGACATCATGGTCGATCTGAAAGGTCATACGCGCGATAGCCGCTCCGGGCTGATGAACCGGCCTCTTGCACCGGTTCATGTCGCCTGGCTGGGCTTTCCCGGCAGTTGCTGCGATGTCGATTGCGATTACGTCATTGGCGACCATGTCGTGCTACCTGATAGTGCCAAGCCCCATTATCATGAGAAATTCTGCCGACTGCCGGAGAGCTATCAGCCGAACGATCCGGTTCACCGGCCCTTGCCGTCCGCCTCGTCCCGCATGGCGCTTGGCCTGCCAGCGGGCAGGGTGGTGATCGGCGCTTTCAACAGCCAGTCGAAAAACACGCCGGAAACCTTGCGGCTTTGGGCGCGTATTCTCAAGGCCAATCCAAAGGCTCTGCTCTGGATGATGATCGATGGCCATAGCGCGCGCCAATCCACCGCAGCCTTCTTCAAATCGCTTGGTGTCAAGCAGTCGCAACTGCTGTTTGCCCCGAAAATGCTGTATGAAAACCATATCGCCCGCGCCCAGGCTGCCGATTTTTCTATCGATAGTTTTCCATATAACGGCCACACGACCACCTCGGATATGCTGTGGGCGGGCCTGCCTGTTATAACGAAGCGGGGTACGAATTTCGCGTCTCGCGTCTCGGAAAGCCTGTTGAAAGCCATCGGTCTCGATGAGCTGGTGGCGCGAGACGAAGACGATTTCGTCGAGCTTGCCACGGCATTGATCAATGATCCCGCCAGGATTGCCCGCTTGAAGGCGCATATCGCCGAACAACGGTTCATAGCGCCCTTGTTCGATGCGACGCGGTTTTGCCACCATCTGGAGGCGGCTTATGACACCATGGCAGACTGCGCCAAGGCAGGCCTTGCACCGGATCATTTCGATGTCGTAGCCCTGCCCCGTGATGGTGCCAGTTTTCAGCGCGCCTCGTAGAGGAAACCGGAGAAATCGGCAGGTCTCGCCTGCCCCGTCAGGTCAAAGGCGAACAGGCCGGTAAAGGCGCCGGTGAAGGAGGCGTCAAAGCCGCGCCCGCCCTCATCGGAAATGACGCCCGCATCGAGGATCGGGCCAACCGATTGCCATGCCTCGCCGGAGCCATCCACGCTTGCGACCCATGGACGCCAGAGGAATTGCAGATCGTTATCCGTGACCTCCATCGCCAGATCAATGTCGCCATCCGGCAAAGACAATCCGGCGTCGATGGGAAAGACCAGCTTGCCGCCCGGATAGTCACCTGGGCAGGATAGGATCGTCAGCGCCCGGCCCAAAGTCTCGTGCCAAGTCACAGTCAGGGCGTAAAACTTGTAGCGGTTATAGTAGTGGGTCAGGCCCGCCGCTTGCTGATAGGTCTGCGGCGCAAAACTGATCCGGGTCTGCGCCCAAAAGCGATGGTGCTGCTGACGACGGGCGACAAGCGCTTGCTCGAACCAACTGCCAATGCTTTGCCGTCCAGAGAGTCGCAGAAATCCGGGTCTTGCCGAGAGGCTGAAAATCCGCTCCGGCTCTGGCGTCCGCAACCATTGAAAATCCATCGGCAGGCCGGATGGATCGAAACGGTACTCGGTAATCGCGGGCTTTTCCAAACGCTCTGCCGGTAAAGGCGGCTTCACGTAGACCGCAGGCACCTGATCGCCCTGCTCCAGATAGAGCCAATCGTCCTTCCATACGCATTTTTGCAAGGATGTCTCACGCCCCAGCGTGCAACGGCGATAGGGCGCCAGAGGGCGGCCGCACAAATGGGTGTGATAGGCCTGCCCGTCGGGCGTTTCCACATATTGTCCGTGACCGGCCTTTTGCAACTCTGCCTTGGAATCGTCTTTGGAGGTGATCAGATGCCGGTCAGGGTGTGTCTCATAAGGGCCTTCAATAGTGCGCGACCGTGCCATGGTGACCGCATGGTCATAGCCTGTACCACCTTCGGCAACCGTCAGGTAGTACCAGCCATTGCGCTTAAACAGATGCGGCCCCTCGACCAGTCCAAGTTCTGTTCCGGGATAGATATTGCGCACCGGACCTGTCAGCATTTTCGTCACCGGGTCCCATTCCTGCAACAGGATTCCGTCGAAGGCCGAATGCGGGCCAATGGTATTGAAGGCTTCCAGCCGATGGTTCCATTGCATGTTGACGAACCATTTACGGCCATCGTCATCGTGAAACAGCGAGGGGTCAAAGCCTGAAGAATTGACATAAACAGGATCGGACCATTCGCCCTCAATGCTTGGCGAGGTCACAATGTAATTGGGTGCATCCTTGAAGCTGCCGTCGAGGCGTTTCACGTCGGTATAGACCAGCCAGAACAGCCCATCGGCATAGGACAGACACGGCGCCCAGATGCCGCAGCTATCGGGATTGCCGCGCATGTCCAGCTGGCTTTGGCGCTCCAGCGGGCGGCGGATCAGTGTCCAGTTGACCAGATCGCGCGAATGATGGATCTGCACGCCCGGATACCATTCGAAGGTTGAGGTGGCGATATAATAATCTTCCCCCACCCGGCAGATGGACGGGTCCGGGTTGAAGCCCGGCAGGATTGGGTTGATGATCATGCTTCCTCCTCCACGAGAAACCCTCCTCGCCCTGAAAGGCGAAGAGACTGACTGCTGACAAAGCGCTCCAATCTCGACGTCATGCTCGGCCTTGTGCCGAGCATCTGCCACCGTTGAATGTATCAATCCACTTCAATGACATGGAGCCGGTGGTAGATCCTCGGGACAAGCCCGAAGATGACGAAATGCCGAGATCGACGCTTGCTTATAAACCGTATCTTCGCCTTAAAAGGCGAGGAAACTGATTGAAATGCCTTACCTAATCGCGCTCGGCGGATTTCGCCCAGAGATTGATATCGGCTTCCTTGGCATAGACGTTGATCTCGGCCAGTTCCGCCTCGGTAAAATCAGGCGCGTCCAGCGCCTTGACGCAATCCTCGATCTGCGACACGCGGCTGGCGCCGATCAGGGCAGACGTGACGCGACCACCGCGCAGCACCCAGGAAATCGCCATCCGCGCCAGCGTTTGGCCGCGCTTTTCGGCAATCGCGTTCAGCTTGCGGATGTTATCGATGATCTCAGGACGGATGAACTCGCGCTTCAGGAAGTGGTTCTGGGCTGCGCGGCTGTCCTCGGGAATGCCCTGAAGATATTTGGTGGTCAGCATGCCCTGCGCCAATGGCGAAAACACGATGGAGCCCATGCCGACATCCTCAAGCGTATCGAGCAGCTTGTCATCTTCCACCCAGCGATTGAGCATGGAATAGCTCGGCTGATGGATCAGCAGCGGCGTGCCAAGGCCCTTCATGATCTCGACCGCTTCGCGGGTTCGCTGCGAATTATAGGAGGAAATCCCGACATAGAGCGCCCGGCCCGAACGGACGATATGATCAAGCGCGCCACAGGTTTCCTCCAGTGGCGTATCGGGATCGAAACGGTGCGAATAGAAAATATCCACATAGTCCAGCCCCATGCGCTTCAGGCTCTGGTCGCAGGATGAGATCAGATATTTGCGGCTGCCCCATTCGCCGTAAGGTCCGGGCCACATAGTGTATCCGGCCTTTGACGAGACGATCAGCTCGTCCCGAAGCCCATGAAAATCCGTCTTGAGGATTTCGCCGAAGGCCAGTTCGGCAGCACCCGGCAGAGGACCGTAATTGTTGGCAAGGTCAAAATGGGTAATGCCTAGATCAAAGGCGCGGCGGCACATGTCCCGCTTCAACTGATGCGGCGTGTCATCGCCAAAATTATGCCAGAGACCAAGCGAGATCGCTGGCAATTTCAGCCCACTCTTGCCGCAACGATTATAGGTCATCCGCTCATAGCGGTTTTCAGCCGGTTGCCAGGTCATGATATGCTCCTTGAAATGGGCGACGGCATTACGCCGCCGCCTTTGTCTATTCAGCCTTACCGAAGCAAGGCCCTTGCCTCTTCTACGCCAAGAGCCGCCGGTTGGGTACAGGTGGTGGAGAGCGAGACAAATTCGCCTGTCTCTCCGGATTTCAGAATGGCTGTCATCACATCCACCCCATGCAAAACCCGGTCCAGCGAGCAACGCGCATCGCGTCCCTCAATGATCGCCAGGGCCATGTCGGCAAGACCGGCTGTGCGATAATTGGCGCGCGGCCCCTGGGCGCTTTCCTGGTTGTTGATGCCGAACGGATGGTCCCATTCCTCCAGCGGCTTGACCTCCTTGTTGCGGCCCGTGGCTTCCACCGCGCCACCGAAGAAATTCGGATCGGGGACGAACAACGACCCTTCCGTACCATAAAGCTCCATATTGGCATGGCGATGACACCAGACATCCCAACTGGCCGATAGCGTGATGGTCGCGCCATTGACGAATTCCAGCAGGGCGTGAATGTTGGTCGGTGTCTTGACCGGGATCACCTCGCCGTTGCGCGGTTCACTGGTAATGGTGCGGGTATCACTGGCCATCGAGGTCAAGGCCCCGACCCGTTTGACCGGGCCGATCAGGTTGATCAGGTTGGCAATGTAATAAGGCCCGAGATCGAGGATCGGACCGCCGCCCGGCAGGAAGAAGAAATCCGGGTTCGGGTGCCACATTTCCATGCCGGGGCTCATCACATGGCAGGTGCCTGATGTGACGCGGCCAATGCCACCTTCATCGATATGCTTGCGCGCCAGTTGATGCGCACCACCCAGGAAGGTATCAGGGGCGCAGCCGACTGAGAGACCCTTGTCTTTTGCGATCCGCCGCAGGCTCTCACCCTCTTCCAGGCTCAGCACCAGCGGCTTTTCCGAATAGACATGCTTGCCTGCTTCGAGGATCTGTTTGGAAACGGCATAATGGACCGCCGGAATGGTGAGGTTGACCACCACATCCACAGCCGAATTGGCCAGCAGCTCTTCCACCGTCTGGGCTTTGACGCCGAATTCCTCGGCGCGCAGCTCCGCTGCATTCATGTTGATATCGGCACAGGCCACCACCGTGATGCCTTTGAACAGCGGTGCAAGGGTGAAATAGGCCGAGGAAATATTGCCGCATCCGATAATGCCGACATTAAGTTCACGTGTCATCTTATCTTATCCTGACAAGTAACTGATTTAAAATGAATTAAAGGAGGAAATAGATCGAGTGATCAATCTGTCGATATCGTTCGGATTGTCATGCTCGACCACGTAATATTGCACGTTATAGCGCTCCAGAGCGGCCACCAGACCCTTCCAGTCTACCGTGCCGTGGCCAACATCGGCCCAGCCGTCTTCATCCTTGTTTTCACCTGCGGGCGCGATGTCCTTGACATGCACGGCGGTGATCCGCTTGCCATAGCTCTCGATCCAGGCGACGGGATCGGCATGGCCACGCACCACCCAGGCGAGATCGGCTTCCCAGGTCAGGCTTGGACCACCGGCAAAAATCTGCTCCTGCGGTGTTGAACCGTCAGGAAGTACCGCAAATTCGAAATCATGATTGTGCCAGCCAAACAGTAACCCGGCATCAACGAAAGGCTTGCCTGCCTTTTCCAGCCTTTGACCAAAAGCAAACCAGCCCGCTGCATCCGTTGGACGCAGGTCCGCAACGAGATGAGGGCAATAGACCGCCTTGACGCCCAAGGTCTTGGCAATAGAGAGCGCCTTGGCCGGATCGCTTTCCAACAGGTCCAGGCCGAAATGGCCGGTCGGCATGGTCAGGTCATTGGCGTCGAGATCGTCGCGCAGCGCTTTCAGTACCGCGTCATCGGCGCTGGCATACATCGCGCCATAGCCTTCGACATGCGTATAGCCTGCTGCCTTCAACTTCGGAAGGATAGCGGAAAATGGCTGGAAATTGCGGGCGCTGTAAAGCTGAAAACCGAGATCGGTCATGGTCATTTCCTCCTGAATGAATACACCGCGCCTCCCATGACGCGGATTGTCGGTTTGTGTCGGATTAGTCGGCGGTTTGGCAGGAATAGAGATCGTAAAGGGTGAAATCGGGCACTTCGCCCGGCGGCATTGGCGTGGCTGGCGTGAAGGTCACACGGCGGCTTTCACCGGCGGTCAGGTCGAAGGCGTTGTCACTGTAGCTCCCGTCTAGGCGGCTTTCGATCATCACGAACAGCGCAAGACCGGAGGCCGTGACCGTCAATTCGAAAGAACCATCGGCCTGCGGCATGGCCTTTAGCTCAAGACCCGATGGTTCCAGTTCCAGGCTTTTGTAAGCGCCGCCTGACACAAAATGGCCCTCGCCTTTCATGCCATTGGATGCCTTGAAATCCCATATTATCAGTCCATTACCTGGGACATCTGATAGTTCAATGGAAGTCAAAATCTCTGCCCGGTCGGGCGAACATGATTCTTTTGCCGTCGTCAGTGTCCGACGCTCACCAGACACTGACAGCGCAAACACGGACAGATCGATATCGACACTGTCAGCCGTGTCGTTGACCATCGAGAACTGCACGCGCTTGCCCGTTTCATCCGGGATGGCGGCAATGGCCACCGGCTGGAAGAAGCGCTTGACCATATAATGCATGGCCTTCCACCGCCCGCCATAATCCAGGCTCGCCCAGGAGGCGACAGGCCAGGTATCGTTGAGCTGCCAATAGAGCGTTCCCATGCAATGCGGTTTCAGCGAGCGCCAATAGTCCACTGCGGTCTTGATCGCCAAGCCCTGCTGGATCTGGCTCAGATAGACGAAATTGGCGAAATCCTTCGGGAAGCGGAAATAGCGGAACATGGTCCCTGCAATCCGCTCATTACCACCTGCATTCTTCTGGTGCAGCTCAATGACCGGCGAGGCGATATTCATGTCCTTTGCCTCGGCAAAGCTTTCGATGACGGGCAGCGACGTATAGGACTGGAATCCGAATTCCGAGCAGAAGCGCGGCTTGACGCTGCGGTAATTGTCAAAGCTCTTGTTCTCGTGCCAGACCGACCAGTAATGCATATCGCCGGAACCATCGGCATGCCAGGCATCGCCATAGTCGAGATAGCCGGAGGCGGGGCTGGAGGGCCACCAGATGGCTTGCGGAAAGGTCTTTTTGACCCCCTGCTCGATCACCCGGTTCAGCCGGTCATAGGCAACCAGATAGCGGTCACGATTATCACGGCTTTCGTCAAACCAGGTCAGCGCCCCCATCAATTCGTTGTCGCCGCACCAGAGCGCAATGGACGGATGCGATTGCAGGCGGCGGACCTGATAATCGACTTCAGCTGCGACATTATCGAGGAAATCATCGGTACAGGGATAGAGATTGCAGGCAAACATGAAGTCCTGCCAGACCAGCAGGCCAAGCTGGTCGCAGAGATCATAGAACCAGTCGGCCTCGTAAAAACCGCCACCCCAGACGCGGATCATGTTCATATGGGCCGCGACCGCCGAGTCCAGCAGGCCCTTGGTTTTTTCCGGCGACGAACGCGAAAACAGCGCATCGGCGGGAATCCAGTTGGCGCCCCGGCAGAAGATCTCCCGACCATTGACCTTGAACGCGAAGCGGCTGCCCGCCTCATCCGCATCGGTCAGCAGTTCGATGACCCGCAGGCCGATCAGCTTTTCGACCGTGTCTCCCGGCACGTCTACGCTTAAGGTGTAAAGCGCCTGTTCGCCGCTGCCCGCTGGCCACCATAGCCGCGGCTGCTCAATCTCGAACACATGGGTAATGACCGTTTCCCCGGCATTGACGCCGCAATCCAACCGCAGCCGCTCGTCCTCCAGCTGAAAATGCACCGGCACCACCGATGGGGTCTTGGCAAAGATCGTTGCCTTGACCGTCAGCTCCACCCGGCCATCGGCATGGTGCAGCTGGCTGGTTTCGACATGCTCGATTCGCGCCGGGTCCAGTTTGCGGATGGCAATGGTGCCATAGACGCCAAGCGGCGCGATGGCGATATTCCAGTCCCAGCCGAAATGGCATTGCGGCTTGCGCAGCATGTTACCGTGCGGAATCGGCGAATTGCCGGGATGGTAAGGCACGTAGAAGGGCTGGCGCGCCTGCCGCTCGGCCCCTGCCTTGATGCTGGAATGAATGACGATGCGAATGGTATTTTCGCCCGGCTGCAAGGCGGCGCTGACATCCGGGCGATAGCGGCGGAAGCAATTGTCGGCGGACAGTACCGGGATGTCATTGATAAACACCATGGCGACGGTATCGAGATTGTCGATGTCCAGATACCAGTCCGCATCGGCCACATCGAGATGGAAGCTGCGCACCAGCACCCAATCGCTTTCGGCCACCCATTGCACCTGTTCCTCATTCCTGGCGAAATAAGGATCGGCAATCATGCCTGCCGCATGAAGCGCGCTATGCACGTCGCCGGGCAAGGTGATGGTGCAGGCGTGCTCACCGTTTACGGTGGAAAGCTGCCAGTGGCCGGCAAGGTCGTGGATATCGGTCATGGTCACCTCGATAACTGCGGAGCGGATGATACCGCTCCTCTGGATAGGGGTGTCATACCAAGGGTCATTGAAAATGGCGGTTGGTATTCCGTTTGAAAATATCTCAAGCCGTTCAGGCATTTGAGATATTTGCAATGCCTTCAAGACGAGGATGCGTGAGCATCTTCGAGGCTTGGTATCAAAGACGCATCTCGGTCTCGGCGTCGAAAATCGATGCGACGGACATGTCGAAGGCGAGTTTAACCTCGCTGCCGGGCCGGTAGCGCCTCGTCCCGGCAATGCGCACCGACAGCACCTGTCCCGCCAGCTTCAGCCAGAGGAGGTTATCGGCGCCCATTGGCTCCTCAATATCAACGAGGGCCGGATGCGCCTCCTCGCCCGGACCGATATCGCCGTCCACGGCGATATGTTCGGGACGAGCACCGAGCACGACCTTGCGTCCGGGCAGGAGCGTGGCATCGGCCTGATAGCCGGTCAGGCCGAAATCGACGCCGCCGGAATGAAACACCACAGCACCATTCTTTTCGCGCAATTCGCCCTTGAAGAAATTCATCGACGGCGAGCCGATAAAGCCAGCCACGAACAGGTTCTTTGGCCGGTTATAGATGGTCATCGGATCATCCAGCTGCTGGATGACACCGCTTTTCATGATGGCGATCCGGTCAGCCAGCGTCAGCGCCTCGATCTGGTCATGGGTGACGTAGATCATCGTGTTTTTCAGCGATTGATGCAGCCGTTTGATCTCGACGCGCAGTTCGGCGCGCAGCTTGGCATCGAGATTGGACAGCGGTTCGTCAAACAGGAAGACATCGACATCGCGCACCAGCGCCCGGCCAATGGCCACACGCTGGCGCTGGCCACCGGAAAGCTCGGCCGGCTTGCGCTTCAACAGTGGACCGATTTGCAGGATCTCAGCGGCGCGCGCCACCCGCTTGTCGATTTCGGGCTTGGGCATTTTCGCCACCTGCAAGCCGAAGGACAGGTTTTTCTCCACGGTCATCTGCGGATACAGCGCATAGGACTGAAACACCATGCCGATGCCGCGATCCTTGGGTTCTTCCCAGGTAACGTTCTTGTCCTTGATGAAGATCTGCCCTTCCGAGACATCGAGAAGCCCGGCAATGCAGTTGAGCAACGTGGATTTGCCACAGCCGGATGAGCCAAGCAGCACCAGAAACTCGCCATCGGCAATATCGAGATTGAGATCCTTCAGCACCGTGACGGCGCCGAAATTGAGCGAGAGATCACGTATGGAAACACTTGTATTCATCGGCATTATCCCTTCACGGCGCCCGCGGCGATACCGCGCACGAACAGGCGTCCGGAGACAAAATAGATAAACAGCGGCACAGCGCCGGTTAAAATCGTTGCGGCCATGTTGACGTTGTATTCCTTCACGCCCTGAACCGAATTGACGATATTGTTGAGCTGCACCGTCATCGGGTAATATTCCGGGCGGGTGAAGACGACGCCGAACAGGAAGTCGTTCCAAATACCGGTCACTTGCAGGATCATCGCCACGACGAAGATCGGCAGCGACATCGGCAGCATGATCCGCAGATAGATCTGCCAGAACCCTGCCCCATCAATCCGGGCCGCCTTGAACAATTCCTCCGGTAGCGAGGCGAAATAATTGCGAAACAGCAGCGTCAGGATCGGCATGCCGAAAATCGTATGGACGATGATCAGGCCGGTCAGGCTGCCATAAATGCCGATTTCCCGAAGTACGATGACGATAGGATAGATCATCACTTGGTAGGGAATGAACGCGCCGATCACCAGAATGGAGAAGAACAGTTCCGCCCCCTTGAAGCGCCAGTTGGCCAGCGCATAGCCGCTGACAGAGGCAATGGCGATCGACACCACGGTCGAAGGCACCATGATGCGCACGGAGTTCCAGAATCCCCGCGACAGGCCATCGCAATTCAGCCCGGTACAGGCCTGGCTCCAGGCTTTCACCCAGGGCTCGAGGGTAATTTCCATCGGCGGCGAGAAGATATTGCCCATCCGAATTTCCGGCATGCCCTTCAGCGAGGTGACAACCATCACGTAAAGCGGCAGCAGGTAATAAGCGGCGGCCACGAACAGGATGCCGTAGAGCATGATATTGCGGCGCGACAGCATGGGCTTCGGCTTGGCACCCATCGGCCCTTCGCCGAGCCGCGACGATACAGGACGCACGGCTGAAGCCGAGGTATTGAGAGCGGAATGGTCAGCCACGTTTGCGCCCTCCAAATTCCAGATAGGCCCAGGGAATAATGATGATAGCGACGGTGACCAGCATCATCGTTGAAGCGGCAAAGCCCTGCCCCAGATTCTGCGCCTGGAACATATAGTCATAAACATATTTGGCGGGAACTTCGGACGCGATGCCAGGGCCGCCGCTGGTTTGCGCCACCACGAGGTCATAGACTTTGACGATACCGCTGGTGATAATCACCAGTGTGGTGATGAACACCGGTCGCATCATCGGAATGATAATTAGCAGATAGGTTTTCCAGGTCGGGATGCCATCGACCCGCGAGGCCTTCCAGATGTCTTCATCTATACCGCGTAAGCCAGCCAGCATCAGACACATCACCAGACCAGTGCCTTGCCACAGACCCGCGATCAGAATGCCATAGATCACCAGTTGCGGATTATAGAGCGGATCGAAGGTGAAGCTGGTAAAGCCCATGCTGCGCACCACCGATTGCACGCCGAATTCCGGGTTCAACACCCATTGCCAGACAAGTCCGGTGACAATGAAGGACAGCGCAAAGGGATAGAGAAAAATTGTGCGAAACAGGTTTTCGAAGCGGATCTTCTGATCCATCAGTGCCGCCAGCAGAAAGCCGATCACCAGGCTGAAGATCAGTGAGAAAAATCCGTAGACGGCCAGATTCTGGATCGAAATCAGCCAGCGCGCCGAAGACCACAGCCGGTCATACTGATCGAGGCCCACGAAATTCAGCCGGGGCAGAAGCTTGGAATTGGTAAAGGAATAGACCACCGTCCAGATGCTGCCGCCGAGAAAAATAACGACAGCAACCAGAATCATGGGAATAGAGGCAATCTTGGCGTTCAGATTGCGAAACAATCGAACCGGTCTTTTAGTTTGGCCCGTGGCCATCATCGAAATACCCTCCTCTGGTCACGCCCGTCCTCTCGACAGCTGGAAAACGCGAGTTGGCGGGGCCTTGGAACCGGAAGCCATGGCGAAGGGTGACCCGCCATGGCTTTGAGCCAGAAAATCCATAAAAACAGAGTGATGGAGCGAAAGGCTTAGTCCGCGTCGCTGATGATATCGGCGAAGCGCTTCTGTGCGGCCTCAGGTGTCATCGATGGATTGGCAAAGAATTCGGAGAACAGGTCCTCCTTCTGCTTTTGCGTATCGGCGGACATCAGTTGGTCGGTGCTGGCCAGGACATTGCCCTTGGCAAGAATTTCCAGCCCCTTCTTCATGCAGTCATTGGCTGTTCCCAGATCGACATCGCCGCGGATCGGCAGCGAGCCTTTCTTCAGGTTGAAGGCCACTTGGGTTTTCGGATTGACAATGGTCGAGGCCAGGACTTCCTGCGCCTTGGACTTATCCTTGTCCTTCAGCAGCGGGAAATAGAAAGCGTCGCCGCCCGCTGTCAGATAGCCGTTAAGGCCAAGACCCGGCAGGCAGCTATAATCCTTGCCCGCCACCTGTCCGGCCAGCTGGAATTCGCCTTGTGCCCAGTCGCCCATGATCTGGCCGCCAGCTTTGCCGGTAATCACCATATTCGTGGCCTGGTTCCAATCCTGGACATTGGTACCCTTGGACATTTTACGGGCATCATCCGCCGCCTTGAAAATAGCCGCGAACTCAGGACCGCTGATCGTCGCCTCGTCCTTGTCCTGGTAGACCTTGAGATAAAGATCCTTACCACCAAGCGAAATCAGCAGCGTATCGAACAACCCGCTGGTCTGCCATGGCTGCCCACCGAGTGCCAATGGCTGAATGCCGGCCTTCTGCAAGGCAGGTGCTGCGGCAACAAACTCATTCCAGTTTTTCGGGGTCTCGACACCGGCCTTCTTGAAGGCGGCATTGGATAGCCAGAGCCATTGCCAGGAATGAATATTGACCGGCGCGCAATAGATCTTGCCGTCAATGGTGCAGCTATCCAGCAGGCTTGCGGGCTTGATGACCTCTTTCCACTTTTCCTTGGTGGCCACATCCGTCAAATCGCGCATCAAACCGGCCTCCACCAGCTCCTGCGCCTGACGGCCATGGTTGAACTGGGTCGCCCCCATTGGGTCGCCACCGGTGATGCGGCTGATCATGATCGGCCGGGCGGTGCCGCCCGATCCGGCGATAGCGCCGTCGATCCATTTGTTGCCGGTCGCGTCAAAAGCCTTTGCCAGCTCCTTGACCGCAGCCGCCTCTCCCCCCGAAGTCCACCAATGGGTCACTTCCAGATCGGTCGCGCTGGCCATGCCAAGCGGCAAGGCCACAGTGGCTGCCAATGCAGCCGCAATGCACCGAATTATCATTGAGTCTCCTCCCTCACTGAAACGTTGCCGGAAAAACCTAAGTCAATCTTCTTGAGGACGCAACCGAGAATTAGAAATTTTTTATTCAAACTTTTTTGCACCTGAAATTGCGCCACCCATAAATCGGAAAAACATCCTGAAAATCAGTATTTATCGCAGCGCAGTCTGCTATTTTAGACTGTTTTTCCACAATAAATAGATTTTCCTTCGCAAATGCGAAATGAGTTGATCTGACTCAACACCTGCAATGATTGTAATTCATCTAAAAAAATATCCCGAATTAACGCTCGACATTTTTACTGTATCGTTTCAGAATTTAGAATGCATCGACCTTTCGTCCGGTGACGGTTCCCGTCACAGGCCTCCTTGCCGAAACTGAGTATTGGAGTGTAGGAATAGACTTTACTGGCGGACATTTCATGAATGATGAGCGAAGACCAGGTCTGAAAACGGCCTTACATGCAGGGGCCGTACATGAAGGGAAGGGCGAACGCCCTACCCTCAAGACCATTGCCTTCCTGACCGGGCTCGGCATTACCACGGTATCGCGCGCGTTGAAGG
Organism: Agrobacterium vitis; assembly: GCF_013426735.1. Taxonomy (NCBI): domain Bacteria; kingdom Pseudomonadati; phylum Pseudomonadota; class Alphaproteobacteria; order Hyphomicrobiales; family Rhizobiaceae; genus Gillisella; species Gillisella vitis. Next base: position 2,297,715 of record NZ_AP023272.1, read on the forward strand.
ATGCGCCGGATATCGGTGCCGATACCAAGGAGCGGGTGCGCATGGTGGCGCGGCAATTGGGCTATCAGCCCAACCGTGCGGGGGTGCGCCTTCGCACCGGCAAGACCAATGTCATCGCCCTGGTCCTCAGCATCGATGAAGAAATCATGGGCTTCAGCAGCCAGATGGTTTTTGGCATTTCCGAAGTCTTGTCAGGCACACCTTACCATATCGTCGTCACCCCGCATTCCCATAGCAAGGACCCGATGCAGCCGGTGCGCTATATTCTCGATACCGGTTCGGCGGATGGGGTGATCATTTCACGCACAGAACCCGACGATGCCCGTATCAAGCTGCTGACAGAGCGCGGCATGCCGTTTGCCGCCCATGGCCGCACGGCATCAGGCCTCATCCATCCGTTTCACGATTTCGACAATGAGGCCTTCGCCGGCCAGGCGGTAAAGCGCCTCGCCGAGCGTCATCGGCGCAGGATCGCCTTGTTGCCGCCGACCGACAAGCTGACCTACTACCGCCATACCCGTGATGGCTTTGTGGCCGGCATCCATGAGGCCGGTGCCGAAGAAGTGCCGGTGTCCGTCAATATCGATGGATCGCTCGAGGAGATCCGCAACGCGATAGAAGCACTGATGCGCTCACCAGAGGCCCCAGACGGAATCATCTGCTCTTCCAGCAGCGCCGCGATCGCCGTCAATGCCGGGATTGATGCCGCTAACAAGAGGCTGGGCCTGGATGTTGATCTCGTTTCCAAGCAATCGGTGCCTATCCTCAAATGGATACGTCCTGAAATCATCACCGCCAATGAGGATGCGTTGATGGCCGGACGCGAACTCGCCAAGGCGGTGATTGCCAGCATCGATGGCGTGGAGCCGCATCTGCTGCAAAGCATCAGCCAGCCTGTGTGGTCCTGATCATTCACCCGTCAAAGGGAGCCTTGGCCGTTGATCAGAACGGGATACAAACCCCGTCCCGGGCGATGACCAATGGTCCATGCCAGATGGTAGAAAGTGCACGGCGCCAATCCGCCTCGCCAAACGCCGTATCATCGGCAGGAATGAGATGATTGAGCACGAGCTTTTTCACCCCCGCGGCACTCGCCAGCCGTCCGGCATCTTCGGCAAGCGTGTGCGACGCGTAGAGATGCTCCCGCAGGCGAGCACCATTGCCGGTTCGGGCAACGATGTTCTCCACGCCGTCCGGCAACATAGCCTCATGAACGAGAATGTCGGCGAGGGCTGCAAACTGTGCCAGCGGCGGAAAATAGGCAGTATCGGACGACAGCACGACCGTCTTTTCGCCGTAGGAAAACCGCAGGGCAAAGCATTCCGTCACCGGTGGATGGTCAACGCGCAGTGCCGACACCGTCAAGCCGTTTTCGACAAAAATCGGCCCTTCGCCATATTCGATGATGGTAATCAACTTCGCCGGATCCGGCCTGCCCTCATCTTCGATTCGCGTGCGGATGTCATAGTCAAGCGCGGCGAGGAACCCCTGCCATAGCTGCTGCGTGCCCAAAGGCCCATAGACGAGTACCGGTGTTGCAAGCCCAGTCGTCCAGGCCGTATGGAGAAGCCCACCAAGCTCCAATACATGATCAGAATGGAGGTGGGTAATGAATATAAGATCCAGTTCTTTCAACGACATGCCCGTCTCCACCACCCCGCGTGTTACGCCAAGGCCGCAATCGACAACAATGCGGCGTCCGCCGAGTGTGAGCAGCATCGATGTGGGATTGGGGCCGCCGGGGCGGATCGCCGGGCCGCCCTTGCTGCCCAGAATGACAAGATGATCGTTCATCGAAACAACGCCCTCAAAAAAGCCCCGCTGCGGTGAAGCAGCGAGGCATTGCTTTTATTGCAAAACCGTTGGGATCAGTAGATCGCTGCACCGCTGCCCCAGGGGCCGTGCGGATAATCCTTGCCGTCCACCCGCGCAAAACCGTGGGCGCCAAAGAAGTCGCGCTGCGCCTGGATGAGGTTGGCGGTGCCGCGACCGCGACGGTAGCTGTCAAAGTAGGACAGTGCCGAGGAAAGGGCCGGAACCGGCAGGCCGGAAAGGGCTGCGTAGGAAACGACGCGGCGAAGGGCTGCATCGCTATCCTTGACCATTTTCGAGAAGGCAGGTGTGACGATCAGGTTTGCCACGTCAGGGTCCTTGTTAAAGGCCGAGGTGATTTCGTCGAGGAATTGCGAGCGGATGATGCAGCCTTCCCGCCAGATTTTCGCAATCGTCGGCATCGGCAGCGACCAGCCGAATTCCTTGGAGGCCGCAGCCATCACCGCAAAACCCTGGGCATAGGCAGCGATTTTTGCCGCCAGCAATGCGCTTTCGAGATCGGCCAGGAAAGCCATGCCGTCATGGGGCTTTTCGATGGGTTTCGGCAGGCCGAAAATGGCTTCGGCTGCAACGCGCTCCTGCTTTTGCGACGACAGGACACGTCCCGCCACAGCAGCCTCGATGCCGGTCGCGGCAATGCCGAGATTCTGCGCTTCGATCACCGACCATTTGCCGGTGCCTTTTTGGCCCGCGGCATCGACGATGACGTCCACCATCGGATTGCCTGTAATCGGGTCCTTGGCCTTCAGCACCTTTTCGGAGATTTCGATCAGGTAGGAATTCAGGCGGCCCTTGTTCCACTGGCCGAATACATCGCCGATTTCGCTGGCCGACATCCCAAGCCCGTCGCGCAGGATGCCGTAGATTTCGGCAATCATCTGCATGTCGGCATATTCGATACCATTATGGATGGTCTTGACAAAATGACCGGCCCCATCATTGCCGAGCCAGGCCACACAGGGGTCACCATTGAACTTGGCGGAAATCGAGGTGAGAACCTTCTCGACCCGCTTCCAGCTTTCCTCCAGTCCGCCAACCATGATCGAAGGGCCGTGACGCGCGCCTTCCTCACCACCGGAAACGCCCATGCCGATAAAGGTCAGGCCGCTATCCTTCAGATTGTCGAAACGGCGGATCGTGTCGCGGAAATTGGCATTGCCCGCATCGATCATGATGTCATTGGCCGAAAGATGCGGCTTGAGCAATTCCATCTGCTGATCGACGGCGTCGCCAGCCTTGATCATGATGATGATCGGGCGCGGTGGGCGAATGGCGGCCACAAACTCCTCGATTGTGTCGCAGCCGATGATATTGCCGGCTAGGTCGCCTGCCTCACCGATGAATTCATGCGTGCGCGCCGGTGTCCGGTTGAAGACCGCGATGCGGTTGCCTTTCTCGGCAATATTGAGCGCCAGGTTCGATCCCATAACGCCAAGGCCGATCAGTCCGATTTCCGCCTGCTGCATAACCATGCTCCATTTCATTCAACCAAAAACGACAGCGCTGTTTTGGCACTCCTTTGGCAGGGGAGCAAGATGCAACATGAAATGGCACAGACAAGGATGTGTCACGGCAGATGCATAATACGAAGAGCCATTGAAAATGGCGATCGTATTCCATTTTCGAATATCTCAAGCCTTGGATGCATTTGAGATATTCGAATTTTTTGAAGGCGAGGATGCGTCAGCATCTTCGATGCCGTCGTAGAAATGTTTGGCAAATCAACGATCAAGGATGGTCGTCGTCGTCGGTGATCACCCGCCACGCCGCGCCATCCATATCCTCATATTGGCCGCTTTTCAGCGACCAGAGAAAGGCGACAAGCCCTATGCCACCCATCAGAAGGGCGATGGGAATGAGATAGATCAGCATGTTCATGCGGCTATTCCCAGCGGTTTGCGGTTTGATGCGGGTTGAAGGGCATGAGCGTCGGTCTTGCGGATAAATCCGCCCAACCCGTTCAGCCGCAACGCATTGGCCACCACGATGATCGAGGAGGTCGACATGGCGACGGCGGCAATCAGCGGTGTGGCATAGCCCAGCAGAGCGACCGGCACGGCCAGCACGTTATAGCCGATTGCCAGCACGAAATTCTCGCGGATCAACTGCCCTGCCCGGCGGGAGACGTTTATGGCGAAAGGCACGGCATCGAGCCCATCATGCATGAAGACAAAATCGGCGGCCTGGCGCCCGACATCGGCTGCCGTGGCTGGTGCCATGGAGACATAGGCAGCCGATAGCGCTGGCGCGTCATTGATGCCATCGCCCACCATCAGCAGATGCCTCCCAGCCTCGTCTGCTGACGCGCAGAATTTTGCCTTGCCGGATGGCGAGAGTTCGGCCTCTGCCGCGTCGACGCCAAGCCGTGCAGCGAGCGCCTTCACCACCGGCGTCCTGTCTCCCGACAGGATCGTGACCCTCATGCCCTCGGCCTGTAGCCCGGCAATAACCTCAGCTGCGCTGGGACGAAGGCTGTCTTCGAAGCGGAAACAGCCGAGACTGTAACCATTCAGCGAAAGAATGACTTCCGACAGAGCCGGACCATCGGCCTCACCCTCGCCTGAGCCGAGTGCAAAGCGGCGGTTTCCGAGCCGGTAGCGCCCTTCCGCCGCGTCGGCCTCAACGCCGCTACCCGGAATTTCCGTCACACCGGAGAAATTGCGGATTGCCCCGGCTGCGTAATTGGATGAGGCGCTGCGCCATAGAGACTGCGACAGCGGATGGCGGGAATGAGCGGCAAGCCCGGCGGCAATAGAGATCATGCCGGGGCTGGCCTGGTTGATATCGACGGGCATGGGGCGGCCAAGCGTCAGCGTGCCTGTCTTGTCGAACGCGACGGCATCCACCTTGGCCAGGCGCTCCATGGCCGAGCCGTCCTTGACCATGATGCCGCGCTGGAACAGTTTTCCGGCTGCCACCACCTGCACGACCGGCACGGCCAGGCCCAATGCGCAAGGGCAGGTAATGATCAGCACGGCAATCGCCACCATCAGGGCATGTTTCCAGTCGCCATCATAAAGCCCCCAGACGATGAAAGAGGTGAGAGCCAGCAGATGGACGACAGGCGCATAGAGCTGCGAGGCGCGGTCGGCGATGCGGCGGTAATGCGCCTTGCCACCTTCCGCCGCCTCCATCAGCCGGATGATTTCCGAAAGGAAGGAGTCACGTGCCTGCGCCGTCGCCCTGACCGTCAGCGATCCGGTGAGGCTCAGTGTTCCCGCCTGCACGGCATCGCCGGGTCCGACGGTTTGTGGTGCACTTTCACCATTGACGATGGAGACGTCGAGATCGCTGGTCCCGGCAATGACTGTGCCATCAAGCGCGATACGCTCGCCCGCGGAAATGGCGACATGTTCACCCACCTTGATATCATCCACCAGCCGGTATTCCCGGCTACCGTCTGCGCCGACAACGGTGGCGCCGCGCGGATTGAGCCGCGCCAGGCCACTGATCGCCGAACGGGCGCGGTCGCGCATCATATGGTCCAGCGCCCGACCGATCAGCAGGAAGAACAGCAGAGACGCCGTTGCATCGAAATAGGCATGTTCACCGTGATGAATGGTTTCCCACAGCGACGAAAAATAAGAAAGCGAGATGCCGATGGCAATCGGCACATCCATATTGGTGCGCCGGTGCCGAAGTGCCGTCCAGGCCGATTGATAGAAGAACCGCCCGCCATAGATCAGCGCCGGTGCGGCAATCAGTGCCGAAATCCAGTGAAACAGATCCCGCGTCGATGCATCCGCACCGGACCAGACGGAGACCGACAGCAGCATTATATTGGTAGCAGCGAAGCCTGTGACGGCGACGGCCCGGATCAATTGTTTCAAGAGCAGATCGGACGCCAGATCCTGAGGTGTGAACAAGTGACAACTATAGCCAGCAGACGCAATGGTGCGCGCAAGCTCCGCCGGATCGAACCCGCTATCGTGCGTAAATGGGCCTGCTTCCCGGTCGATGAACGGCCCTTCCTCTGCAACCCTTGTCCGCCAGACCACGCCGACGCGCCGAGTGGAGAGGTTGACGCGGGCGCGCTCGACAGCAGGCAGGCGCTTCAAGGCCGTCTCGATTTTGGTGATGCAGGCGCCGCAATAGACGCCGGGTACGCTGAAATCCACCTGGGTCAACCCCTCGCCCAGATCCCGGCTTGCCAGCCGGATTTCCTCCGAGGATGGCAGCAGCGCCACTGAGCGTTCCAGGTCGAGGGCCGCTTCCGAGCCCGCCGCGCAGCAACTCATTTTTCACCCCCGATGACAGCCATACGGTTGGCTTCATGCATGACCAGCTGCCCATCACGCGTTGCAATGGTCTCGACGATCCAATGGCCATCATCGACAGGATGATCGCCGGTGAAGTGTCCGGGACCGGCTGGCTTCAGCATGACGGTGAAATCCTGATGCTCGCCGACCGGGCGCTTGAAATTGGCAACCACCTGATCGGCAATCACAGGACCCTTGCCGGGAATGGCGAGATCATAGGCAATCGCCCCCTGCTTTATCGTCATCGTTCCCTGGATGCCGGTATCCAGCAGCTTGCGGATTTGCGCTGTCGTGTCGTTGAATTGCTGGCTGGCGACATAGGTGTTTTGCACCACCATACCGCTCCAGCTATGGCCCGCATACCAGGCCATTGTCAGGTTGACTGTGATGATCACCCCGAAGAAAGAGCAGATCGTCGCCAGCATATGCCAGCCTGTGAAAATAAAGGTCTTTGGGCTGTCAGCACTCATTTTTTCTCTCCAGATCCGTTGCCGGGACCGTTAAATGTGGCCTTATAGATGGCTTGCTCGTTGGAATTCGGATCACTGACGATAAAGCGGAATGGCTCGGAGGCCTCCGTCACGTCGCGACCGGCAAGCGTGACGTAGATCTTCAGCGTGGTCGCCTCATCCGGTTCCGCCGTGACCGTCATCGACCGGCTAGGCTGGTCCTGCATGCCGTTGACCTTCATGGTGGCGTCGGGAAGGCCGTCCAGCGTCACCGTCAGGTCGCGCGGTTGCGGGATCATGTTGAGCAGCCGCACCGTATAGCCGTTTCGGATAGCGCCATTGGATTCCAGCACATATTGCGGATTGCGGTCATGCAGCACGTTGATGTCCAGCCTGTCGCGGGTCATCAGTGCAAACAACAGGCCACCACCAACGGCTGACCAGACGGCTGTATAAAGCAACGTCCTGGGACGGAAAATCACCCTCCAATCGAAGTGCCTGATGGCATCGACAAAGCTGCCATCGGCCTTGCGGACCCGGTTGGGATCGATCGACTGGGTGCCGTTATCGGTCGCCAACGCCATATTGGATTGATATTCCTCCAATGTCGCATAGGCGATCAGCCCACGCGGCTTGGCAAGCTTATCCATCACCCCATCACAGGCATCGATACAGAGCGCGCAGGTGATGCATTCCAGCTGTTGGCCTTCGCGGATGTCGATACCCATCGGACAGACCACCACGCAGGCATTGCAATCGACACAATCGCCGACGCTCTCACCGGCTGCGGCGGCTTTCTTGGCGTGACGAGTCCGTGGCTCGCCGCGCCAGTCATTATAGGTCACGACCAGCGATTTTTCATCCAGCATAGCGCCCTGAATGCGCGGCCACGGGCACATATAGATGCAGACCTGCTCACGCATCAGCCCGCCAAACACATAGGTCGTGGCGGTGAGGATGGCGACAGTGACATAGGCAACGCCGGCGGCCTGACCGGTCACGAACTCCTTCAGCAGGCTCGGCGCGTCGGCGAAATAGAAGATCCACGCGCCGCCGGTCAGTACGCCGATGATGATCCAGGTGACATGCTTGGAAACCCGTTTCCAGATCTTGGACGGGCTCCACGGCGCGGCGTCCAGCTTGATACGCGCGTTGCGGTCGCCTTCCAGAAAGCGCTCGACCACCAGAAACAAATCAACCCAGACCGTCTGCGGACAGGTATAGCCGCACCAGGCGCGCCCGACCGCTGACGTGACCAGGAACAGGCCAAACCCCGCCATGACCAGCAGGCCCGCGACAAAGAAAAACTCCTGTGGCCAGATCTCGATGAAAAAGAAGTAGAAACGGCGATGCGCCAAATCGATCAACACCGCCTGATCCGGGGCATAGGCACCGCGATCCCAGCGCAGCCAGGGTGTGAGATAGTAAATCCCAAGCGTAATGGCCATGATCAGCCATTTGAACTGCCGGAAACGGCCCGAAGCGCGCTTTGGAAAGATCTTCTTGCGGGCTTCATAGAGCGGCCTGCGAATTTTGGCTGAATTCACAGGCTCGGCGGTGAAACGCTCAACATCCGGTCGTGTTTCTATCCCATTGCTAGTCATGACGGCACCTCTCGTTATCAGAGGTTTTTCACGTCACGCCCTTTGAAGCCTTGACTTAAGTCAAGCTGCGGCGATGCGCCTCAAACAGCAGACCAGAGCTTGCGCGTTGCCGATCTCGCAATCTTGAGATTTATTTAGATCACGTCTTGACCTTCCCATAATGGGAAGCCTTATCTATGGCTGGCAGCCGGATAGGAACCAGACCGATGAATGCCAGCAACACCCTTGAAACCACCATCGCTATCGATGGCATGAATTGCGCCTCTTGCGTGCGGCGGGTCGAAAAGGCGATTGCCGCCGTGCCGGGCGTATCGTCTGCCTCGGTCAATCTGGCCAGCGAAAAGGCGAGCGTGCAATTTTCGCAGCAGCCGGATCTCGCTGCCGTGTTGGCGGCCATTCAACAGGCCGGTTACGCGCCGCGTATTGAGACCCGCGAATTGGACATAGAAGGCATGAACTGCGCCTCTTGTGTACGGCGGGTCGAAAAGGCCTTGGCCGCCGTGCCGGGCGTCAGTTCGGCTGCGGTCAATCTAGCAACCGAACGCGCTACCGTGACTGTCACCGCAGACACGGATAGACAGACCCTCGTATCTGCCGTTGAACAGGCCGGTTATCACATTCGCAAACCCGCCAATCCGGAAGCGCCGTCCGACCCCCTGCCCGACCGGCGCGCCGATGAGACGCATCGCTTGACGCGGATGACTGTGATTGCCTTTCTCCTGACCCTACCGGTTTTTATCATCGAAATGGGTTCACACCTCATTCCCGCCCTGCATGTCTGGGTGATGAACACGCTCGGCATGCAGACCAGCTGGGTGCTTCAGGCCCTGCTGGCCGGGCTGGTGCTGTTTGGTCCTGGCCTGACATTCTTTCGCCGTGGCGTGCCGAACCTGATACGCCTTCATCCGGATATGAACTCGCTGGTGGTGCTGGGCGCATCTGCCGCCTATGGCTATTCGCTGGTCGCCACGTTCATGCCGGGGCTGATGCCGCAAGGCACCATCAATGTCTATTATGAGGCGGCAGCCGTTATCGTCACGCTGGTGCTGCTGGGCCGAACGCTGGAAAGCCGTGCCAAAGGCCGGACCAGCGATGCCATTAAACGGCTGATCGGTCTCAGCCCCAAAACCGCGCGGGTGATCCGGGAAGGCAAACCTGTTGAACTCGACATTACCGCCGTTATCGTCGGTGATATCTTGGACATCCGCCCCGGTGAAAGACTCCCTGTCGATGGCGTGGTGATCGAAGGCCGCTCCTTTATCGACGAATCGATGATCTCAGGCGAGCCGGTTCCGGTGGAAAAGGCAGACGGCGACACGGTGACCGGCGGCACGATCAACAAGAACGGTGCTTTCCGGTTTCGCGCCACTAAGGTCGGAGCCGACACGCTTCTTTCCCAGATCATCCGCATGGTGGAAACCGCGCAAGGCTCGAAACTCCCGATTCAAGGGATGGTGGACCGGATAACCGGCTGGTTCGTTCCAGCCGTGATCGCGGCGGCTCTGCTCACCTTCATTGTCTGGCTGTTGTTTGGCCCCACGCCTGCACTCAGCTATGCGCTGGTCAATGCTGTCGCGGTGTTGATCATCGCCTGCCCCTGCGCCATGGGGCTGGCCACACCGACCTCGATCATGGTTGGCACCGGCCGTGCCGCCGAGTTGGGCGTGCTGTTTCGCAAGGGCGAAGCCTTGCAAAGCCTGCGTGATGTGACGGTCGTTGCCCTCGACAAGACCGGCACGCTAACCGAAGGCAGGCCGGAACTGACCGATCTGGTCGCGGCAGACGGCTTTTCCCGTGCCGACATCCTGTCCTTTGCAGCCAGCCTTGAGGCGCGCTCGGAACACCCGATTGCCAAAGCCATTCTGGCCGCTGCCGAGGCTGAACAAGCGCCTCCCCAGATCGCAATCAATGTTGTCGCAGAGCCAGGCTACGGTATCAGCGGTATCATCTCCGGCCATCAGGTGCTTGTTGGTGCCGACCGGGCGCTGACCCGGCATGGCATCGACCTCTCCGCATTTGCCGAGGACGCGAAGCGTCTGGGTTTGGAAGCAAAAACGCCCCTCTATCTGGCGATTGATGGCAAAGCCGCAGCTCTGATGGCCGTCGCCGACCCGATCAAGGCAAGCACACCGGCGGCAATCCGCGCCTTGCACGACCTTGGCCTCAAAGTAGCGATGATCAGCGGCGATAACCGCCGCACCGCCGAGGCCATCGCCGCCCGACTCGGCATCGATACGGTGATTGCCGAAGTCCTGCCGGACGGTAAGGTTGCGGCAATTGCCGGTCTTCGCAAGGATGGAAGCAAACTAGCCTTCGTTGGCGATGGCATTAACGATGCCCCGGCCCTTTCCGCCGCCGATATCGGCATCGCAGTTGGCACTGGCTCCGACATCGCCATCGAAAGCGCCGACGTCGTGTTGATGTCCGGCGACCTGCAAGGCGTGGCACGGGCTATTACCATCAGCAAGGCGGTGATCCGCAATATCGGCCAGAACCTGTTCTGGGCCTTCGCCTACAATGTCCTGCTGATCCCGCTGGCGGCTGGTCTGCTCTACCCCGTCAATGGAACACTGCTATCGCCGATCTTCGCCGCCGGGGCAATGGGACTGTCCAGTGTCTTCGTACTGACCAACGCGCTCAGGTTGCGCAAGTTACGCCCGGCGTGAAGGTATATTGGACATAGTGCAGAAAATAGGACGGTAGAGTACACGACAATTTACCTTCGCGTGCGGGCTCCCCTCACCTCGCCAACACGTAAAACGGGGGCTCGGAGGCCCCTAATGCTGCGGTTCTTTCCCTCGTCTCCCCAGCGGGGAGAAGGTGGCGGCAGAGGCAAGAGGGGGTGGCGAAGCCGAGAAACGCCTGCGTCGTGTACTCTGATAGGAATCAGTACAATTCTCTAATACCAAGTCTCTGACATGCTGATGCATCCTCGACTTGAAAAATTGAAAATGTCTCAAATGCACCAGTCGCTTGAGATTTTTTCAAAAACAATACGATGAGCAATCTTCAATGGCTCTTCGTATAATGGGTGCCTGATCAATAATAGCGGCGCAGATGCTTGGCACAAAGATTATCAGAATGCAGAAGGCCATGGCGCGGGTAACGCCATGGCCTTCTGGTTTTTAACCTGAACGAGATCCCTTAGGTCGCGCTCTCATCCGGCGTCGCCGTATCGGTGGCGACACCCTCCTCGGCACTGGTCTCTGCACCGATCTCGCCATCCTCTTCGCCTTCCGGCTCATTGATGCGCTCGACCGATACAACCTTTTCATCCTTGGCGGTATTGAAGATCGTCACGCCCTTGGTGGCGCGGCTGGCGATGCGGATGCCATCGACCGGCACGCGGATCAACTGCCCACCATCTGAGACCAGCATGATCTGGTCCTTGTCTTCGACGGGGAAGGCCGCGACCAACTGGCCGATTTCCAATGTCTTTGACGTGTCGGTGGCCCGAATGCCCTTGCCGCCTCGACCCGACGTGCGGAAGTCATAGGAAGAAGAGCGTTTTCCGATACCGCGTTCGGAGATCGTCAGCACGAATTGTTCGCGGGCCTTCAGTTCCTGATAACGCTCTTCGGACAAATCACCGATTTCACCCACCTCTTCGCCAACCAACGCAATATCGTCCTCGTCCACGCCACTGGCGCGGCGCTCCGTAGCAGAACGCTTCAGATAGGCCGCACGCTGCCATGGCTCGGCATCGACATGGCTCAAGATGGTCATCGAGATTATCCGGTCATTTGGCTGCAATGAAATGCCGCGCACGCCGATGGAATTGCGACCGGCAAACACTCTGACTTCATCGACAGGGAAGCGGATCGCCTGACCCAAAGCCGTGGTCAGAAGCACATCGTCGTCAATCGTGCAGGTTTCGACGGAGAGGATTTCATCGCCCTCTTCCTCAAGCTTCATCGCAATTTTGCCATTGCGGTTGACCTGGACGAAATCGCTCAACTTGTTACGACGCACGGTACCCCGCGTTGTCGAGAACATCACGTCGAGATTATCCCAGCTTGCCTCATCCTCGGGCAGTGGCATAATCGTCGTGATCCGCTCACCCGGCTCCAGCGGTAGCATGTTGATCAGCGCCTTGCCGCGTGACTGCGGCGTGCCAATCGGCAGACGCCAGACCTTCTCCTTGTAGACGATTCCGCGCGACGAGAAGAACAGAACCGGCGTATGGGTATTGGCAACAAATAGCCGGGTAACGAAATCCTCGTCGCGGGTCGCCATGCCGGAGCGGCCCTTGCCGCCGCGACGCTGGGCGCGATAGGTGACCAGCGGAACACGCTTGATATAGCCAAGATGCGAAACCGTCACCACCATGTCTTCACGGGCGATGAGATCCTCATCGTCCATGTCAGGGCCGCCTTCCATGATCTGGCTGCGGCGTGGCGTGCCAAATTCATCGCGCACGGCGACAAGCTCATCGACAACGATGGTTTGAATCCGCGTGCGAGACGACAGAATATCGAGATAATCGGAGATTTCCGCCCCGATCTTGTTCAATTCCTCGTCGATTTCATCGCGGCCAAGTGCTGTCAGGCGGGCAAGACGCAATTCAAGGATAGCGCGGGCCTGCTCCTCCGACAGGTTATAGGTGTTGTCCTCGTTGATCCGATGGCGCGGATCATCGATCAGCCGGATCAGGCTTTCGACATCAGCTGCCGGCCAGCGCCGCTCCATCAACTGCTCGCGCGCTGTTTGTGGATCTGGCGCCTGGCGGATCAGCCGGATGACTTCATCGATATTGGCAACGGCAATGGCGAGGCCAACCAGCACATGGGCGCGGTCACGCGCCTTGCGCAAAAGATACTTCGTTCGCCGGCTAATAACCTCCTCGCGGAAGCTGACGAAAGCCCGCAGCATATCGAGCAGCGTCAACTGTTCCGGCTTGCCGCCATTCAGCGCCACCATGTTGCAGCCGAACGAGCTTTGCAGCGGCGTATAACGGTAGAGCTGGTTGAGGATCACGTCTGCATTGGCATCACGCTTCAACTCGACCACGACCCGGTAGCCCTGGCGGTCGGATTCGTCACGCAGGTCGGAAATGCCCTCGATGCGCTTGTCGCGCACCAATTCGGCCATTTTCTCGATCATCGTCGACTTATTCACCTGATAGGGAATCTCGGTGATGATGATCTGTTCGCGATCGCCACGCATCGGCTCGATCCGCGCCACGCCGCGCATGATCACCGAACCGCGTCCGGTCTCATAGGCCGAGCGAATGCCGCTACGGCCCAGAATCAGCGCGCCTGTCGGGAAGTCGGGACCGGGAATGATCTGCATCAGTTCCGGCAATTCGATAGCCGGGTTTTCAATCAGCGCGATACAGCCATTGATGACTTCGACCAGATTGTGCGGCGGAATATTCGTCGCCATGCCGACGGCAATACCGCCAGCGCCGTTGACGAGAAGATTGGGGAATTTCGCTGGCACGACCACAGGCTCGGACAGCGTGCCATCGTAGTTGTCACGAAAATCGACCGTATCTTTGTCCAGATCGTCCAGCAGCGAATGCGCCGCCTTTTGCAGGCGGCACTCGGTATAGCGTTCCGCCGCTGGCGGATCGCCATCGATGGAGCCGAAATTGCCCTGACCGTCGATCAGCGGCAGCCGCAGCGACCAATCCTGCGCCATACGGGCCAGCGCGTCATAAATCGCCGAATTGCCGTGCGGATGGAATTTACCCATCACGTCGCCGGTCACACGGGCGCATTTCACATATTTCTTGTTCCAGTCGATCCCCAGTTCGGACATGCCAAACAGAATACGACGATGAACGGGCTTCAAACCATCACGGACATCAGGAAGCGCGCGGCTGACGATAACGCTCATCGCGTAATCGAGATACGACCGCTGCATCTCCGTCATGATCGAAATGGGTTCGATATCGGACGGCATTTTGCCGCCGGGTGTGCTTTGCTCAGTCAAAACGGGTCACGCCTGTTAGAATCACTAGGGATTTTATAGCGGAAAGCCCCTTTCCGCGCCAATTAGCTGGGAGGTTTTGAACAGGCTTTTGCGGCTATGACAAGGCATTTCTTGAACCCTGAGGCGCTATCTGCCCGAATGACCATCACAGGCGGCTTAACGTTGTCTACACGCGCGGGAAATCACTCTCCAACGGCCCGGATATGGTAGAGGATTCTATCGCGCCACAGTTTCGCGCAATCTGTGGCCTTTATCCAAACCGAAACAGGAGAACATCCGTGACCAATGTCGAACTTCTCCTCAATGCCTTTACCACCCTGCTGGTGACGCTGGACCCTCCGGGCCTGGCACCGCTGTTTCTTGGCCTGACACGCGGCATGACAAGGCATCAACGCAAGCAAGTGGCATTGCGTGGCGCGGCCATCGCTTTTGGCATCCTGGTGGTCTTTGCTGTATTCGGCGCCAGCATACTCGAGGCGCTCGGCATTTCCATCGGCGCGTTCCGTATCGCAGGCGGGTTGATGCTGTTTGTCATCGCTTTCGAGATGATTTTCGAAAAACGCCAGGAGCGTAAGGAAAAGACCTCGGAAGACGCGATTACCCGCGATCATATGCACAATATCGCCGTTTTCCCGCTGGCTTTGCCGCTGATCGCTGGCCCTGGCGCCATTTCCGCCACCATCCTGCTAGCAGGCGCCTTGCCGGGCCCGGTAGAGCGCACGGAACTGATCCTGGTCATCGGCCTGTGCATTGGCGTCGTACTGCTGGCCCTGGTGATCGCCGACCGCCTCGACCGGTTTTTAGGTGTGACAGGCCGGGCAATCCTAACTCGCCTGCTCGGCGTCATCCTGGCCGCGCTCTCCGTGCAATTCGTCGTTGACGGCATCAAATCGGCATTTCACCTTTGAGGCCCATGCAATGGCGATGAAAGCATCGCCATTGCAAAATCGAAACCTTCCTAGGCGGTTTAGGACGGACATTTTCTAATGGTTCGCCCGCAATATCCGTTTCCAGATCGTACCGCCCAGAAATCGATTGAACACGACAAAATAGGCGACAACCAAAGCAAACATGATGAAGGCGGGTAAGCCGTTCAACTGAAAACCGTCTGGCGTCAAACCACCGCTCAGATAACCGACGATATAACCCAAGACGAAAAATGAACTGAACAGATCGAGTATGAAAGCAAGAATAATTCGCCATTGAGACGGTCTGCTTTTGGTTTCATCTTCAGGCATAGACCTCTCCGATCACATCAAAAATTTTGCTGACCCTGCCGATCAGAACGGAATATCGTCATCCATATCGCGCGAGAATCCGCCCGACGGCGCACTGGCACCGCGACCGCCGGACGACGCACCGCCGCTGCGGGCCGGGGCCGAGCCGTAGTCGTCGTAGCCACCGCCGCCGCCGAAATCGCTGCCGCCACGGGCAGCACCGCCGCCTGCCCCATCGCCACGACCGCCAAGCATGGTCAGGGTCGAATTGAAGCCCTGGAGGACGATTTCCGTCGAGTAACGGTCATTGCCGTTCTGGTCCTGCCATTTACGGGTCTGAAGCTGACCCTCGATATAAACGGTCGCGCCCTTCTTCAGATATTGTTCGGCCACCTTGCAGAGACCTTCGTTGAAGATCACCACGCTATGCCATTCGGTCTTTTCCTTGCGCTCACCGGAATTGCGGTCGCGCCAGGATTCGGACGTGGCGATGCGCAGGTTGGCAATCGGCTTACCGTCCTGGGTGCGGCGGATTTCCGGGTCAGCTCCCAGATTGCCGATCAAAATAACCTTGTTGACGCTTCCAGCCATGATACTCACCTCGCTGCCACCATGGGGCGGCTTACAAATCCAATCAATTTTAACCTTATCCTATCCCTGTCGATTAGGGGCAGCCAGATCACCTGTAATCCACAGCGAAGAATCCAGATCAAAAATGTTCTTTCTTTGTTCTAATAAATTTGTATGATGCAGTCAACTCTATCGGAATCCAACGCAGAATCGACCTACCCGTCTCGACAGGACGGCAGCAGTGACTAAATAAGGAGCGGCATTCCTGCCTGCGGCTCTCTCCCAAACCGAGTTTTGTTATGAGCGAATTGAAGACGATTTCCATCCGTGGTGCGCGCGAGCACAATCTCAAGGGCATCGACCTTGACCTGCCGCGCAACAGCCTGATCGTGATGACCGGCCTTTCCGGCTCGGGAAAGTCGTCGCTGGCCTTCGATACGATCTATGCCGAGGGCCAGCGCCGCTACGTCGAAAGCTTGTCGGCCTATGCCCGGCAATTCCTGGAGATGATGCAAAAACCCGATGTGGACCTGATTGAGGGCCTATCGCCAGCAATCTCCATCGAGCAAAAGACCACCTCGCGCAATCCGCGCTCGACGGTTGGGACCGTCACCGAAATCTACGATTATATGCGCCTGCTGTTTGCCCGCATCGGTGTACCCTATTCGCCAGCAACCGGCCTGCCGATCGAGAGCCAGACCGTTAGTCAGATGGTTGACCGCGTTCTGGCCTTCGAGGAAGGAACAAGGCTTTATATTCTTGCGCCGCTGATCCGGGGCCGCAAGGGCGAGTATAAGAAAGAACTCGCCGAATTGATGAAGAAAGGCTTCCAGCGCGTCAAGATTGATGGCCAATTCTACGAAATCGCCGAGGCGCCAACCCTCGACAAGAAATACAAGCACGATATCGACATCGTCGTTGACCGCGTCGTGGTACGGGCCGACATGGCCTCTCGGCTGGCCGACAGCCTGGAAACCTGCCTTCGCCTGGCCGATGGGTTGGCGGTTGCCGAATTTGCCGACAAGCCACTGCCGGCCAATGAAACTTCGGCTGGCGGTTCCGCCAACAAGTCGTTGAATGAGACCCATGAGCGGGTTCTGTTTTCGGAAAAATTTGCCTGCCCGGTCTCCGGCTTTACCATTCCGGAAATCGAGCCCCGGCTGTTTTCCTTCAACAATCCATTCGGTGCCTGCCCGACCTGCGACGGCCTTGGTTTCCAGCAGAAGATTGATGAAGCGCTGATCATTCCCGAAGCCGACAAGCGGTTGAAGGACGGTGCAATTGCCCCCTGGGCAAAATCCAGCTCTCCTTATTACGACCAGACCCTTGAAGGCCTCGGCAAAGCTTTTGGCTTCAAGTTGACCAGCAAATGGTCGGAGCTGAGCGCTGAGGCGCAGAAATCCATCCTGCACGGCACGGAAGAAAAGATCGAGTTTCACTACGCCGACGGTGCACGCTCCTATAGCGCGACAAAAACCTTCGAAGGCATCGTGCCAAATCTGGAGCGGCGCTGGAAGGAAACCGATAGTGCTTGGGCGCGGGAAGAAATCGAGCGCTACATGTCCGCCGCACCCTGCCCCGTCTGCAAGGGTTTCAGGCTGAAACCGGAAGCGCTGGCGGTGAAAATCAACGGCTTGCATATTGGCCAGGTGACGGAAATGTCGATCCGGGTTGCCGGTGGCTGGTTCGAGACCCTGCCTGGTCTGTTGACCGACAAGCAAAACGAGATCGCCGTTCGTATTCTCAAGGAAATCCGCGAACGCCTGAGCTTCCTCAACGATGTCGGGCTGGATTATCTCAGCCTGTCGCGCAATTCCGGCACCCTGTCTGGCGGTGAAAGCCAGCGCATCCGGCTTGCCTCGCAGATCGGCTCAGGGCTGACCGGTGTGCTTTATGTGCTGGATGAGCCGTCGATTGGCCTGCACCAGCGCGATAATGCCCGCCTTCTCGATACGCTGAAGCACCTGCGTGATATCGGCAATACGGTGATTGTCGTCGAGCATGACGAGGATGCCATTCTGGCCGCCGATTATGTGGTCGATATCGGCCCTGCGGCAGGCATTCATGGTGGCCAGGTGATCGCCAAAGGCAGTCCGCAAGACATCATGGCCAATGACAAATCGCTGACCGGTAAATATCTGACCGGCGAGCTTGGCGTTAAAGTGCCACCAGCGCGGCGTAAGCCCAAGAAAGGCCAGCAGATCAAGGTGATCGGCGCGCGGGGCAACAATCTGAAGAATGTCACGGCGGCCATTCCGCTTGGTGTGTTTACCGCCGTTACCGGCGTTTCCGGCGGTGGCAAATCGACCTTCCTGATCGAGACACTGTATAAGGCAGCAGCGAGACGGGTTATGGGCGCCCGGGAAAATCCGGCCGATCACGACCGGATCGATGGTTTCGAATTCATCGATAAGGTGATCGATATTGACCAGTCGCCGATTGGCCGCACGCCGCGCTCCAACCCAGCCACCTATACCGGCGCGTTTACGCCAATTCGAGACTGGTTTTCCGGTCTGCCGGAGGCCAAGGCGCGCGGTTATCAGCCCGGCCGCTTCTCCTTCAACGTCAAGGGCGGACGTTGTGAAGCCTGCCAGGGCGATGGCGTCATCAAGATTGAAATGCACTTCCTGCCGGATGTCTATGTCACTTGCGACGTCTGCCATGGCAAACGCTATAATCGCGAAACGCTTGATGTGACCTTCAAAACCAAATCGATCGCCGATGTGCTGGACATGACGGTCGAGGAAGGTGTGGAATTCTTCTCGGCTGTCCCTGCGGTGCGCGACAAGCTTCAAGCGCTGTTCGATGTCGGCCTCGGCTACATCAAGGTAGGGCAACAGGCCAATACGCTGTCGGGCGGCGAAGCCCAACGCATCAAGCTTGCCAAGGAACTCTCGAAGAAATCGACGGGTCGCACGCTTTATATTCTCGATGAACCGACCACCGGCCTGCATTTTCATGACGTCGCCAAGCTTTTGGAAATGCTTCAGGAACTGGTCGATCAGGGTAATTCGGTCGTGGTTATCGAGCACAATCTCGAAGTCATCAAGACTGCCGATCACATCATCGATTTTGGACCTGAAGGCGGCGATGGCGGCGGCGAGATCGTCGCCCAAGGCACGCCGGAAGAGATCGTCAAGGTCGAGGCGTCCTATACAGGCCATTTCCTGCGAGAATTGCTGGAGCGCCGTCCGATGAAGAAGCCGCAAGCCGCAGAATAGCGATCAACAAGGAGTGGGCAGATGACCTCAGGCACAATCCGTACCGGCATCGGCGGCTGGACGTTCGAGCCTTGGGAAGGCACGTTCTATCCTGAAAAGCTGCCGAAGAAACGGCAGATGGAACATGCCAGTCGCCAGCTCACGGCTATTGAGGTCAACGGCACCTATTATTCCAGCCAAAAGCCGGAGACTTTTGCCAAATGGGCCTCTGACGTGCCTGACGATTTCGTCTTTTCGTTGAAAGCCAGTCGTTATTGCACCAATCGTAAGATATTGGCGGAGGCCGGCCCGTCTATTGAGAAATTCCTGAACCAGGGTATTGCCGAACTTGGCAGCCACCTTGGCCCAATTCTCTGGCAATTCATGGCAACGAAAAAGTTCGAACCTGAGGATTTCGAGGGGTTTCTGTCGCTCCTGCCGAAAACCCTCAATGGTTTGACGCTGCGGCATGTGGTCGAGCCACGCCATCCCTCGTTCCAGACACCTGATTTCATCACCATGCTGGAGCGTCATGGCGTGGCCGCAGTCTGCGCTGATCACCACGATTACCCGATGTTTGCCGATGTCACCGCGGATTTCGTCTATGCCCGACTGCAAAAGGGAACGGATGAGGTCAAGACCTGCTATCCTGAAACCCAGGTGAAGGACTGGGCAAAACGGTTTTCTGCCTATGCCGATGGCGGGGTGCCGCAGGATTTGCCGCTGATCGCGCCGCACCGGATAGTGGATAAAAAACCACGCGATGTCTTTGCGTTTTTCATCACGGGCGGCAAGGTCAATGCGCCGAATGGCGCGCAAATGCTTCAGAAAGCGCTATCGAACTGAATTTCTCATGATGACGACATCTATCGGCGACACTCTCAGCACGATCCATATCGGTCCCGCTACGGCTCACCATTTTTGCAGTCTGCGCAAGGTGGAATTGGCCTCGTTCGAAACCCTTCGGGCTGCTGGGGCCGTAACAGGCGACCCTGTTGCAAGCAGCGACGAGGAATTGCAAGTGTATCTCGATGCCGGTCTGCTTCTGGCGGCTTTCGATGGAACTGAGAGTCCGGTCGGATATGCTGGGGGCTATATCAGCGAGGGATGGCTGCACATAGGAGAAGTGGATGTTCATCCTGAATGGCAGCGGCGGGGAATTGGACGGCACCTCATAAACGCTCTGCTCACTGAAGGACGGGCCAGACATCTCTTGGGTTCGACCCTGACAACGGATCGTTTCGCGCCTTTCAACGCGCCCTTTTATTCTTCTCTTGGGTTTCATGCCGTTGAGGGGGACGCCTGTCCCATGCGCTTGAAAGAGATTCTTGCCGCAGAAGTGGCGAAGGGCCTCAATCCACTTCGCCGTGTCGCCATGATGCTGATGTTTTAGTCTTGGCGAAAGGGCCGCACAGCCGCAGCCAGATCCTCTGCTGTCAACCCCTCGCCGAGCCTTGCGCCCGTTTCAGCATGGAGCCAGACACCTGCTGCCGCCGCCTCAAAGGCCGGAACGCCTTGCGCTCGTAGTCCGCCAATGATCCCGGCCAACACATCGCCGGAACCGGCTGTGGCAAGCCACGGCGGCGCATTTTCGTTGATCAGCGCCCGGCCATCGGGAGCGGCAATCACTGTGTCTGCACCTTTGTACACCACGGCTGCATTGGCTTTGCTGGCAGCGGCTTGGGCCTTTTCAACTTTACCCAACGTCTTGTCACCGGCAATATCGGCAAACAGACGAGCGAATTCGCCCTCATGCGGCGTCAGAACCAAGCGGGTTTCGCCGCCAGAAAATGCGTTGAATAGTTCGTCTGGTTGATCCCTAAAAGAGGAAATACCGTCAGCATCAAGAACCAGCTTGCGTTTGGACAGCGCAAGAGTGAATGCCCGTGCCTTTTTACCAATCCCGAAACCGGGTCCGAGCACAAAGGCGCTCATCCGTTGGTCGCTCAGATAGTCTTCAAGGGCCGTGAGATCATCGATGGTCTTCACCATCACGGCAGTGGTCTGAGCAGCATTGACAAGGACGGCACTGGCCGGTGAGGCTAGCGTCACCAGCCCGGCCCCGGCCTTCAATCCTGCTATAGCGGCGAGCCGTGCGGCGCCTGTTGCACTGGTGCGGCCGGAAAACACCGTGAGGTGGCCTCGGGTGAATTTATGGCTGGCGCCAGAGATTTTTGGTAGGACATGCGCCCAGAAATCGGGATGATTGACGGCAACCTCGCCTCGATGTCGTTCAACGATACGACGTGGAATACCGATGTCGTAGATCTCCACCGTTCCGCAAAGCGAACGTCCCGGCAGCAACACATGTCCCGGTTTTCTTGCCACGAATGTCACCGTATGGACCGCCTGAAACGCCACCGGACGGGGCTGGCCCGTTCGACCATCGACACCGGAGGGCAGATCGACCGCCAGAACAGCAGTACCGGCCTGGTTGATCCGCTTGATCAGTTCCGTGAGCGGCGAAGGCAGGTCGCGCGCCAGTCCGGCCCCAAACAACGCATCGACCACCAGATCCCCCTCCTGAGGATCATAGAGAGCTAGGGGTTCCACCTTGCCCTGGTAATCCGCAAAAGCCAGGGCGGCATCTCCATTCAGCTTTTCCGGTTCACCCAGACAAAAGACCTGAACAGAAACGCCTGATACCCGTAGCGCCTCGGCAGCGACATAGCCGTCACCGCCATTGTTTCCCGGCCCACACAGCACCGCGACCCTAAACGCCTGTGGGAAAAGCCGGAGTGCCGCTGCCGCCACGGCAGAACCGGCTTTGCGCATCAGCCCATAACTATCGATGCCCGAGTTGGCCGCGTCGTGGTCCACCATCGCCATGGAAGAGGGAGAAATCAGGTGATGAAAAGATGTTTGCATCATGCAAATATCAAATCGAAAGCCGAACCAAACGGCAATGGCGTTGAGGAAATTAATATTGGATATTTATTGTGCATATGCCTATCGAAATAGCATGAACTTATGCAAAAAATCTGCGCAATTCATAAAATCAGCAAAAAATTCAATCTGACTAATTCTCACAAAAAATAGGCACTTAGCTCTGGTGTTTTGCCCGGGTTTAGGCAAAACTGTTTCGGCAATGCGGGTGATTTTCTGTTTTTTTCGCAATTCGCGGACCAAATTGGCACGGTAAGTGCATCAACGCAGGGCAAACAGGTGTTACCTGCATCAATGAGGGAAGCGGAGAGAAATTTTCTCATGAAAAAGATCGAAGCGATCATAAAGCCTTTCAAGCTGGACGAAGTGAAGGAAGCCCTTCAGGAAGTAGGATTGCAAGGCATAACGGTCACGGAAGCCAAGGGATTTGGGCGGCAAAAGGGCCATACGGAACTGTATCGGGGGGCCGAATATGTGGTCGACTTCCTGCCGAAAGTGAAGGTGGAAGTCGTGCTGGCCGATGAAAACGTCGAGGCCGTCATCGACGCGATCCGCAATGCCGCGCAAACGGGGCGCATTGGCGATGGAAAGATTTTCGTTTCCAACGTCGAGGAAGTCGTCCGGATCAGAACCGGCGAAACCGGCGTCGACGCCATTTGAATGCGGCCCGGCTGAGGGAGGTCGGGTCTTATAATCGTCATCAAATCGAGGAACAAACCTAATGACGACCGCACAGGATATTCTTAAACAAATCAAAGACAACGACGTAAAATTTGTCGATCTCAGGTTCACCGACCCCAAGGGCAAGTTGCAGCATGTCACTATGGACATCGTCTGTGTCGATGAAGACATGTTCGCCGATGGCGTCATGTTCGACGGCTCCTCCATCGCCGGCTGGAAGGCGATCAACGAATCCGACATGGTACTGATGCCGGACGTGGAAACGGTGCATATGGACCCGTTCTTCGCGCAATCGACCATGGTCATTCTCTGCGACATTCTCGATCCGGTTTCCGGTGAAGCCTATAACCGCGATCCGCGCGGCACGGCCAAGAAGGCGGAAGCCTATCTCAAGGCCTCTGGCATCGGCGACACGGCATTTTTTGGCCCAGAAGCTGAATTCTTCATTTTCGATGACGTGAAATACAAGGCCGATCCTTACAATACCGGCTTCAAGCTCGATTCCACCGAATTGCCGTCCAACGACGATACCGATTATGAAACCGGCAATCTCGGGCACCGTCCGCGCGTCAAGGGCGGTTATTTCCCGGTTCCGCCAATCGACAGCTGCCAGGATATGCGCTCGGAAATGCTGACCGTGCTCTCCGAAATGGGCGTTGTCGTCGAAAAGCATCACCATGAAGTGGCTGCGGCCCAGCATGAGCTTGGCATCAAGTTCGACACGCTGGTGCGCAATGCCGACAAGATGCAGATCTACAAATATGTCGTGCATCAGGTTGCCAATGCCTATGGCAAAACTGCAACCTTCATGCCGAAGCCGATCTTTGGCGACAACGGCTCGGGCATGCACGTGCATCAGTCGATCTGGAAAGATGGCAAGCCGACCTTCGCCGGTGACGAATATGCCGGTCTGTCGGAAAGCTGCCTCTATTACATCGGCGGCATCATCAAGCATGCCAAGGCACTGAATGCCTTCACCAACCCCTCGACCAATTCCTACAAGCGCCTGGTACCTGGCTATGAAGCACCGGTTCTGCTGGCCTATTCCGCCCGCAACCGTTCCGCCTCCTGCCGCATTCCATTCGGCTCCAACCCGAAGGCAAAGCGCGTCGAAGTCCGCTTCCCTGACCCGACCGCCAACCCCTATCTCGGTTTTGCCGCCATGCTGATGGCTGGTCTCGATGGCATCAAGAACAAGATCCATCCTGGCAAGGCCATGGACAAGGATCTCTACGACCTGCCGCCGAAGGAATTGAAGAAGATCCCAACGGTTTGCGCCTCGTTGCGCGAAGCGCTGGAAAGCCTCGACAAGGATCGCAAGTTCCTGACAGCAGGCGGCGTCTTCGACGACGACCAGATCGATGCCTTCATCGATATCAAGATGCAGGAGGTCATGCGTTACGACATGACGCCTCATCCGGTGGAATACGACATGTACTACTCGGTCTGATCCGATCGACACCAAAGCCGGCAGCAACCCTGCCGGCTTTTTTATTGCAGTATCATTGGTATTTTTTGTAATTGCACATCTCGATAAACCGGGCGGCCATGCCTCAGCCGTTTTGTGACAAAACCATGTCGAGGCCCTTGATGTTCGTTGTCCCGTTTCCCAAATATTTGACGAAAGGAAACAAAGCCATGAAACAACGCAACGCAAAGTTTGGAATCGGTGACATTGTTCGTCACAAGGTATTTCCGTTTCGCGGCGTCGTTTTCGACGTCGATCCGGAATTCGCCAATACGGAAGAATGGTGGAACGCGATCCCCGCAGAATTGCGGCCCAGCAAGGATCAGCCCTTCTATCACCTGCTGGCTGAAAATGCCGAGACGGAATACGTCGCCTACGTCTCCGAGCAAAATCTGGAGACAGACGAAAGCGGCGAACCGCTGCGCAATCCGCATATCAACCAGATCTTCGTGGAAGAGCAGGCCGGTCATTACAAGCCGCGGATGAATTTGGCTCACTGATCGGCTGACATTATTTCCTATAAAAAAAGCCCCGGTCGTTTAGCGACCGGGGCTTTTTCAATGAAGCAAGGGAACAACCGATTATTTGGTTTCCTTGGCGGCCTTCTGGGCGTCTTCCAGGGCCTTCTGCGATTCTTCGTTCTTCTTCTGCATGGCTTCTTCCAGCAGACGCTGGCGCTCCTGCGCCTGGGACTGGGTGATAGCCGGGCCATCGTAGGAACCGGTAAAGCCATCCAGCGAAATCTTGATCGGGTTTGGAACGCGGCGGAAGTTCATCGACGTGAACACCACGTCATGGCCCTTCTTCAGGCTGGCAATCATCGCGTCCGTCAGCGGAATTTCAGCTGTGCAACGGTCCGGGAAGCAGACGGCGTAATCGATCTTCTGGCCCTTGCCGCCATCGATCTGCAAAACGACGCCCGGAGGGACGAGCCGTGCGGAAGGCACGGAAACCTGCATCAGCTTGCGGTTCATCTTGCCTTCGATGGAAATGATCGCCACGGCGATAATCATCTGGCGGTTCTGCGCGACCTGAATGTTCTGCACCGTGCAGATATCGTTGTCTTCCTGCTTGGCGCAGGTCTTGAACCAACCCTGCGGCGGCAAGCCGGCATCGCCAGCGGGCTGCTGCTGGGCAAAGGATGCGCCAGCAAAGCCAGTGGAGAGAACGAGAGCGGAGAGTGCCGCACGCGCGGTTTTGGCTGCTGTAAACGTCATAACGAGATCCGTCTCCTGAAAACTTTTGTCGAACCGAAGTTCTCACCCGATTAGATCGGCCTATTCGTTCATCCCCTGGGTTTTAAATGAGGCAAATAGATGACCCGATGTGTGTGGTGATCCTGTTACAGCGCATCGCTGCGAATATCCAGTGCTTCTTTGGTGTTTGGGAGAGATGGATCCAATTTGTGGAACGATTGAGCCCGCGCGACATTTGTTTTACTGGACAATTTCACCCAGTCACTTACATGGCGCTTCCATAGCAGGAATTGTGCCATAGCGGTTGGCTTTCCGGCAGTTCGTGATAATTTGCCGCGAAATTTAAAATAGTGATCTCGAGAGGAAATGGTTTGCGGCGTCTTTTGTCGACCCTGCTGGTCTTGCCGTTCTGCGGCGTGTTTGCCGCATCGGCTACCTTGGCCGAGCCCGTCAATGCCATATCCATGTATGGCAAGCCCACCCTGCCCGCCGATTACAAGCACATGCCTTACGTCAACCCTGACGTGAAAAAGGGTGGCCGGATTTCCTACGGCGTGGTCGGCACGTTCGACAGCTTCAACCCCTTTGTCATCAAGGGCATGCGCACAACGGCGCGCGGCATCTGGGACCCGGAATACGGCAACCTGTTCTACGAAACGCTGATGACACGCTCCGCCGGTGAGCCCTATACGCTCTACGGTCTTCTGGCGCAAAGCGTCGAGTGGGACGATGCCCGCAGCTTCATCCAGTTCAACCTCAACCCCAAGGCCCGCTGGCACGATGGCCAGCCAGTGACGCCGGATGACGTGATTTTCACGCTCCAGATCCTCCAGCAGAAAGGCCGTGCGCCTTTCGACAAGCGGTTGAACGGCGTTGCCAAGATGGAAAAGGTTGGCGAGCATAGTGTCCGCTTCACCTTCAATGACAAGGCGGACCGGGAAATTCCACTGCTTCTGGCTTATGCAACACCGATCCTGCCGAAGCATGCCATCGACCCGGACCTTTTCGAACAGTCGTCGCTGAATGTGCCTGTTGGCTCCGGCCCTTATAAGATCAAGGATATTCGCCCCGGCGAGCGGATTACCTATCAGCGCGACCCGAATTATTGGGGCAAGGATCTTCCCTCGAAGGTGGGTTTCGATAATTACGACGAAGTCAGCGTCACCTATTTTTTGCAGGACAGCACCCTGTTCGAAGCCTTCAAGAAGGGCGAGATCGATCTTTATCCTGATGGTGATTCGGCTCATTGGCTGCGGGCTTATAATTTTCCGGCAGCCGTGAATGGCGATGTTGTGCGCGAGACCTTTACCCCGCAAAAACCGACGGGCATGCTGGGATTCGTGTTCAACACCCGCCGCCCGATCTTTGCCGATGTGAAGGTGCGCGAGGCGCTGACGCTCGCCTTCGACTTCGAGTGGGTCAACAAAAACATCTACGGCAATGCGTTCAAGCGAATCCAGAGTTACTGGCAGAATTCGCCGCTCGGCGCCTTTGGCCATGCCGCCGACGACCGCGAACTGGCAATTCTCGGCAATGCGCGCAACACGATTGCCCCGGAAATCCTGGCGGGCACCTATACATTGCCGATTTCCGATGGTTCGGGCGCCGACCGTAATATTCTGCGCCAGGCCGTCGCGTTGCTCAGCCAGGCTGGATATTCGATCAATGATGGAAAAATGGTCGATGCCCAGGGCAAGCCACTATCTTTCGAGGTCATGACCCAGAATGCCGGCCAGGAGAAAATGGCGCTTGCCTATCAGCGTACCCTAAGGCTGATCGGCATCGGCATGACCATCCGCACGGTGGATGACGCGCAATATCAGGCGCGCTCAAACAGCTTCGATTATGACATGGTCGTCATGGCCTATCCTTCGACGCTGGCTCCCGGTATCGAACAATTCAACCGCTGGGGCTCCGTTGCCCGGGATCGGCAAAGCAGTTTCAATTATGCCGGTGTTGCCAATCCGGATATCGACCGCGTGCTGAACACCATGGTCAATGCCAGAGGCCTGGAGGACTATCAGGCCAGCGTCCGGGCCCTGGATCGCCTGCTGGTAGCCGGGCATTACGTGGTGCCACTCTATTATAATGGTGAGCAATGGCTGGCGCGCTGGAAGCGCATCGCAAGGCCGGACCAAGTGCCGATGCTGGGCTATCAACTCCCCACCTGGTGGGATGCCAGGGCGCAATGAATTCAACCACCGTGCGCTGATTGCGCACGGATCTGCGGCGTGTCATCGCTGCCGCATACCGATGGAGACCCTTTCATGCAACGCATTACCATCGATCTCGTGTCCGATGTCGTCTGCCCGTGGTGCTATCTGGGCAAGGCCCGGCTGGATCTGGCCATTGCCGAGGTGCAGGACACTGTTAGTATCGACGTCAACTGGCGCCCCTACCGGCTCAATCCGGACTATCCACCCGAAGGCGTTGATCAGCAGACCGAACTGGCCAAAAAATTTGGCGGCAAGGAAAACCTCGAGCGCGGCCATCAGCAATTGGCTGAGCTTGGCCGCGAGGTTGGTATTGCCTTCAATTTCGAAGCCATCAAGATCGGTCCCAATACGCTGGACGCGCATCGGCTGATCCATTGGGCAGGACTGGAAAGCCGTGAAGCGCAGGGTGCTGTGGTCTCAGGCCTGTTCAAGACATTTTTCGAGGATGGCCGCAATCTCGGCGACCATGCCGTCCTGCTGGATATTGCCCAGAACGCCGGGCTGGACCGCAAGGTCATGCAGGCCCTGCTGGCTGGCGATGCCGATAAGGACATGGTCATCGATGAAATCGACGCCGCCCAAAAAATGGGCGTCAATGGTGTGCCTTTCTTCATCATCGACCAGAAATATGCCGTGAGTGGCGCCCAGCCGACCGACGTTCTGGCCAATGCCCTGCGCGACATCGCCGCTGAAAAGGCAGTCGAACAGTCGAAACTGAATTGACGCAACGCAATATCGGCCATACTCACGAGAGGCCCCTGCCGGTGAAAACCTGATGACGGTTTTCCCCGGCCAAACTCCAGGACGACCCGCTCGTGACCTCCGATACGACACCTCGCGGCCTTGCGCTCGCTTTTGCGGCCTTTGCGGCCTTCGCCATTAGTGATGCATCGGTCAAACTCGTTGAAGGACGAATCAGTCCGTTCGAATCAGCCTTCTTCGGATCGCTGTTCGGTCTGGCTGCCCTGCCCTTTCTGCTGAAGCGCGGCGATTCGCTGACGGATGTGTTCAGGACCTCAAACCTGAAGCTCTGGCTGCTGCGGTTCGTCGCGTCAGGCACCAGTGCCATTGGGGCGGTGACAGCCTTCACGCATCTGTCGATGGCCGAGGCCTTCTGCCTGATTTTCCTTTTGCCCTGCTTCGTCACCATCATGTCGGTGGTGTTCCTCAAGGAACAGGTCGGCATGCGTCGCTGGAGCGCCGTCATCATCGGCTTTATCGGTGTGCTGGTGGTGCTGCGTCCGGGTTTCAGAGAACTATCGATCGGCCATCTCGGCGCGGTCATCGGCGGGTTGGGCGGGGCGATTTCCATCGTCGTCTACCGCGCCATCGGCCCGCGTGAAAAATCCACATCGCTCTACGGCGCCGGTGCCTTCGGCACCATCATCATTTCCGGTATTGCCATGCTGCCCGCCTTTTCCTGGCCGCAGGGAACGGACTGGCTTTTGCTGCTCAGCTACGGCCTGTTTGCCGCCCTTGCCACCGTGCTGATGATGCTGGCGACCCGCTTTGCGCCTGCGGCCGTGCTGGGACCTGCACAATATAGCCAGATGCTCTGGGCCATTCTGTTTGGCTACCTGATCTTCGGCGACCATGTCGATCTACCCATGCTGGTCGGCATCACCCTGATCATCGGCTCCGGCCTGATTACCCTGATGCGGGAGAGAACCAAGGGCGTCCCCCTCCCACCCGCCGTCGCCTCCGGCCCGCAGGCCAGCCTGGCGGTGGAAGACGAGTAATGCTGCATTGCTCTCGTTCTACCGCTTTTCTGCTGGCCACGACGGTATTTTGTCTGGCTTTCATCTCTTGCACCCCGACACGGGCAAACGCCCGTCAAACGGTAATAGTCAAGACCACGCAGGGCGACATCGCAATAGAGACGTTCGAAAGGCGCGCACCTCAGAAGCGCCCAGCCGTTATCATCCTGAGCGGTAGCAAAGGCTTTCGATCAGCAGCCTATGACGATCTTGCTCAAAGTCTCGATAAGGCAGGGCTTGATGCCTATCTGGTTCATGCCGTTTCAGACGCAGATTTGACTGCCATTGGCCATGCGAAGGGTGCGGCAGGCCGCATCCAATATTACACAAGCCACATGGCCCGATGGAGCCCTGCTGTCCGGGATGTTCTACTGTTTCTCAAGAGACAATCTCCAGAGGACCGGAAAATCGGCGTTCTCGGAATTTCGCTGGGCGCGCAAATCGCCATCACCGCAACGGTAAACCGGCAAGCTGCCAATGCCCTGGTGCTCGTGGACGGTGGCTTTCCCGCTGGTTATTCTCAATCCGTTCGCACGGCTCCTCCCCTCCTGGTCGTCTGGGGGAGCGAAGACCGTGTATTTCCTGTCTCGATGGCAAGAGCATTATCAGAACAGGCCAAATCCGTAGGAACCGAGACTGAACTCTCAATATTTGATGGCGGAAGCCATGACTTTTTTCTGAAACCAGAAACATCGCTGGCGAAACAAGCCCACGAACGGGCTGCCCATTTTCTTGCCGAGCGGTTGAAATAGACTCTGTTCGGGAAAGTAGTCTGGAGGCGGTCGATGGACCGCCTCTACTCTCACTTCACCTTGGCCAGTTCCGCCAATTGCGCCATGATGGTCGCCGCACCCGCTAGCCGTTTTTCAGGCGTTGGCAGATCGCGCGTCAGGAATACGCTGTGGTCTGGACGGATCTTGGCCATGCTGCCCTGTTTGGCGATGAAGCCGACCAAGGCTGCCGGGTTGGGGAACAGCTTGTTGCGGAACTGAACCACGACGCCCTTCGGACCGGCTTCCAGCTTTTCGACATTGGCCTTGCGGCACAGCGCCTTGACATAGACCACCTTCAACAGATTCTGCACTTCCGCTGGCAGCGGCCCGAACCGGTCGATCAACTCGGCGCCAAAGCCATCGATATCGTTCAATTCGGTCAATTCGCCCAAGCGGCGGTATAGGCCAAGACGCAGATGCAGGTCCGGCACGTATTCGTCGGGGATCATCACCGAGGTGCCGACCTGAATTTGCGGCGACCAGCCGCTATCGACGACCTCGTCCTCGCCCTTCACCTCGGCCACGGCCTCCTCCAGCATTTGCTGGTAAAGCTCAAAGCCGACTTCCTTGATATGGCCTGACTGTTCCTCGCCCAGCAGATTGCCAGCACCGCGAATATCGAGATCGTGGCTGGCAAGCTGGAAGCCCGCGCCCAGCGTATCCAGCGATTGCAGCACTTTCAGCCGCCGCTCGGCGCTGGTTGTCAGCACTTTGTTGACTGGCAGGGTCAGCAGCGCGAAGGCCCGCACCTTGGAGCGACCGACCCGGCCACGGATCTGGTAGAGCTGGGCCAGGCCGAACATATCGGCGCGGTGGACAATGAGAGTGTTTGCGGTCGGCACATCAAGACCGGATTCGACGATGGTGGTGGACAGCAGAACATCATAGCGGCCTTCATAAAAGGCGTTCATGATGTCTTCCAGCTCGCCCGCCGCCATCTGGCCATGGGCAATCGCCACTTTCAATTCCGGCACATCCGATTCCAGAAATGCCTTGATGTCGGCAAGATCCGCAAGACGCGGGCAGACATAAAAGCTCTGGCCGCCGCGATAATGTTCGCGCATCAGCGTTTCGCGGATCACCAAGGGATCGAAGGGCGAAATGAAGGTGCGCACCGCCATACGGTCCACCGGTGGGGTGGTGATCAGCGACAATTCGCGCACCCCGGTCATCGCCAGCTGCAACGTGCGCGGAATGGGCGTCGCCGAGAGCGTCAGCACATGCACGTCGCTCTTCAACTCTTTCAGCCGTTCCTTGTGCTTGACGCCGAAATGCTGCTCTTCATCAATCACCAGCAGGCCAAGATTGGCAAATTTAATGCCTGACCCCAGAAGAGCATGGGTGCCGACGACAATATCCGTCTTGCCCTCGGCCACTTCCTTCTTGACCAGGTTCAGCTCCTTAGTGCCCACCAGCCGCGAGGCTTGCTGGATGCGGATTGGCAGACCGCGAAACCGCTCGGAAAACGTCTTGAAATGCTGGCGCGCCAAAAGCGTAGTCGGCACCACGACCGCCACCTGAATACCGTTCATCGCGGCCACGAAGGCGGCGCGCAGCGCCACTTCCGTCTTGCCGAAGCCGACATCGCCGCAGATCAGCCGGTCCATTGGACGTCCGGCAGCCAGATCGCCGCGCACCGCCTCGATGGCATTCATCTGGTCCTCGGTTTCCTCATAGGGGAACCGGGCGGCAAATTCGTCGTAGAAGCCTTCAGTCGTGGCAAGCACCGGCGCAGACCGCATCATCCGCTCGGCAGCGATACGGATCAGCCCGCCTGCCATATCCAGCAGGCGTTTTTTCAGCTTGGCCTTGCGCATCTGCCAGGCACCGCCGCCCAGCTTGTCCAGCTGCGCTTCGCTGCCTTCCGAACCATAGCGTGACAGAAGCTCGATATTCTCGACCGGCAGGAACAGCTTGGCCTCATCGGCATATTGCAGTTCCAGACAGGCATGCTGACTGCCCGCCGCCTGAATGGTGCGTAATCCGATAAACCGGCCAATGCCATGCTCCGCATGGACAACGATAGAGCCTTCGTCCAGCCCGGCCACTTCGGAAATGAAATCGGCTGCCCGCTTGCGGCGCTTGGACCGGCGCACCATGCGGTCGCCGAGAATATCCTGCTCGCCGACCACCACGAGTTCGCCCGCCTCAAACCCGCCCTCCAGCGCCAGAACGGCGGTTGCCGCATGACCCTTGCCAAGCTGATCGAGATCCTTCAGGGCTGACACCGGCTTTAGCCGTTCCAGCCCGTGCTCGTTCAACACTTGCAACAGCCGGTCGAGCGAACCTTCCGACCAACCGGTAATCAGCACCTTGGAGCCGGAAGCCCGCTTGTCGGAAATATATTTTACTGCCTGGGTAAAGACATTGACCCGTTGCGCCTCGCCATCAGCCTTGGTCTCGCTGCTTTCCTGCGCAGCCAGCTTCGCCCAGCGCGGGCCGGAACGAGCCGAGAGTTCGACAATCTTGCGGCCCTCGCTATCCGGCTCGGCAAACGGTGTCAGACGGATCGGGTTCAGCGCTTCAAGCCTCTTGGCAAATTCCGCCGCCCCTAAATAGAGATATTCCGGCGGTATCGGTTTATAAGGCGTGCCCTGCGCCAAATGACCCTTGCCGGGCGTCGCGCTATTTAACCGCGCCTCGTAATAGTCGCGGATCAGCTTGCCGCGTTCTTCGGCGGATTCGCGCACCGTATGGTCGAGCACCACCCGGAAATCGGTGAGATAATCGAACACCGTCTCCAGCTTTTCATGAAACAGCGGCATCCAGTGTTCCATGCCCGCATAACGGCGGCCTTCGGACACGGCGGTGTACAGCGCATCGTCGCGGGTGGCCGCGCCAAACAGCGACAGGTAATTCTTGCGAAACCGGCTGATGCTTTCCGGCGTCAATGTCACTTCGCTCATCGGGTTGAGGTCCAGTGAGCGGACCTGACCGATGGTGCGCTGGCTGGCCGGATCGAAACTGCGGATGCTTTCCAGCGTATCGCCAAAGAAATCCAGCCGCACTGGCTCTTCAGAGCCCGGCACGAACACATCGAGAATACCGCCACGCACCGCAAATTCACCAACTTCGCGCACGGTATCGACGCGCTCAAAGCCGTTGCGCGACAAGCGGGCGGCAATGTCGTCCATCTTCACCTGATTGCCGGGGCGGGCCGAAAAAGACAGGCTTTCGATAACATCCGCCGGTGCCAGCTTTTGCAGCATGGCATTGGCAGTAACGAGAACAATGCCCGGATGCGGCTTTCGCGCATGGGCAATCAAACCCGACAGCGCCGAGAGCCTGCGGGCGGAAATATCGGCGCTGGGCGACACCCGGTCATAGGGCAGGCAATCCCAGGCAGGTAGGGTCAGCACCGGAATATCCGGCGCGCAGAAGCCGAGCATCTGCTCGATATCGTTCATCCGGCTGGAATCCGACAGAAGATAGGCGACAGGCCTGCCCTGCCGCGCCAGTTCCGCCACCAGAAAAGCGTCCATGCCATCAGGCACAGGCGAGAGGGTGACAGCGGACACAGCCGCTGCCGTCTTCTTTGCATCAAACAGGGAAATCATTTTTCGGTCACAGCACTCGCGTCAGGCCTGGCCGACAATGCAATGGCCGAACCATCGACAGGCGAAAAATCAGGTCGTGTGGCGGCAATGCGATCAAACAACGGGATCTGCATATGAACAGGCACAGGGGCTGCACCATTGATCCAGCTGATCAGGTCATTGTCTTCTTCCGCCATGATCAGTTCGAGATCATCCAGCTCAGCATCGTTGAGCGCACTGATTTCGGCTTCGGCAAACTGGCCAAGCATCAGGTCCATCTCCCTGATACCCCGATGCCAGCAGCGAAACAGAATACGCCTGCGGCGGGGATCGAGATCGGCGCTGCTGCGAACCAGACCAGTCATGTCATTCACCTTCCTGTTGATGCTGAACCTCTTGGCTTCGCATCGAATTTTCTCGTAGACCGGTTTTCACAAGCCATAACGGAGCAGGCAGTTCGTCACTCCCGCGCCTTCGCTCGGCGGTCCTCGCCTCACTGAAAACGCACCGCACCTGTCGGCTCCATCCCTCTTCTCCCCATCGGGGAGAAGGTGCCGGCAGGCGGATGAGGGGGCGGCAAAGCCGAGAACCCGGTGCTTCCTCACAACATCACCCTACCGAAAAACCGGTAGCCACTTTTCAGTCCGATGCTTTTCTCATCGCATCGGATATGCCCGAAAACCGGTAGCCACTTTTCGGTCCGATGCTGTATACCCGCTCACAATTGCCTTGTCAGCCTTGCAATGCGCCTCATCACACGGCATTTTGCCGCCATCATGCGTCCATCCTTGCTCGATCCCCTGTTTGCCTCCGTTTCCACCCTGCCGGGCGTTGGTCCGAAGCTGGCGCAATTGCTGGCGAGCCTGTTGGGCCGCGAAGACGCCGAGGATGCGCGCGTCGTCGATCTGCTTTTCTTAAGCCCGCATCGCCTGATCGACCGGCGAAACCAGCCAGGAATTGCCCGGGCCCCGCAAGGTGCCATTGTCACCGTGACGGGTCGGGTAGACCGCCACACGCCTGCGCCTAAGGAAAATCGCAACGCGCCCTACCGGGTTTTCCTGCATGACGAGACCGGTGAATTAGCGCTGACATTCTTTCGCGCCAAGGGCAATTGGCTGGAAAAAGCCTTGCCGGTCGATGAAATCATCACGGTTTCGGGAAAAATCGACTGGTTCAATGGCCGCCCCTCGATGGTCCACCCGGATTTTATGGTCAAGGCCAGCGAGGCGGCGACCATGCCGCTGGTCGAACCGGTCTACCCGCTGACGGCAGGCCTTTCGCCGAAAGTGCTGAAAAAGGCAATCGACCACGCGGTGGAGCGCCTGCCGGATTTTGCCGAATGGATCGATCCGGCACTGGTGACAAAACAGGAGTTCGACGCTGTCAAACCAAGTTTTGAGCGATTGCACAGCCCACGTGATGAAAAGGATGTGGACCCACAGGCCCCGGCCCGGCGCAGGCTGGCCTATGATGAATTTCTGGCGGGCCAGGTCTCTCTGGCACTGGTACGTCAACGGTTGCGCAAGGTGGCGGGAACACCGGTTCGCGCCACGGGCGAAATGAGCGGAAAAATCCTTGCCGCCCTGCCCTTTACCCCCACCAACAGCCAGAAGGACGCTGTTGCCGATATTTTGAAAGATATGGAAAGCGACAGCCGCATGTTGCGCCTGGTCCAGGGCGATGTCGGCGCGGGCAAGACGCTGGTGGCGCTGCTGGCAATGGCGGCTGTGGTGGAAAACGGCGGCCAGGCCGTGCTGATGGCGCCGACCGAAATTCTGGCGCGCCAGCATCATGCGACTCTATCAAAAATGGCGGGGGCTGCCGGAATTGCCGTCGATGTGCTGACTGGACGCACTAAGGGGCGCGAACGTGAAGCGGTGTTGGAGCGAATAGCATCCGGCCAAGCACAGATCGTTATCGGCACCCACGCACTGTTTCAGGATTCGGTCAATTACCACAATCTCATGCTGGCTGTAGTCGATGAGCAGCATCGCTTTGGTGTACACCAGCGGCTGCGGCTGACAGCCAAGGGCGTTTCGCCGCACATGCTGGTCATGACCGCCACGCCCATTCCGCGCACGCTGGTTCTGGCCGCCTTCGGTGATATGGATGTCTCCAAGCTCACCGAAAAACCGGCGGGCCGCAAACCGATCCAGACCGTGACCGTGCCGGTGGAGCGAGTCGGCGATATCGTTGACCGGCTCCAAGCGGCGATTGCTTCCGGTAAGAAAGCCTATTGGATCTGCCCGCTGGTTGAGGAAACCGAGGAATCGGAGCTGATGTCGGTTGAGGAACGATTCGAGGTGCTGAAGATGTGCCTCAAGGCCCCCATCGGCCTCGTGCATGGCCGCATGAAAGGCGAGGAAAAAGACGCCGCCATGCTGGCTTTCAAGAGCGGTGAAACACGGCTGCTGGTGGCAACCACAGTGGTGGAAGTCGGTGTAGACGTGCCGGACGCGACAATCATGGTGATCGAACATGCCGAACGCTTCGGCCTTGCGCAACTACACCAGTTGCGCGGCCGGGTTGGGCGCGGCGCAGAAGCCTCTTCCTGCATCCTTCTTTATAAAGGCCCACTGGGCGAAACCGGAAAGGCGCGGCTGTCGATACTGCGCGACAGCGAGGACGGCTTCCTGATTGCCGAAGAAGACCTGAAGCTGCGCGGCGAAGGCGAGCTACTCGGAACCCGCCAATCCGGCACGCCCGGCTTTCGCATCGCCAGTCTTGAACACCATGCCGACCTCCTGGAAATCGCCCGTAAGGACGCCGCCTATCTGCTGGAACGCGACCCCGACCTGACCTCGGCACGCGGCGAAGCGGTGCGCACATTGCTCTACCTGCACCGGCGCGATGAGGCCATCCGGTTCTTGCGGGCTGGATGAGGAATGACAAGGTAGGCAAACAGCTTTGAGGCACTGCTCATCCGTCGGATTTCGCTTGCTTTTCATCCGGCAATCGCGGCTAGCTGTCATTCTCAACACGGAGGAAACGACAATGGCTAAAGGTCAGGTACGCGGCAACAAGGAAACGCGAAAGCCGAAGAAGGACAAGACAGTTGATAAAGCCGTAGCGCCCACGCTCGGCTCACAGGTCAAGAACAGCGAATCCTCGACAAAAAAGAAATAAGTGCGGAAGGCTTAGCCAAAGCCCGGCGGGACGAACGCCAGTTCTTCGCAATTTATACGTTGCCTTCACCCAAGTTGGCCAGTCGCCGCGATATCCGTTTGCGGCGACTGGCTGGCCACAACTACCAATCTCGAAGAATTTTGCTCACCGCGTTTCAATGGACACGTGAAAAAACGGCATTGACTTTTCTCGAAAAAAGAACATAAAGAGAACAAAAGAGAGAGGATAGTATCATGTCTGACGCTGAAAAAATTATTGTCGTGCAGTTCAAAAAGAACCGCGCCGGTATTGTGCCGGGCGATATGCGCCAAGCTTCAAGCGTGGCTTCAGCAGAGAAAATTGCTGGTGCGATGGCCAATCGCTACATTGGCGTTGCCGCATACGCAGTCACAATCGATGAGGAAAATGGAAGCATGACGAACCCACGCCTGCTGGTATCGCACGGACAGATCTCCGACTTGATTCCAGACTGATCGAGCAGCGCATCAAACCAAATTTTCAAAAGATCGGAATGTCATTTGCGCTTTTAAGGACGCGAAACCTGGTCATTCCAGAAATCCAAGTCAAAGAAACGCGCCGCGATATGCCAAACTCAAATCGTCAATATATTTCAAACGATTATGACGAAATTCTGGAGGATTGGCGACCCCTGCAGGACTCGAACCTGCGACAACCTGCTTAGAAGGCAGGTGCTCTATCCAGCTGAGCTAAGGGGCCGGTGTTGGCCCGTATCACGGGCCAGAGGCAGCAGCAGATGGGATTAATGCGTCCAGGGCTGGAGGCGGCTGAAGCGGAAATTGTCTGTGTAGGAAACCGACTGGCGGCGTGGTTCCTTTGGCTGGATGACGCGGTAATCGATTCCATTACGCTGAGCGTAGGCTTCAGCCAATTCCTGTGTTTCAAACGTCAGCTTGACCTGCTGGAGCATGTCGCCGGAGCTGGTATAGCCCATCATCGGGTCGATCGTCCGAGGTTCGGATGCATCGAATTCAAGAACCCATAGATGGGTCTTGGCTTTTCCGGATTGCATGGCTGTTTTTGCAGGACGGTAAATCTTAGCGGACATAATTCCGATTCCTCATGAAAACGAAGAGACTATATCTCTTCCCTTCCTCGCCGTCATCTTCCAGCGAAAGGATTCGCCGGAAGAATGGTCGGAGTGGAGAGATTCGAACTCCCGACCCTCTGGTCCCAAACCAGATGCGCTACCAGACTGCGCTACACTCCGTGACCGCCGAATGATGGGGAGATACACGGTTCACTCTTTAATCGCAACAGGAAAAACTCAAAAAAAACCGTCTTTTCCATGATTTTGTTCGCAACGTTATGGAGGGGGTGCAATTCCCTGTATTACCATGCTGCCAGGACCGATCCCAAGCGCCTGTGTCCGCCCACCGTTCAATTCAATCACGTAGCGAACCGGACCCGGCGAAGGTATCAAGTCCTCGGAATAGGGTTTTGTACGCGCTGCAATCCCGGTCACCACGCCTTTTTCATCAATAAACAGCATATCCAGCGGTAAAGGCGTGTTTTTCATCCACATCACCACATTGCGGCTGGCGCCAAAATCGAAAACCATGCCATCATTCGGGCCAAGCTTGGTACGGCCCATCAGGCCCTGCTCGCGTTGTGCAACGGAGATCGCGTATTCCATCTTCAGACGAAGCTGCTGACCGGTCGGTGTCTGAATGACAGCTGGCCCTTTGAGAAATTGCTCAGCCAGAGCCGGGGATAGCGTGAGTGCAATATAGAAAAAAAGCGCCCAAAAGGCGCTTCTAGAAAAAACCAGCATTCCCATCACTCACAATACGGGACAATCAATGCGCCATAACATGCGGCGCAGGGTTATCCGGGTGAATTTCTGCCGCCATCAGG
Organism: Agrobacterium vitis; assembly: GCF_013426735.1. NCBI lineage: Bacteria > Pseudomonadati > Pseudomonadota > Alphaproteobacteria > Hyphomicrobiales > Rhizobiaceae > Gillisella > Gillisella vitis. Next base: position 2,336,298 of record NZ_AP023272.1, read on the forward strand.
CCTTTGTCGCCATTGCCGAAGCGTACCAGCACTGTCTGTCCGGGCCGCAATTCTGTCAAGCCGAATCGACGCAGCGTTTCCATGTGAACGAAAATGTCCTCGGTGCCCTCGCCCCGTGTCAGGAAGCCGAAGCCTTTGGTGCGATTGAACCACTTGACCAACACCCGCTCCAACCCACTCGATGGCGTCACCTGAACGTGGGTCCGCACAGGCGGCATTTGTGAGGGATGCGTGGCCGTCGATTGGTCCATCGACAGTACCCGAAAGGCCTGATAACCGCGATCGCGCTTATGAATAAGCGCGACGATCCGCGTTCCTTCCAGGATCGTCTGGTAACCGTCCCGGCGCAGGCAGGTCACATGCAGCAAGACGTCCTGCATGCCATTATCCGGCACGATAAAGCCAAAACCCTTGGCAACGTCGAACCACTTCACCACACCGGTGATCTCGACAAGATCCAGGGGCTCTTCCGAGAGCCCGCTGAATTCCACGAACTCTTTCGCTGAAATTCTATCCGCCATCTCTAAACCGCCCCTCGACACGCCAAACATGGATAACGCTTACTGATTCCCGGAGGCTAGATTAACATTTTGTTAATACTGTTGCGCAAGCCCTAGTTTCAGTTATTCGCATCTGCTTTTTCGCGCCTGTAGCTTGTTCGAAACTGACGAGTGCAGATTCCTCGATTTCCCCTTTGTCTATTCAGTCAATTTTCTTCGGACCGGTCATTTTCTCTCATGAGGTCATTTTTTTCAGGCACGGCCATGACAATGCTTGAAGCCGTCGCCCGCAGGCGACATATGCGGCATGCAACAGGGAGAATTTCAAAATGCGCTATCTTCACACAATGGTCAGGGTCAAGGATGTCGATGCTTCCCTGAAATTCTATTGCGACTTGTTCGGCATGAGCGAAGTTCGCCGAATCGACAATGAAAAGGGCCGTTTCACGCTGATTTTCCTTGCCGCCGACGAAGACAAGGCCAAAGCCAGCCAGGACATGGCCCCATGTCTCGAACTGACCTATAATTGGGATGCGGAAGACTATGCCGGTGGACGCAATTTCGGCCATCTTGCCTATGAAGTGGATGACATCTACGCCATCTGCCAGAAGCTGATGGATAATGGTGTGACGATCAACCGCCCGCCTCGCGATGGCCATATGGCGTTCGTACGCTCACCAGACGGCATTTCCATCGAAATCCTCCAGAAAAATGGCGCATTGGCACCGTCAGAGCCTTGGCTCTCCATGCCCAATACCGGCACCTGGTAGCCGTACCCGCTGCACATCTTTCCGTGCGACACACTCATCTGCGATGCCGCCGTAATCGCGGCGGCATCATGCCTGACGCAAGCTCATTGTGTCACGATCGCTCCAACCATAGACACTGCCCGCCCCATCGACAGGTCCGGGCGGTCTCGTCAAGGAGAGCGACATGATGTCCCCAAACCGTCTGTTCGGGCAAAAGCCTTGGACTGCCAATTCCATGCTTTTCGAGTGTGCGCCCAGGCTTTTTAAGGGTGCGAATGGCAAGCCAGCGTCAACAAGTATTTCCGTCGTTTTCGGCCTTGCCCTACTAGCGGGCTGCGCGACCACGAAAACCCCACCTTCCGTCGTTGAACAAGGCGCGATTGGCGACGCAGATGTCGTGGAAACGGCTGCGCATCCAGCCAATGTTTCGCCGCAGCCCAATAAGGGTGGCCTATACCGCGATCCCCTCGTCAATACTGGGCATCGCAAGCCAATAACGGTGCCTGGCCCTACCGGAACTAATGGCAGCGCCAATCTCTCCTCCGGGCCGTCAGCTGAACAGGTCGTGGCGATGAACCAGTCCAGACCGGAGCAGGCTACATCGCAAAGCTCGTCCGGGCTCTATTCCGCACCCCATCCATCGGATGAAGGCGCTGCATCGGCCAATAGCCCCGCCAACAGTATTGTGCCGCCGAACATGCCTGTTCGTCCGTTCCAGGCCACGGTAAACAGCGTTTACAGCGTACAAAAGCCGATCGAACAGTCACAAACACAAACACAGCCTCAGATGCAGGCCAATCAACCGATAGAGCCTGTGGTCGTCCCTACCCCGGCCACTGAAGTTGTCAAGCAACGCCCGGCCTCAAAAGCGGAAATTCTCGCAGGTCTCGCCCCAAATCCGAAGAAGGTTCGTACGGCGCCAAGGGCGCAACAGGCTACCATGCCACAACAACAGATGTCACCGGTACCAGCGCAGTTGCAGACGAGCCTGCCGACCGCCGCACCCGGCATGGCCAATTCGGCGGGCGTGACCGAAATGGAAAAAATCGAGGGTGCGCCTGGGGCTCAGGGCATGACGAAGGACAGTTTCATCAAGAAATTCCTCGCCAAAATACGCAAATGACGGGCTGACTGGCTCGTTTTTCGGGCTGTCATTTTTCCGTTAAATTTTGAATTTCAGTGCTTGCCAGCCTCCAAACACGTGATTATAAGGGCGCCACAGCACGCGCCCTTCGTCTATCGGTTAGGACGTCAGATTTTCATTCTGAAAAGAGGGGTTCGACTCCCCTAGGGCGTGCCATTGCTTCATTTCCCAACATGCACCAAAATTAGGATCGTTTCAAAGATAACGATTGAAATGTTTGGATTCGACCGCCGCACATTACAGCGCCCTTTCGATGTAAGGCTGTCGTGCATTCGCGGTTCTCCACAGGCCGAGGAAAAAACGGCAGTAAAGCTGAAAAATTCACTTGCAGCTCCAGTCTGTTCGCACTAAGAGAGCCGCACGCAACACGCGCCCTTCGTCTATCGGTTAGGACGTCAGATTTTCATTCTGAAAAGAGGGGTTCGACTCCCCTAGGGCGTGCCACTGCGTTTCCCTCGAAAATTTGTTTCTGCATCCTGCTTATTGAAGCGGAAAAGACTGTGCGACCTTAGGTCATCCAGCTGATAGATCGCATGAAAAAAATCATTGAGCCTACGGAAAAAGCTCATTTTTTCGCTTGCCATGAATCATCCGCCTGCCTATAAGCAGCCCCACAGCACGCGCCCTTCGTCTATCGGTTAGGACGTCAGATTTTCATTCTGAAAAGAGGGGTTCGACTCCCCTAGGGCGTGCCACTGACCCTTCCCGATAGTGATGTTTATACCGTTACCAAGCCCAGCGTGAGATTTGCGTTCTCAGCTTAATCGAACCGCTCTGGCGTACTGTTGTTCGCCGCGCTCAAAACGCTGGTGCGGCATCCAGAATTCGGATCTGGATACGACGCGTGCCTTGCCAGAGTTCTGCCCCAAGGCAGCCAGCGACATGCACGGCGTCGCCTCGGCGACCAAGCAGGAGATCACCGAGTGGTGTTTCCTTGGCGCGAAAGGCAATGCCGTCGATTCGACTGCCATCCGCCGCTTCCAGTGTGACCTTGACGTGGCTGGTGCCAATCAGCCGAGAATCGCGAATGCGGTGGGCCGGGATGGCGAAGATCGGCTGAGAATGGCCAGAGCCATAGGGTCCGGCGGTTTCCAGGAGGTCGATTAACGCAAGCGTCGCACCGGATGCGCCAACCGCACCATCGATCTTCAAGGCCCTGATGGCGGAAAGCGCCATGACCTTTTCCTGCGCCTGTTCATCAAAAAACGCCCGCAACTTGCCGAGATTGCCGCGCTCTACCGTCAGCCCTGCGGCCATCGCATGGCCGCCGCCCTTAACCAGCAGGCCATTGTCCACCGCCGCACGCACCATCTTTCCCATGTCGAAACCGGCAATGGACCGGCCGGAGCCTGTCCCCTTACCTGATCCATCGAAGGCAATGGCAAAGGCAGGTCGCTGGAAACGTTCTTTCAGCCGGGCCGCCAGCAGCCCGACAATGCCAGGATGCCAGCCCTCCCGTGCGGTGAGAATCACGGCGGCATTCTCGCCGGTGCCATATTCCGCCATGGCCTCTGCTTCCGCCTCGGCCAGCATCTGCGCTTCCATCGCCTGACGTTGGCGGTTCAGGTCGTCCAGTTGGGCGGCAATTTCATCGGCTTCGGCAGCGTCGTCCAGCGTCAGCAACCGGCTGCCCAGCGCCGCATCGCCGATACGGCCACCGGCATTGATTCGTGGCCCAACCAGAAAACCGAAATGATAGGGCGTCACCGGGCCGCCAATCCCGGCGATCTTCAGAAGGGATGCAAGACCGGCATTTTGCTGGTGACGAGCAGCAATAAGGCCCTTCACTACATAGGCGCGGTTCAGCCCCTTCAGCGGCACGACATCGCAGACCGTCGCCAGCGCCACCAGATCCAGCCAGGCCAGCAGATCGAGCGAGCGTGCAGCACCGTGACCAGCCTCACGCAGCTTGCGCAGCGTTCCCACCAGCACCATGAACACCACGCCCGCCGCGCAGAGATGGCCCTGCCCTGACAGATCGTCGCTCCTGTTGGGATTGACCAATGCCAGACAGGCGGGCAAATCCTGGCCCATCTGGTGATGGTCTATCACCACCACATCCACGCCTCGGCGTCTGGCCTCCTCCAGTGCATCGTGGCTTGTCGAGCCGCAATCCACCGTGACGATCAATTGCGCGCCGCGCTCGATCAACTGGCCGATGGCACCAGCATTCGGGCCATAGCCTTCGAAAATTCGGTCAGGAATATAGATTTCGGCCTCAATACCGAAATGCGCGAGAAACCGCCACAAAAGCGCTGACGAGGCAGCCCCATCGACATCATAATCGCCAAAAATCGCCACGCGATCAGAGCGCATGATTGCTGCCACCAGCCGGTCCGCGGCCTTGTCACCATCGGTCAGGCTGGAGGGATCGGGCATCAAATCGCGGATGGTCGGATCGAGAAAGGCTTGCGCATCGGCAACCGGCACGCCCCGCCCGGCCAGAACCCGCGCCACCAAATCGGGAATGCCATGCACCTGCGCAATCGCCAGCGACCTGTTCAACCCAGCCTGATCCAGTCGAGACACCCAGCGCTGACCGCTAACCGAGGTCTCGACATTCAAAAAAGCGCGTTCGATCGGGTCGGCGGGTTCAAGCATAGAGGAAGCAACTCGGTTATCGCCGCTCCACAGTCAGGAGCTAAGCTGTTTTCGGCCGCTCGATGCGGATCACTTGCGGCTCACCCAGCAGATAGCCTTCCTCCTTGATGGCGGCAACGGCCTGGCGCACGGATTTTTCCAATGTAGCGTGGGTGACGAGAATGATTGTCTTGGTTTGGTCGGCGTCAGACGACGTCTGGGAGTGCTGGACAATCGATTCGAGCGAAATGTTATTTTCCGCCATCTGCGTCGCAATGCTGGCGAAAACACCGGTGCGATCGACCACGGTCAGGCGGATAAAGTAGCCGCCTTCATGCCGGGTCATCTCGGCCTGGACATAGGGCTCAAGCAGATGCGCCGGGCGGCCCAGAACCGGAACCATCTGCGCGCCAGGACGGCTTTTGGCGATATCGGTAATGTCACCCAGCACGGCGGATGCCGTGGCATTGCCACCGGCGCCGGGGCCGACCATCAGCAATTCACCAAGAATATCGGATTCCAGCGCCACCGCATTGGTCACGCCATCGACCTGGGCAATCACCGAATCGAGCGGCACCATGGTTGGATGGACGCGCTGTTCGATACCGGTAGCAGTCTTTTGCGCCACGCCAAGCAGCTTGATTCGGTAGCCGAGATCGCGGGCGGCGTTAATGTCATCGATGGAAATATTGCTGATGCCTTCGAGATAGATCTCGTCGGCAGCAATTTGGCTGCCGAAGGCCAGCGTGGTCAGGATCGACAGCTTGTGAGCGGTATCATTGCCCTCGATATCGAAGGTCGGATCGGCCTCGGCATAGCCGAGACGCTGGGCTTCCGCCAGGCAATCGGCAAAGCTCAGTCCTTCCTTTTCCATCCGGGTCAGGATGTAATTGCAGGTGCCGTTCATGATGCCGTAGATCCGCGAAAAATCATTTCCGGTCAGCGATTCGCGCAGCGTCTTGATAACCGGGATACCGCCCGCGACGGCAGCTTCATAGTTGATCAAAAGGCCCTTTTCTTCCGCCAGCTTGGCCAGTTCCACACCATGGCGGGCCAGCAGCGCCTTGTTGGCGGTGACCACATGCACGCCACGACCAAGGGCCGCGCGAACGGAGTGTTCGGATGGTCCTTCCGCACCGCCGATCAACTCGACGAATACATCGATATCAGCCTTTTCAGCCATCTCGACCGGGCTGTCGAACCAGGCGACACCGGAAAGATCGACGCCGCGATCGCGGGTCTTGTCGCGCGCCGAGACCGCAGAAATGGCAATGGGCCGACCGCAGGCGACGGTAAGCGCTTGGGTGCGGGTTTGCAAAATACGCGCCAGTGACGCACCAACGGTTCCGAGACCCGCAATGCCGATCTTAAGGGCATCAGCCATGAGACAATCCTGATATGCTTTTCAATATTCGGAAAAGAGCGGCCACGAATGGGCCGCTCCGATAAAAACTCAACGGTGAGCGTTGAGCGATACGACATTGTGCAGGGTGTCGTCCGCTGTCGACAGGAACCGCTTAAGATTGCGGGCGGCCTGGCGGATACGGTGCTCGTTTTCGACCAGCGCGATGCGGACGTAATCATCACCCTGCTCGCCAAAGCCAATGCCCGGCGCAACAGCCATATCGGCCTTTTCCACCAGCAGCTTGGAAAATTCCAGCGAACCGAGATGGCGGAATTTTTCGGGAATTTTTGCCCAGGCAAACATCGTTGCCGCCGGTGGCGGCACCTCGAAACCGGCCTTGCCGAAGCTTTCGACCAGCACGTCACGGCGGCGCTTGTAGATATTGCGCACTTCGGCAACATCCGTGCCATCGCCATTCAGCGCATGGGTAGCGGCCACCTGGATCGGCGTGAACGCACCGTAATCCAGGTAGGATTTCACACGGGCCAAGGCACTGATCAGCCGTTCATTGCCGACGGCAAAGCCCATGCGCCAGCCGGGCATGGAGAAGGTCTTCGACATCGAGGTGAACTCCACCGCGACATCCATGGCTCCAGGCACTTCCAATACCGATGGCGGCGGATTGCCATCGAAATAGATTTCCGAATAGGCGAGATCCGACAGCACGATCAGCTCATGCTTCTTGGCAAAGGCGATCACGTCCTTGTAGAAATCCAGCGAGGCGACCCGCGCCGTCGGATTGGACGGATAATTGATAATCAGTGCCAGAGGCTTCGGAATAGAGTGGCGCACCGCACGCTCCAGCGGCGGGAAGAAGGTTTCATCCGGCTCGACCGGGATGGAGCGAATCACGCCGCCGGTCATCAGGAAGCCAAAGGCATGAATCGGGTAAGTCGGATCGGGGCAAAGGATCACGTCGCCTGGCGCGGTGATCGCCTGCGCCATATTGGCAAAGCCTTCCTTCGATCCCAGCGTCGCGACAACCTGAGTTTCGGGGTTGAGCTTCACATTGAAACGGCGGGCATAATAGGCGGCCTGCGCCCGGCGCAGCCCCGGAATGCCCTTGGACGAGGAATAGCGATGGGTGCGCGGGTCCTGAACGGCCTCACACAGCTTATCGACAATGTTCTGCGGGGTCGGAAGATCGGGATTGCCCATGCCGAGATCGATGATATCAGCGCCACCGGCTCGCGCGCTTGCCTTCAAACGGTTGACCTGTTCGAAAACATAGGGCGGCAGACGCCGAACTTTGTGAAACTCTTCCATCTCAGACCTCGTTGAACCGCAGGCTCCCCGCCTTGCGGACGATCCGTTTTCCAATGCAGCATCCCCGAAAACGGATCTGGCAAATCGGGGTGCCGTGACAATACCGCAAATTGCAATGATTCGCGGTAGATTTTGGCCAGAAGCACCCTACCCTGTCTCTCCCGGTCATCGGTTCCGGGGCGCATTCGACACGGCAGAATGCAACTGTCACATTGCCTTTGCTTTGCGGCCAAATGCCCTGCAAGGCAAGGGCTATTTACAGACGGTCGGTACGGCTGGCTCTATTGACCCTGAACCTGCCCGTTGGTCTTGGCGAGCTTGCGCATTTCCTCGACGCGGCGCTCATATTCGGCCTGGCTGATCTGCCCGGTCTTGCGCAGATAAGAGAGCGAAGACAGGCGCTTACCCATGTCCTTCGCCTCGTCATTGCTCATCTGCACATTGGCAGCCGTCAAGGGCCGTGAAAAATCCGGATAACCATCCGGCGTGGTATAGGCCGCAGCGGTTGGATCGGTCTTGTCGGTCACCGTCACGTCAACATGGCCCGGGCGCACCGCAGACTGCGCAGCGGGCGTGCTATTGCAGCCCGCAAGCGCAAGCAGGCAGGCAACGCCAGATCCCACCGCACCGGCTTTCGCCAGGCGCAGAGCCGGATTCATACACGAAAATTGCCCAACCAAAGAGACGATCGAAACCATATTCAAACCCAACCAAATCCGCCCGGCACCGGGAAAACAGCAGCGCAAGCCGTGTGATTATTCTCACGATGCTTTTCACAACGCAAACGCGAATAACCTGCGACAAAACGCGCAAACCTTGTAAAACATGTGAGTCAAACCACACCCACACCTTTCATCTGTCTGGAACTTGTAGTCATTTTCAGGCAGGATAGGCAAATATAAAAAAGAGAAGAGCCAAGGGGAGATGGCATTGACCACAGCATCGAAGGACCAAGGTCGCGCCGGTCAATCCCGTCCCGCGTCCGACGCGTCAGAACGCGGGCCGGAAACCAGCCAAGACACCGGGCCGAAAACCAGCAAAACAGCAAACAACGCTGACGGTTCTGAATCCGAAAAGGCCGGTTTCAATCAAATGGGTTTCGACCCTTCCCTGATCGATCCCTATATCGTCAAGGACCCCGAAGCGCTGGCCGTCAATCTTGCCAAGGCGCTTGAAAACCTCGGCAAGGCGGCCTCCTCCTGGATCGCACCGCGTGAAAAGTCTGGTCTTGTCGATCCGGTGGCGGAACCCGCCGTCGAACTGGTCAAAACTCTGTCAGGCGTGGCGGAATACTGGATGACCGACCCTCAGCGCAGCCTGGAGGCGCAGACGCATCTGATGACTTCTCTGTTCGGCGTCTGGATGAAGAGCCTGAGTCGCCTCTCCATGCCCGCCCAAACACCTCCACCACCAGAACCGATCAAGGACAAGCGATTCGCGGATGCCGACTGGCAGCGCAACCCGTTCTTCGATTTTTTGCGCCAGGCCTATCTTGTCCTGTCCGACTGGGCTGAGAAACTAGTGGAGAATACCCAGGGCATGGACGAGCACGCGCGCCACAAGGCGCTGTTCTACGTCCGGCAGATGACGGCGGCGCTGTCGCCTGTCAATTTCGTGATGACCAATCCGCAGCTTTACCGCGAGACGGTTGCCACCAGCGGCGCCAATCTGGTCAAGGGCATGAAAATGTTTGCCGAGGACATGGCCGCCGGTCAGGGTGAATTGCGGATGCGCCAGACCGATACCAGCAAATTCGCGCTGGGCACCAATATGGCGCTGACGCCGGGCAAGGTCGTCGCCCAGAGCGATGTCTGCGAGGTCATTCAATACGAGCCAGCTACCGACAAGGTGCTGAAGCGGCCCCTGCTGATCTGCCCGCCCTGGATCAACAAATTCTATATTCTCGATCTCAACCCGGAAAAGAGCTTTATCAAGTATTGCGTTGATCAGGGTCACACGGTCTTCGTGATTTCCTGGGTCAATCCTGATCAACGCCATGCGGGCAAGGACTGGCTGTCCTATATTCGCGAAGGCGTGGATTTTGCCCTCGACACCGTTGAGAAAGCCACAGGCGAAAAGAAGGTCAATGCCATCGGCTATTGCGTTGGCGGCACTCTGCTGTCTGCTGCCATGGCGCTGCATGCCAAGGAAGGCACTAGCCGTATTGCCAGCGCCACATTGTTCACCACCCAGGTGGATTTCACCCATGCAGGCGACCTGAAAGTCTTCGTGGACGAGGAACAGGTGAGCGGGCTGGAAGAGAAGATGCGGCAGAAGGGCTATCTGGACGGCTCGAAAATGGCCTCGGCCTTCAACATGCTGCGTTCGTCCGAATTGATCTGGCCCTATTTCGTCAACAATTACCTGAAGGGTCAGGACCCGACCGCCTTCGATCTCTTGTACTGGAATGCTGATTCGACCCGGATGGCGGCGGCCAATCACTCCTTTTATCTGCGCAATTGCTATCTGGAAAACAATCTGGCGCGCGGCAAGATGCAGTTGGATGGCAAGACCCTGTCGCTGAAGGACGTGAAAATCCCGATCTACAATCTCGCCACCAAGGAAGACCATATTGCCCCGGCGAAATCGGTGTTTGTCGGATCGGCCTGCTTTGGCGGTCCCGTCACCTATGTGATGAGCGGGTCCGGCCATATCGCCGGCGTGGTCAATCCGCCCGACAAGCGTAAGTACCAGTTCTGGACCAATGGTAAGCCGGAGGGCGCATTCGAAGATTGGGTGGCTGGTGCTGAGGAAACCGCCGGCTCCTGGTGGCCGCATTGGCAGAAATGGATTGAAGGATTGGACAAACGCCGCGTGACGGCCCGCAAACCAGGCGGTACAGCGCTAAATGCCATAGGGGATGCGCCGGGCGCTTACGTGCTGGAGCGTGTCTAAGATTGGCCGGACGATAGAATCGCCATGATTTTCGATCCGCCACTGGTCGCGGCCACGCTTGTGCGACGCTACAAACGGTTTCTTTTCGACGCAGTGTTGGAAGACGGCCGCGAAATCACCGGCTTTTGCGCCAATACCGGCTCTATGCGCGGGCTGACCACGCCCGGCTCACGCATTTACCTGTCGCAAAGCGAAAAGCCGGGCCGGAAATATCGTTATGGGTTTGAGCTGATCGAAGCCGATTGCACTTTGGTCGGTGTCAATACCAGCCTTCCCAACCGTCTGGCTCACGAGGCGATCCGCGCCGGTCTGGTCAGCGATCTCTTACACTATCCGCAGATCCGCACCGAGCAGCGTTATGGCGAGAACTCCCGGATCGACCTTCTGTTGTCGGGTCCCGGCAAAGCGGATTGCTATGTCGAAGTGAAGAACGTCCATTTCATCAGGGAAACCGGACTGGCGGAATTTCCAGATAGCGTCACCACGAGAGGCGCGAAACATTTGACCGAAATGGCCAAGCTGGTGGCGGCAGGCAAGCGGGCGGCGATGCTCTATGTGATCCAGCGGCAGGATTGCGATGCCCTGGCGATCTGTGCCGATCTCGATCCCGTCTATGGCCGGGCCTTCACCGCCGCCATAAGCCAGGGCGTCGAAGCCTATGCGGTAAAATGCGCGATCACACCTAGAGGGATCATTCCGGCATGCGGCGTTCCCGTGCGCCTGACCGTTTAACCACATCATGATTTGACTATACCATGAAATGAATGGCCGTCAGCGCAATCGCCCCCAGAGCGAGGATCGAGAGGCTGCCCGCCGCCAGTACCCTGCCCCCCGACGCAAGCAGGCTGCGCAGATCAACCTGGAGTCCAAGCGCCGCCATGGACAGGGTGGTAAGAAATCCCGACAGATGCTGCGAAGGCTCCAACAGACCATGCGGCAGGACATCCAAGGATCGAGCCGCCATCAATGCCAGAAATCCAATGATGAACCAGGGCGCCAGATGGGCAAAGCCGATCTTGCGCTCGTTTGCACGCCCGGACCCCCTTTCCATGCCTCTGGCACTCATCCCCAGTCCGAGCAGGACTGGCCCCAGCATCATCACCCGGATCAGCTTGACCAGCGTACCGATTTGCAGGCTGACCAGCCCGAAGGACGCTGTGGCCGCAAGCACTTGCGGAACGGCATAGACCGTCATGCCCGCCAGAATTCCGTAATGGCGGGGGTCCAGACCGGCTTGAAAAGCCACCAGCGGCAGCAGAAGCACAACAAGAATGCCAAGCACCGCAGTAAAGGCAATGGACGACGCTACCTCGTCGGCATCGGCGCCGATCACCGGGGCTGCCGCCATGATCGCCGAATTTCCGCAAATCGAATTGCCGCAGGCAACCAGCAAAGCCAGCGGATGCGGCAATCCGATGACACGCCCGATCATATAACTGCTGACTAGGCCGCAACAGAGCACGGTAATGACCCAGGCTATCAAGGTGAACCCACTCCCGGCGATCTGGCTAATGCTGACCGATGCGCCCAAAAGGACAATGGCAAGTTCCAGCACGGTTTTTGCGCAGGCATGAATGCCTTTGTTCACGACCTGCGGCAGGACAAACAGGCTTTTGACCAGGGTGCCGAGTAAAATGCACCAGACCAGGGCATCGACAGGCGTCCGCCCCGTGACACGCTGAACCGTAAAGGCGAGAGCATAGCCTCCCAACGCGACAGCGCTGGACAGGGCAATCCCAGGTGCAAGCGAAACAACGGGGCGAAACAGGCGCATTTTCAGACCTTTCCATCGGTTGGCCTGTTTTGCATGGGAAATTCATTTCATTCCAGCGCATAATTGACTACAATTCATGCAGAATAATTTCACAATCGAGATCACCATGACCCTTGAGCAATTGACCATTTTCCTTGCCGTTGCCGAGCGTCAGCATGTCACTCGGGCGGCAGAGGCAATCGGCCTGACGCCGTCTGCCGTCAGCGCGGCTATCCGAGCCTTGGAGATCAATCACGATGTCCTGCTGTTCGACCGGGTTGGACGGGGTATAGAACTTACCCAGGCAGGCCGGATCTTCATTGATGAGGCCCGCGCAACGGTTGATGCAGCGAATCATGCCGCATTGGTTCTGGCCGAACTCGGCGGGTTGAGCCGGGGCAAGCTGACCATCCATGCCAGCCAGACGGTGGCCAGCCATTGGCTGCCACGCAAAATGATGCAGTTTCACGCCCTCCATCCGGATATCGAACTGGCGCTGACCATTGGCAATTCCGCCTCGGTCGCTGATGCCGTCGAGACGGGCAGAGCGGAACTGGGCTTTGTCGAGGCCGAAATACCCTCGGATACATTGAGGCATCTGGTGGTCGCCGAAGACGAGATGGTCATCGTCGTACCCTGTGGCCATCCGCTGGCAGATCCAGCCGTGGATATGCCAGCGGCGATTCTGGCCACGCCCTGGATTTTGCGTGAGCAGGGTTCGGGCACGCGTGCCTATTTCGAGCAGGCATTGAAGGCGATGGATATAGAACCGGCATCATTGACCGTGGCCTTGACCTTTCCATCCAATGAAGCGGTGCTATCGGCGCTTGGAGCGGGCGGCTGCGCCAGCGCGCTGTCTCGGTCGGCAGTGCAAGCGCTTGTGGCGAGCGGCATATTGCAGATTGCTCCGATCCCACTTCCGCCTCGTCATTTCACCGCCCTTAGCCACCGTGAGAGGCGCATCAGTGGCGCGGCCCGTGCCTTCCTGCAAGGAGCCACTGACTGCAATTGAAGGTGACCTGGGTATAGCAGGCCGGAAGCGGTTAAGAATTGATCGTGGCCTGCGGATCGTGATGGACGAACAACCTTTGCCTGCGGTATGTAAAAAACTGAAATTGAATGCGGGATGATAATGGAATGGTAAATTACATCGACGCGGCAACCGCGCCGCTTAAAAACACCGGTGCGATCCGTCTCTATGGCGCGGATGCTTTCGAAGCGATGCGCAAGGCCTGCCAGGTCACAGCCCGCTGCCTGGACGCCTTGGCCCCGATGGTAAAGCCCGGCGTGACCACCAATGAAATCGACAGGTTTGTCTTCGATTTTGGCATGGACAATGGCGTTCTGCCTGCAACCCTGAATTATCGCGGCTACCGGCATTCGGTCTGCACCTCGATCAACCATGTTGTCTGCCACGGTATTCCCGATGAAAAACCGTTGCGCGAAGGCGATATCGTCAATATCGACGTAACCTATGTGGTGGATGGCTGGCACGGCGATTCCAGCCGGATGTATCCGGTCGGCGAAATCAAGCGCGCCGCCGAACGTCTGCTCGAAGTCACCCATGAATGCCTGATGCGTGGCATAGAGGCCGTCAGGCCGGGAACGCGCACCGGCGCGATCGGTGCGGCCATCCAAAGCTTTGCCGAGGCGCAGCGCTGTTCCGTGGTGCGGGATTTCTGCGGCCACGGCGTTGGGCAACTGTTTCACGACAGCCCGAATATCCTGCATTACGGCCGTCCCGATGAAGGCCCGGAAATACGCGAGGGCATGATCTTCACCATCGAGCCGATGATCAATCTCGGCAAGCCGCATGTGAAGGTATTGGCTGATGGCTGGACGGCGGTGACCCGCGACCGGTCGTTGACGGCACAGTATGAACATACCGTCGGTGTTACCTCGTCCGGCTGCGAAATCTTCACATTGTCGCCTGCCGGGCTTGACCGTCCGGGCCTGCCTCCCTTGCAAGGCTGAGCAATGAACAAGCCTCCGCGCTTTAACGTCGATGAAACTGCCTCCTCTTCCTTCCTGCCGGAACAGGACGAGAGCTTCGATTACGAGCAGGACGAACGCGGCTTTTTTGCCGAACAGGTCCAGAAGCCGAAGGCGATGAAAAAGACGCCGGACACCAGTGCCAAGCAGCCAGAACATTACCATGGCCACCGTGAACGGCTGCGCCTGCGGTTCAAGGAAAAGGGCGACGAGGCGCTGGCCGATTACGAAGTACTGGAACTGCTGTTGTTCCGGCTGATTCCGAGGCGTGACACCAAACCGATTGCCAAGGCTCTGCTGGACCGGTTTGGCAGCCTTGCGGGCGTATTTGGCGCAAAACACACCCTGCTTCAGGAAGTAAAAGGCGTCGGCGAGGCCGTGGCGCTTGATCTGAAGCTGATTTCATCGGCAGCGCAGCGGATGTTGAAAAGCGAGTTGAAGGGCAAACAGATCCTATCCTCCTGGTCGAGCGTTATCGACTATTGCCACGCCGCCATGGCCTATGAAACCACCGAACAGTTCCGAATCTTGTTTCTCGACAAGCGCAATACGCTGATCGCCGATGAAGTACAGGGCCGTGGCACGGTAGACCACACGCCCGTCTATCCGCGTGAAGTTGTCAAACGTGCGCTCGAATTATCCGCCACGGCCATTATCCTCGTGCACAACCACCCAAGTGGTGATCCGACACCATCCCGCGCCGATATTGAGATGACCAAGACCATTATCGACACGGCCAAACCGCTCGGCATCACCGTGCATGACCATGTGATCATCGGCAAACAGGGCCATGCCAGCCTGAAGGGCCTTCGGCTGATCTGAGCTTGATGCTGCCTTAAGATCACAAACGTATCAGCTTGAGACAGCCGCTAGCCTTCCGTTAAGCCTGCCCCTTCAGCCTTCGGTAAATCGCTTCCGTTACACCTTGTTGTACCAAACCAAGGACGGATCAGATGAGCATTTCTGGTATTTTGAACACGGCAACATCCGGCATGCTGGCCCAGCAGACACGCCTGAGCAATGTAGCCAGCAATATCGCCAATGCCGATACGCCTGGATATCAGCGGCTGAACACCAATCTTTCGGCCAGTGGCGCAGGTGTTGCGGCAACCACAACCCGCTCCACGGATGCGCCCGCAACGCAAGACACCTCCAATGTCGATCCCTTGCGTGAGATAACCGACATGATCGGTGCCGAACACGGGCTTGCCGCCAATGCGAAAGTGTTCGAGACCGGTGCCGACATGTGGGACATGCTGATGAGCGTCAAACGCGACTAGCTCTGTGTTTTACGCATTTCCAGACGGAAAACCGCTTCACACTTTTCCTGGAAATGCTCTTGTTTTACGCATTTCCGAACGGAAAACCGCTTCACCCTTTTCCCGTAAACGCTGTAAGCCCCTCACCCACCCCAATATTGCCGGGCGGCAAGGCCGAGAGAAATTAGGCCGAAGCCGATCAGCAGCACGGCGGAGCCGCGTTGAACCCAGATCGTGAAATGGTCCGGCAATCGGCTTTTCAGCCAGACGACGGCGCCGCAGAGTGCAAACCACCAGATCAGCGAGCCGAGAAACACGCCTGCAACCAGAAAGAACGGGCTGACTTCGCCGGTATCGGCGAGACCCGCGCCTGCAAAGAGCGCTGCGAAACCGAAGATCGTCGCAGGATTGGTAATCGTCAGCCCGAAGGTGGACATGGTGGTGCGGATAAAATCGCTGGCCTTGATCTGTGCTGCCGGTCGCGGTGGCCGCGCTGCAAGCATGCGGATACCGATCAGCAAAATCAGCGTGCCACCGACCAGTTTTAGCGGCAGTGATATTTCAGCCAGCAGATCCTGCATGGCGGCAAAGCCCGCTGCGGCAGCAATGGCGAAGACCATGTCGCCGATGGCAGCTCCAAGCCCGGCGGAGACCCCATGCCAGAAACCGCGCTCCATGGTGCGGTTGATACAGAGCGTGCCGATTGGCCCAATGGGTGCGGCCACGGCAATGCCGAGCAACACGCCCTTGAGCAGCAGGATAATCAGCATGTTTTTCTCCGTCACAGAGGCCTTATCCGTGACGGATGAAAGCAGAAACAGTCATGTACCGGCAGTGCGGCGAGCCTTGACGAGGCATAACGTCGAGAACCCCATTCGGTTCGCAAATTATGCCGCGCCTGCACTGCAAAGGCCCAAGAGCACGGGCAAGGAGCACGGGCCAAAGACGCTGTACTGCATAATGCTTCAAACCGGAACCGATTAAAGGAAGAGATGGAACTGCAATACGAGCGCGGAACCACAATTTTAACGACCTCAAGTCTTGCGAGATGCCAGCCGACCGTGCAACGGTTTTGCCTGGTTAAAACATGTCTCCCGAAACAGTGCGACGGCTTCGGGAGAAAGATATGCGAAAACAAAATCCTATAGCATGTCAGATGAATCCATAATCATGTCGTCGCTATAGGAAACAGGATTGGCACAGGTGAGGAGGCAACATGGCAGAGAGACAAAGCGCACCACCAGCGGGCGAAAATAGCGGTGATATGGCGCGCCGACTGCGCTCCATTTTCAGCGGCTCCATCGGCAATATGGTCGAATATTACGATTTTTACGTCTATTCCGCCTTTTCGCTGTATTTCGCGCCCGCTTTTTTTCCCAATAGCGATCCGACTGCGCAATTGCTCAACAGTGCCGGTATCTTTGCCGTCGGCTTTATCATGCGGCCTGTCGGCGGTTGGTTTTTTGGGGTCTATGCCGATAGCAAAGGGCGTAAATCCGCGCTGACGCTTTCGGTCTTGCTGATGTGTTTCGGGTCTTTGCTGATCGCGGTGACGCCGGGCTTTGCGACGATCGGCTATGCCGCCCCCGCCATCCTGATGCTGGCCCGCATGTTGCAGGGCCTCAGCCTTGGCGGAGAATACGGCACCAGCGCCACCTATCTTTCCGAAATGGCGACGAAAGAGCGGCGCGGCTTCTATTCGAGCTTCCAATATGTGACGCTGATCAGCGGGCAGCTTTGCGCCATTCTGGTCCTGTTGCTGCTGCAAAAGCTGCTGCTAACGGGTGAGGAGCTGGAGGCCTGGGGCTGGCGCATTCCCTTCGTCATCGGCGGCGCACTGGCGATTATCGCCCTCTTCTTACGCCGCAACATGGCCGAAACCGAACAATTCCAGCGTGCGTCGGAAAAGGTGCGGACCAATCCACTGCGCGAACTGATGAAATATCCACGGCAGGTCTTCACGGTCATTGGCCTGACCCTGGGCGGCACTGTCGCCTTCTACACCTATACGACCTATATGCAGAAATTCCTTGTGAACACCGTGCATCTCAGCAAGGACGATTCGACACTGGTGTCGGCAGGCGCGCTGTTTTTCTACATGTGCCTTCAACCCCTCGTCGGATTGCTGTCCGACAAGATTGGCCGCAGACCGATCTTGATCGCCTTCGGCGTACTCGGCACGCTTTGCACCGTGCCGCTGCTAACCACGTTGAGCACGGCCTCCAATGCGCTGGAAGCCTTTTTCATCATCATAGCGGCGCTGGTCATCGTATCCGGCTATACCGCCATCAACGCGGTGGTGAAGGCCGAACTGTTTCCAACCGGGGTTCGGGCGCTGGGGGTTGGCCTGCCCTATGCACTCACCGTGTCGATCTTCGGTGGCACAGCCGAATATGTCGCATTATGGTTCAAGCAGGCTGGCCATGAAAGCTGGTTCTACTGGTATGTGTCGGGATGTATCGCGGTCTCGCTGATCGTCTATGCCGTGATGCCGGATACACAAAAAACCTCCCATATCGACAGAGAAGCAATGTGAGCGGCGGACTTCAAACCTCCAGGAATTGCCTGAAAGGCCATGAAAAACCCCGCCCGGCATAGCCTGGGCGGGGTAACCAGAGGTTGGGGGCCGACGATCCGGCTCCGATAGGGGGGGTCGAAACCCTCACATCAGCCCCACTCACGAACGAGTGGCGAACCGATAAGTTCCACCGCATTCATCTAGGATTTCCTTAATGATCCTGTTTTATTTTAGCAGAGCTTAAAAGCCACGGCTCTTTCGAGATTTTTGGATCGATTATACGATTTGAAATGATCGTAGTGACATGCAACCACGCTTCGCGCACCGGCCGCGATAACCACAATCATGCCTCGTGCGGGAGGAGGCCCATCATGACCAAACCGAGCTTTCGGTTCACCCATTACGACCTGAAGGAATTGCGGGCGGGCACTATTCTGGAAGTCCAGCTGAATGCCATCAACAATGTCCGGCTGATGACCGCCACCAATTTCCAGCGCTTCAAGGAAGGACTGGATTACAAATTTGCTGGTGGCGTCGCCAAGAAGGCTCCAGTCAAAATCGTCGTTCCCGAGCAAGCCCACTGGCACCTGATCGTCGATATGGAAGGTCATCA
This sequence comes from Agrobacterium vitis, assembly GCF_013426735.1. Classification (NCBI taxonomy): domain Bacteria; kingdom Pseudomonadati; phylum Pseudomonadota; class Alphaproteobacteria; order Hyphomicrobiales; family Rhizobiaceae; genus Gillisella; species Gillisella vitis. The sequence continues at coordinate 2,354,972 of NZ_AP023272.1, forward strand.
TGGCCTGGCGGAATCCTCGGTAAAGATGGTCGCACCGCCAGTGAAATCCAAAAAGGCGAGCTGACACCGCTATAGCGTCGAACTCAAGCGCGCGCAGCCCTCAACACGTCATAGGCGGCCTGCATGTCTACGAAACGCGCCGCGCGGCGCGCTTCCGATTCCATGTCGCTGCCCCAGTGCTCATCCGTCCAGTTTTCATCCAGATGTGCGAGATCCCAGGCTTCAAACAGGCTCAGATGACCATCGGCCAGAGCTAGCGCCAGGATAGCGGACCCCGTCAGCGTCGTCATCACATGCAGGCTGGCGAGCGCCACACCATCGCTGTAGCGCTGCAATGCCCGCTCGAAAGCCTCGATTGCTTCTGATGGCTGCGGTTGATGAATGATGCCGCTGATCTGAATAACCCGTGCGCCATGCGTATCGGCAAGCCAGCCCAGCACCGGGTCCCATTTTGCACCCTGACGCTCCACCAGCTCCTGAGGCGCATCGGCTCGGTAGCACAGCATGTCATTGCCGCAGAACCGGACAATATCGTCCAACACCTCTTGCGTATTGGCGCTGACAGCATCAAGCGCCGTATTCACCAGCCGGGTAACCGGCATCGTTGCGGGATCGATGAACTCACCTTGCTCCTGCCATTCGCCAGCAACCAACGCAGCCAAAGGCTCGGTCGGCAGCACGAGGGCGTTGCGGGCTGGTGTCTTGACCGTCTTGCCATCCAGAAGCACTGCATGACCGTCCTGCCCCGCTGCAACGGTCACGTCTTTATAAAAGCGCTTCGGCAAGGGCTTTTTCATCTGGATCTGCGCCCGGCGTACCGGATCAGGATCGCTCAATTCAGGCGTCAGGCCCTCGAAAATATCACGCATGATGGTCACTCACAAAATATGGGCAAGAAGCTCGTCAGCCCGATCTACGACGAAATGCGCACCGCTGGCCTTCAATTGGTCGGTGCTGGCGCTGCCCCAACTGACGCCGATTGCCTTGACGCCAGCGCTTCTGGCCATTTGCATATCGTAGATCGCGTCACCGATCACCACGGTATCTTTCAAGTCCATCCCGGTTTCGTCGCAGCACTCCGTCACCATGGCCGGATGCGGTTTGGACGGACAATCGTCTGCCGTACGCGACACAGTGAAATAGGACTGAAAACCGTGGGCGTCGAGAACATAGTTCAAGCCGCGCCGGGATTTGCCGGTCACAGCACCGATCAGGATCTCGTCTTCCGCAGCCAGCCGCTCGATCAACGCGCGGATACCGTCAAACAGCGGTTCGCTATAGCCGGGTGCCTGGCGCACTTCGGTAAACAGCGATTTGTAATGGTCCCGCATGGCCACCGCTTCGTCATCGATATGCTGCTTGCCGTCGATACGGGCGATGGCGATGTCCAGCGTCAGACCCATGATGCTTTTGGTGGCGGCCAGCGTCGGTTCCGGCTTGCCGAAAGCAAGAAACGTCCGGCGCATGCTCTCGTGAATGGTCCCAGCGCTATCGATCAAGGTACCATCGCAATCGAACAGGACCAGTTTCATGCAAAGTCACCGCCATTTTCCATGTCCAGGCCGAGAAGATTCCAGGTCTGCACCATATGCGGCGGCAAGGGCGCGGTGATGCGCAGGCGACCGCCATCGGGATGGGGAATATCGATATGGCGGGCATGCAGATGCAGCCGCTTCTGGACGCCGCCCGGGAAATCCCAGTTGGGATCATCGATATAATATTTCGGGTCGCCGATGATCGGATGGCCGATATGCAGGGCGTGGAGGCGCAGCTGATGGGTACGGCCCGTATAGGGTTCCATTTCCAGCCAGGCGAGGCTTTGCGCCGCTGTTTCCAGCACACGATAATAGGAAACAGCGTGATCGGCACCGTCTTCGCCGTGGCGGGCGATGCGCATGCGGTCACCGTCTTCGGTCTGTTCCTTGACCACCCAGGTGGATATCTTGTCGTCATGCTTGCGCGGCACGCCCTTGACCAGCGCCCAATAGGTCTTCTTGGTGTCGCGTTCACGAAACGCTGCCGTCAGTTTCTGCGCGGCACCACGGGTGCGGGCCACTACGAGCACGCCTGATGTATCACGGTCAAGGCGGTGCACGAGACGCGGCTTTTCGCCCTTCTTGCTGGTCCAGGCTTCAAGCATCTGGTCGATATGGCGGTTGAGGCCGGAGCCACCCTGCACGGCCAGACCGGCGGGCTTGTTTAGCACGAAGACTTTTTCATCCTCATGCAGCAACATGCGCGCCAGCAATTCGCCATCGCCAGCGTGCTTCAAATCATGGGAGGCAATCGGCCCGGATTTCGGCGTCTTGGCATCGACATCCATCGGCGGCACACGCACCACCTGGCCGGGCTGCACACGGGCATCGGTTTTCACCCGGCCGCCATCAACACGGACCTGGCCGGAACGCATCAGCTTTTGCAAGGGGCCGAAGCCGAGGCCCGGATAATGGATCTTGAACCAGCGGTCGAGGCGCATGCCTGCCTCGTCTGGACCGACGGTAATATGTTCTATGCCTGCCATAAGGACGTCTTTCGTTCCTTTGGGCGCACGCGCGCCAAACCCTGTCAATTCTATTGTGGGCTGGCTTTAACCCATTTCTGCGCCCGTGTGAAATCGCGATTGTGAAAAAACGCCTGAAACAGACAGGCCATCAGAAAAGCCAACGTCCCACGGCAAGTCCCGCAAACACCGCGCCAACGCCAAAGCCGATACTGGCCGCCACATAAAAGGCCGGCCAGAGAAGGTCGCCGCGTTCCGCCAGGCTGACCGTATCCAGCATGAAGGCCGAAAACGTGGTGAAGCCGCCGAGAAGACCGGTGATCAGCAGCATGCGCAGATCGGCTGACGCATCAAACTTGCGGGCGATCATTTCGGCAAACAATCCGATGCAGAAAGACCCGATGATATTGACCGAAAACGTACCCCAGGGAAGAAACGGACCGAACAGCCTGATTGTGACGATGCCGATCCAATATCGCAAGACCGACCCGACCGCGCCACCAAGGGCAACATATATCACGTCCTTCATCGTTTTCCGGGCCTCGCTTGTTTCCTGCATCCCTTTGTGCGTCACCCGGCAGGACGGGCAAAGAAAAAATCAACGCAGTTTACAGCTTTCCCGGCATGTTTTTCTCAACACAAACCGCTGGAATTCGGTCGGTCTTTAAAATGCGATTCATTTATTTAAGTCACGATAGAATTTGTCGTGATGAAATGGCAACAGCTAAACAGATCATGTGAGTGCCATGGTTCAAGTTCTTTCGGTTTCGGCCACAACGGCCGGCTATATTTCGGATACGTTGAAGCCGGTGCAAAAGCCAGGCCGCTCAACCTATGTCGAACAGATCAACCGACAGATCAGCGTTAAAAAGGCAATTGCCAAGACGCAAGGCATCAACCGCACGGCCATCGAAACCCTGCGGGATAGCTCGGCCATCGGCTTGCACTTCATGAAGGCGGGTGAAAACAAGCAACCCCGCGCCAGCCTGGAAGAAACCAAACAGGCCTATCAGGAATCCGAGGATGCCGGCCTCAAAGCGTAATCAAGCCTGAAAGCATGATGCAGAGCCCAGCGTTCCGATTGTCGTAAGCCATTACCGGAACAACATCACACAGTCCGCGTTTGTCATCGACGCTGCATGCTGCTGCGCGAGTGCGCATAAGTTTCGCAGGATGCAACGTATAGACCTGGCGCATGATGCCCTCAACGGATCTCGTTAAAGGGATGATGCTGCATAAAGGAGGTTCGCGATGCATAAGGACGCTAAAGCCCGTAACGCTGTCGAACATACGGAAAAACCTATTCCTGCCGGAACGAAGTCTGGCAACACCGGACAAGCGGCTGGTAATCTTCCAGCCGGACCGCATTCCAAGGAACATTTGATCGACCGGGAGAAAACGCCCGGCAGCGGAACCCTGCCAGGGCAACAAGATGAGCCAAATGTCGATGCCGGAACCGGTTGATGTGAGCTTTCCGACAACGCAAGACGGCTGGTCTCGAATGATGACCGAAGTTGAACCATTATCGAAATGAACTGGCGCCGCGCCCATTGGCGCGGCGTTTTACTTGCCGCGTATCGTCACCACGGGCATCGCCAGTTCGAGCGTTCCGGCCTTCTCGAAGGTTAACGTTACCGGTATAGTCTGGTTCGCCTTGAATGGCATCTGCACACCCATGAACATCAGATGGTAACCGCCCGGTTCCATTTTCAATGTGGCGCCTGGGGCAATGGCAAAACCATCTGGTATTTTTCTCATTTTCATGATCGTGCCTTGCATGACCATTTCATGCAATTCCACCCGCATGGCACGCGGCGATGAGATTGCAATCAGCTTATCTTCCACGGAGCCGGTATTGTTGATCGTTACGAAACCACCGCCGACGGGCTGGCCCGGGATCATCGCTTTCAAATAGCCATCGCTGATCTTAAGCGATCCAAGTGTCGCGGTAATCACCTGCGCGGGCGCGGCCATATCGCCCTTTGCCGTCATGGCGGCATGATCCATTTCTTCTGACGCAGCCCCGCTGGCGGCAAGCATGATGACAATGGCTGAAGCTAAAAATGTCTTGGTCATTATTGTCTTCCTCTCTCCCAAGTCTGCCAGCGGCAATCTCCGTTGCGCCGAAAGCACTTATCTCGAACCTGAGCGAATTGGCGAGGGAAAGCAAGAGATCTCCGCGCCCGACACCCTATCCGCAGGCTGTATAATAATATTGCTTTATCACGGTCATTGAACGTGCACTTGCCCTGGATCAAACAGCGCGGCACTGCGACAAAAATTTGGCTGAGAACGACCGGTAGCACTTGCCAAGAGCCCCCCACTCCGGATAATTGCGCCATCACCTTGTAGGGAGAATCCGGTTTAATCCGGTGCCGAAGGAGCAACCGCCCCGGAAACTCTCAGGCAAACGGACCACAAGGCGTAAACTGCACTCTGGAGAGAGGCTTGATTGTAAAACCAAGCCGCGCCGAAGGGATAACAATCTCAGGCAAACGGACAGAGGGGGCTCATGAACCGGCACAGCTGTGCCTGAATTTGAGCCTATGCGCGATGCGCATGACAGTGGAGACGCCTCTTGGACGACCATCTCGCCCTCAAACGCACCCCCCTTTATGATCTTCACCTGTCGCTTGGTGCCCGCATGGTGCCATTTGCTGGCTATGATATGCCGGTGCAATATCCCGCCGGCGTGTTGAAAGAGCATTTGCACACCCGCGCCAACGCAGGCCTGTTTGATGTGTCCCACATGGGGCAAGTGCTGCTCAAGCCAAAATCCGGCAAGGTGGAAGATGCGGCGCTTGCGCTGGAAACGCTGGTTCCAGTCGATATTCTGGCCCTCAAAGAAGGTCGCCAGCGCTATGGCTTTTTTACCAATGCTGAAGGCGGCATTCTGGATGATCTGATGATCACCAATCGCGGCGATCATTTGTTTGTGGTGGTCAATGCGGCCTGCAAGGATGTCGATATTGCCCATATGCGGGCGCATCTTGCGGATAGCTGCACCATTGAGGTTCTGGAAGACCGCGCCCTTCTGGCGCTGCAAGGCCCGCGTGCGGAGGCGGTGTTGGGAGAGCTTTGGGCTGGCGTCTCCGGCATGAAGTTTATGGATGTGCGCGAAATTCCGCTTTTGGATACGCTCTGCATCGTCTCGCGCTCTGGCTATTCCGGTGAGGATGGCTTTGAAATCTCTGTGCCAGCGGATAAGGCCGAAGCGCTTGCCAAAGTGCTGCTGGATCATCCGGATTGTCAGCCGATTGGCCTTGGCGCCCGCGATTCCCTGCGGCTGGAAGCTGGCCTTTGCCTCTATGGCAACGACATCGATACCACCACCAGCCCGGTAGAAGGCGCGATTGAATGGGGCATTCAAAAGGCCCGCCGCGCTGACGGTGATCGCGAAGGTGGCTTTCCCGGCGCGGAGCGCATTTTGGCGGAATTGGCCAACGGAACCTCACGCCGTCGCGTTGGCCTGAAGCCCGAAGGCAAAGCCCCTGTGCGCGGCCATTCCAAACTGTTTGCTGATGCGGAAGGCAAGGTTGAGGTTGGCGAAGTCACCTCTGGTGGCTTTGGCCCCACGGTCGAAGGCCCCGTTGCCATGGGCTATGTCCTTGCAGACCATGCCAATGTTGGCACCCAGCTTTTTACAGAAGTGCGCGGCAAATATCTGCCTGTTGCTGTTGCCACCCTGCCCTTCATCACACCCACCTACAAACGCTAAATCTCCGGAGAGACCCATGTTGAAATTCACCTCTGAACATGAATGGCTGCAAATTGAAGGCGATATCGCCATTGTTGGCATTACCGCCCACGCCGCTGAACAGCTTGGCGATCTGGTGTTTGTAGAGCTGCCAGAAGTCGGTAGCACGTTTGCAAAAGACAGTCAGGCCGCAACCGTTGAAAGCGTTAAAGCAGCTTCTGACGTCTATTGTCCGCTGGATGGCGAAGTGACCGAGATCAATCAGGCGATTGTTGATGATCCATCGCTGGTTAATTCCGATCCGCGTGGTGCTGGCTGGTTCTTCAAGCTGAAGCTCGCCAACCCCAATGACGCCGCAGTCCTTCTGGATGAAGCCGCTTACAACGAGCTGATCGCATGACCACGCCCACAGAATTTCAGTTTACCGATTACCAGCCCTATGATTTTGCCAATCGTCGCCACATCGGCCCCTCTCCGGCTGAAATGGACGAGATGCTGAAGACCGTGGGTTATGACAGCCTCGACGGGCTGATTGCCGCTACCGTTCCCGCCTCAATCCGCCAATCCGCGCCGCTAGTGTGGGGCCAGGCCATGAGCGAGCGCGAAGCGCTGGACAAGCTGCGCGAAACCGCCAACAAAAACAAAGCACTGACCTCGCTGATCGGTCAGGGCTATTACGGCACCATCACGCCGCCCGTCATCCAGCGCAACATTCTGGAAAACCCGGCCTGGTACACCGCCTATACGCCTTACCAGCCGGAAATCTCCCAAGGACGCTTGGAAGCGCTGCTCAACTTCCAGACCATGATCTGCGATCTGACCGGGCTGGACGTGGCCAACGCATCCTTGCTGGATGAGGCAACCGCTGCTGCCGAAGCCATGGCGATGGCAGAACGCGTAGCAAAATCCAAGGCCAAGGCCTTCTTTGTCGATGCCAATTGCCATCCGCAGACCATTGCCGTGATCCAGACCCGCGCCGAGCCTTTGGGCTGGGGGGTGGTGATTGGCAATCCCTTCACCGATCTCAACCCCGGCGAAGTGTTTGGCGCATTGTTTCAATATCCCGGCACGCACGGCCATGTCAGCGATTTTACCCCGCTGATCAATGCGCTCCACAACGCCCAAGCCATTGCCGCTGTGGCCGCTGATCCGCTGGCTCTGCTCCTGCTGAAATCCCCCGGTGAAATGGGTGCCGATATTGCCATCGGTTCCAGCCAGCGCTTTGGCGTTCCCGTGGGTTATGGTGGACCACATGCTGCCTATATGGCGGTGAAGGATGCCATCAAGCGTTCCATGCCGGGCCGTCTTGTCGGCGTGTCGGTGGATTCACGCGGCAACCGCGCCTATCGCCTGTCGCTCCAGACGCGCGAGCAGCATATCCGCCGCGAAAAGGCCACCTCCAACATCTGCACGGCCCAAGTGCTGCTGGCGGTGATGGCCTCAATGTATGCGGTGTTCCATGGTCCGCAAGGCTTGAAGGCCATTGCCCAGCAGGTGCATCAGAAAACCGTTCTGCTGGCCAAAGGCTTGGAAAAGCTTGGCTTTACCATTGAGCCAGAAACCTTCTTCGACACCATCACGCTGGAAGTGGGCCATATGCAGGGCCTGATCCTACGGGCGGCAGTGGCTGAAGGCGTCAACTTGCGCAAAGTCGGCACGACAAAAATCGGCATCTCGCTGGATGAGCGCACCCGCCCTGCCACGCTGGAAGCCGTGTGGCGCGCCTTTGGCGGCAATTTCGCCGTGGGAGATTTCACACCCGATTATCGCCTGCCCACCAGCCTGCTGCGCACCAGCCAATATCTGACCCACCCGATCTTCCACATGAACCGCGCGGAAAGCGAAATGACACGCTACATCCGCCGTCTGTCAGACCGCGATCTGGCGCTTGACCGGGCGATGATTCCGCTTGGCTCCTGCACCATGAAGCTGAACGCCACAGCCGAAATGCTGCCGATCACTTGGCCGGAATTTTCCGACATCCACCCCTTTGCCCCAGCCGATCAGGCCTTGGGCTATAAGGAAATGATCGACGATCTCTCGGAAAAGCTCTGCGCCGTCACGGGTTATGATGCGATTTCGATGCAGCCAAACTCTGGCGCGCAAGGCGAATATGCGGGTCTTTTGACCATCCGCAACTATCACATTGCCAAGGGTGATACGCACCGCACCGTCTGCCTCATTCCAACATCGGCCCATGGCACCAACCCGGCATCCGCCCAGATGGCGGGGATGCTGGTTGTTCCGGTGAAGGCGCTGGACAATGGCGACGTGGATCTGGCCGATTTCCGCACTAAAGCAGAGCAGCACTCCGCAAACCTGTCTTGCTGCATGATCACCTACCCCTCCACCCACGGCGTGTTTGAAGAAACCGTGCGGGAAATCTGCGAGATCACCCACGCCCATGGCGGACAGGTCTATCTCGACGGCGCCAATATGAACGCCATGGTCGGCATTTCCCGCCCCGGCGATATTGGCTCGGACGTTTCCCACCTCAACCTGCACAAAACCTTCTGCATTCCGCACGGCGGCGGTGGTCCGGGCATGGGGCCGATTGGCGTCAAAGCCCATCTCACGCCTTACCTGCCCGGCCATGTGGAAACCGATGGTCGCCCCGGTGCTGTGTCAGCCGCCCCTTACGGCTCACCCTCGATTCTGCCAATCAGCTGGTCCTATTGCCTGATGATGGGTGGCGAAGGCCTGACACAAGCCACCAAGGTCGCCATCCTCAACGCCAACTACATCGCCGCCCGCCTGACCGGGGCCTATGATGTACTCTACACCTCGGCCTCAGGCCGGGTGGCGCACGAGTGCATCATCGACACCCGCCCGCTGGCCGACAGCGCTGGCGTAACCGTGGATGACGTTGCCAAACGCCTGATCGATTGCGGCTTCCACGCCCCCACCATGAGCTGGCCGGTGGCTGGCACGCTGATGATTGAGCCAACAGAATCGGAAACCAAAGCCGAACTGGACCGCTTCTGCACAGCCATGCTGGCAATCCGCGAAGAAGCCCGCGCCATTGAAGAAGGCCGGATGGACAAGACCAACAACCCGCTGAAAAATGCACCGCATACGGTGGAAGATCTGGTTGGCGAATGGGATCGTCCCTACAGCCGCGATCAGGCCTGTTACCCACCGGGCGCATTCCGCGTGGACAAATACTGGTCCTCCGTCAACCGCGTGGACAACGTCTACGGCGACCGCAATCTGGTCTGCACCTGCCCGCCGATGAGCGAGTATGCTGAGGCGGCTGAGTAAGCAGTAGATCAAGTATCGAAGTCTATCTTTATTGTCCTAAGAATAGTCCTCCCTGAATGGGGAGGCCTAGAATGAGTATTTCGCCTGTCAAAGTATCTGAATCAAGCCAACATGAAATCATTGGCTGAAAGACTATGTAGCGCAACATTTTGCAGGCGTATGGAATTCGTTTCATCGAACTTCAACCAAGTCGTTCCATCCAATTCCTCGGCAATTGCAATTACGTCAGAAAAATCGTCGAACGAGGTGATATCAGAAATATCAATACGATCCTCATTGACAGTGAAGTCTTCAATCCAGTCTGCGCCTTGAGCCGAAGAACTGAAAACGAAGATATCTGCGCCCGCGCCGCCGATCAGATAATCATCACCCGCTCCTCCGGCGAGGATATCATCACCTTCGGAGCCATTCAAAGTGTTAGCATCTTCTCCAGCAGTGATGGTATCGTTTCCACTTCCTCCAGTGATATTTTCAATGCTGAAAAGTTTGTCATCGTAGGTATAATAACTTTGATTTCCTCCCGACTGAGAGAATTCACCGTCACCACTCACTTTCCAAAATTTTTCCCCGCTTGAGGAAACAACTCCGGTAAAGGTAATGGTCAAATCTTGCGTTTCGCCACTATAATCAACGGTATCCTGACCGCCACCGCCATATACAATATCGTCACCAACGCTGTACAAGCCTAAGCGAAACATATCGTTCAAAGTGCCGCCATAAGCGAGATCCCATCCATTGCTGAGAGTGAAATCAGCCCCGGCAAAACTTTCTGCTGACCTACTTTCTGTAGCGTTGCCACCATTGATTGCGTTAGCATTATCGCCACTACCGTGCGAATCACTGGCGACAAAAACCCAGTCTTCGGTAGATGACGGATCATAAGTTATGAAATTTGTAACGCCGTACTGGGCGAAGGACGTCTTATAGTCATCTTCAACAGTAACAACAAGAACAGCTCCAATATCATCAAATACAAAATTATGAAAACCAATACTAGAAATCCAACTATCCGCATAGTCACCATTTACATAAAGAGAGGCGAATTCACGGTTAACTAAATCATCATCAATATCATTGGTTGCTTGCTCAAGCTCCGTTGCCGTGATGTTCGTGACGTAGGTTTCCGAACCATCTTCCGTAGAGCTTTGCGCGTAAACGGTAAAATTCTTGTCTGACCCATCAATGAGGTCAAGGGTCTTTATCGCTTCAGCACTCTCTCGAAACCCAATTCCTGTTAAGCTCATCTGCAAACCAAGTAGGATAAACAGCAATCGAGCCAGAAACCAGAAAAACGTCATCCCCTTCACCGCCATTGAGTATGTCACGTGCGCCGTCGTCCCATTCAGGATGGTAGATCTTTACATAATTCCCATCCTGAAGATCATCCGCCTTGAAGCCCTCGTGCACTGCCCCGCCAACTAATATGTCTGCACCGACGTCTCCAGCGATGTCGTCACGTCCTTGGCCACCAGCCAGAACGTCATCCCAGATACCGCCCCGAATGATATCGGCTGCGTCAGTTCCGCTAACCTGAAAAGCGATCTCCTGGTAAGCAACGTGGGCACCATCATTCGCATTCAAGCCCGGAAATCCATTGGTGACATTTGAGGGCGTTATGCTGTCAATATAAGAAGAAACGTTGATACCCACAGCATTTAGCATTGTATTTACATAGGTATTACTATTATTATCAGCCGTATAATCTATGATATAATCATCAATCGACGCCGATATTTGCTTTAAAAGCTCCCAAACGTCGTTGGCATTTCGCCCGCTTAGATCGAGTTCAGCGATTTTGTAATTCTCAGGCTCACCATACCCCGGAGTATTTTCAATATGAAGTTGACTCCCGTCACCATAGACAATCCAATTGGCGCCAGCTTGAACCTCCAATTCAAACAACTCGCCATTCTCGTCTTCCCCAACAATTTGTAAATGCCCCCCAGCCAGAAGGTGAAATTTGATTGGCCGCAACGTATAGCTTTACGATAGCTATAAATTTTCCCCGCACCAGAAAATCATAAGTAGGTGAAACCAATTCTGACTTTTATTTTTCTATCTGGCTCCTCACGTACATCTAGGGAAACTCGATATGCGAACCAAAATAAATAATCATCAAATAACGAATAACCATAATACGAAGGACTTGAAATGTTCATTGAATCTGACGATTTTAAAATCATAAAACCTTCACACGCCATCCAATATTTAACTTTTTTAAAATCATAAAATGAATCTATATATTTTTTATAAATAATATTTTCTATATTTTCTTTACTTTTATTATTCCACCAATAATCAAATTTATATTCAAATATTTCTTCTTTGCACTCTATGTAATTATCACGATCTACTTTACACCCCTTTATATCCGCCCCACCGCGTCGATTTTCTTGCTTTAAACGCATTTCAGCAATAATAAGATTTTTTGCTTTTGGCTCAGCATAAAGCTTGCACCAAGAGAAATATCCAATCAGCACGATACCCAAGGCTGCAATTGGTCTGAAGGACCTCTTGTTCATATTGCTCACAAGATCAAAACCTCCTTGGCACCTCTCCAAGCGCATCCCAAATCACGAGGGTGCGGCCTGATCCGATAAAACATAGGAAATTCACTCTCAGCGAAAACGCAGAGCATCCCTGAAACGCCCGTCGGAATACAAAATAACACCCCTGATTGGATCAAATATTCAAAGCACGCCATAGGTGTCAAGCGAATATGATTATGGCAGGTACGCTTGACGGAGCTAAAACCGATTTCGCGTTCTCCTGCCGAAGGCGGCCTCACAACCGATTATGAAAACGCACCGAAAATTATAATTTAAGGAATCAAATTAATGACAAAAATTTGTTATTGAAAATAATCAAACAAGAAGCTTGTCCTGTTATCATCCCTCTGATTGCACGGCAGCTTTTGTGTAACCAACAGAATAGGAAGATCCATTGACCCGTTTTCTCACCAGCCTTGCCCTTGCCTCTGCCCTGATCCTCTCTGCCCACCAGGGCTTTGCTCAGGCTCCTAACAGCGACCGTTGCGTCAAGGGCGGCATGAGCGATTGCCAATCGAAGCCTGGCAAACCAGCACAGAAGAAAGCCGTCACCCGCGAGCGAACGCATCAAAACAAGCTGCCTCCTCAAAAAGCGGCAAAACAGCATCGCGGCAAGTCGGTCGATCCGATGACGACCTGCGGCGTGGGGTCCAAGGCCCCCTGCAAGCCGCAGCGGCCATAAATTCAAGGCCTTCACCGAAAGTGGAGGTTTGAACCGCGACAGCGCCGTGCGTTAAAACGTACAAAGGACGCTGTAACACTTTAAACCTACTGCATAATTTTCTCCTCCCATTTAAGGAATGATGCAGTAGAAGCGGCTTTTCTATAAGCGAGTAGGCTCTATAAAGAGGTCGGCAAAGTCGGAAGCTTTGCCGACCTCTTCCTATGAAGGAATACCAAGCGCGCTCTTCGACGCCTCCAGAGTTTGTCAGGGAAAAGTGGAACCCGGTTTTCCTAAAAAAACAAACGAAAACAAAAGAATCTGGAGTTTGCCTGGTTCAGTGTGAACCTGACAGACTCCAGGTATCAGCCCTCTTCCACCAAAGCGGATCGGTATCGGCGACGACGATATCATGGGTGTCCGCTTGCCCCAGCCAATCGGCCACCATTCGGCCCTCTACCACAAGGGCGCTACCGATATCGCAGAGTGGCTGAAGAACGAAAGCCCGCTGCACCATGCGCGGATGCGGGATCGACAGGTGATCCTCCTCGATATTTTGTTCACCATAGAGCAGAATATCGATATCGAGCGTGCGCGGGCCCCAGCGCTCCCGACGCTCGCGTTTCATCACCCGCTCAAGTTCGAGACAGACCGAAAGCAGCGCGGAGGGCGGCAATGTGGTGCTGACCAGCGCGCAGCTATTGAAGAAATCCGCCTGATCCAGCTTTCCCCAGGGCGGTGTACGATAAAGGCGCGAGACGGCCAACACCGTGCAGTCCGGGCGCTCATCCAGGGCTTTCAATGCGGCTGCCATGGCATGCGCGGGATCGCCGATATTGCCACCCAGCCCGAGCGCTGCGATCACCGGGGCGCGCTTATCGATGATGGTCAACGGAAACCTCGACATAATCGAGCATGCCGGTAATCGGCGCGCTCGGCTTGCGCACAGTGATTTTCGCCCGCAGAATCTGTTCGAACCTCTCACATAGCGATTTGGCGATATCCAGCGCCAAAGCCTCGATCAGATAGCGCCGCTTGCCGGTGACGATCTCTTCAATGAGGTTGAAGGCCACGCCATAATCCACCGTTCCGGCCAATTCATCGGTTTCCAGAGCCGAGGAAAACCGCAGTTCCAGTTCGGCATCGATGAAAAACCGCTGGCCCAGAAACTTCTCCTGCTCATGCAGGCCGTGACGGGCGAAAAACCCGCAATTCTTTAGTGTTATTGTATAGGTCTCAGCCATCGATCCGTCCTTCCCGCAGCCGCGCCTGCGCGGCGGGCCCGTCATCGGGGGCCATGGTTAGCATTGCATCCGCCACTGCCAGGGCATCGCGATTTGTCCTTACATCATGTACTCTGAATATGGCAGCCCCCTGTAGTCTTAGCAGAACCGAGCTTGCCGCCGTTGCCGCATCACGCCCCGCGGCGTCGCGTCCGGTCAATGTGCCGAGGAAGCGCTTGCGCGACGTCCCCACCAACAGCGGATAGCCCAGATCGAGCAATTCATTGCAACGCGCCATCAGACCGATATTGGCCTCCACGGTTTCCTTGGCAAAGCCGAAGCCGGGATCGAGCACAATCGTCTCTGCTGCTACAGCTGCATTCCGGGCGATAGCAAGCGAGCGTTCGAAAAACAGCCGCTGATCGGCAATCGGATCGGCCAGCACGTCGCGGCCCCGACCGGTATGCATGATGCAGAGCCCTGCCCCGGCTGCGGCAGCCACATCGGCAATCTCCGGCTCGCGCTGCAAGCCATGCACATCGTTGATGATATGGGCACCGGCGGCCAGCGCCAGCCGCGCCGTCTCGGCCCGATAGGTATCCACCGAGATCAGCGCGTCGGTGTCGCGCGCCAGGGTTTCGATGACCGGCAGGATGCGGTCCTGCTCCTCAGCGGCGGAGACGGCCTCCGCCCCCGGCCTCGTCGATTCGCCACCGATATCGAGGATATCGGCGCCATCCTCGAGACATTGCAGCGCAAAGCGCAGGGCCTCGTCACGGCTGGAATGGGCGCCGCCATCGGAAAACGAATCCGGGGTGACGTTGACGATCGCCATCAGGCGGGCCTGAGACCCGAGCGTCAGGCTGCGGCCATGGGCCAGGCGCCATTGCTGAGTTGAGATCTTCACGCGGTTTCCTCATGCCTTGCAGAAAAGACCGTTGCCGAGACGGCGCAGGACGCCATATACAAGGCAACAAGACTGGCCGTAACACTTTATGCCAGCAGCATATTTCCTTAAATCCGGTCGGGTTCGGGAATTTATGCGGCCTTTCCTTGAAACGGCTGAAATTCGCAGTGAAGATCACCTTGAAAAACAAGGGTTGTTCAGAATGGCTGGCACATCAGGTCGATGTCGGCGCTGTATGCCCCAAACCGGGACCAAGTTCAATGTCGTGGATACGTTCAATGGCCAAAAGAAAAGGCACTCTGGTTTGTGCCGCGCTCGTCTCCCGCGTGATCGCCTCCGGCGTGGTACTCGTTGTCATCGGCACGGCAGGCATGGCGCAGGCGGAAACCATTGTCCGCAAATCAACCGTCTATTTCCCGATTGGCGGGCGGACAGCGACTGATCTCGACCACGAACTGGAGCGCAAAGGCCCGCACACAGTCAGCACCGGAACTCGCCACCCGGGCGCGACCCGCATCCGTTTTGGCGGCACCATGGACTATGTTCGTCATCGGGGCAGCTGTGCGATTGGCAACATCAAGGTGACGGTATCGATCAAGGTGATTGTGCCGCGCTGGAAAAACCGCGGATCGGCCAACCCGCAACTGGGATTGATCTGGGATACGCTATCGGCCGATATCAACCGCCATGAATCCCGCCATGCCGAAATCGCCGTGCAGCACGCCCGCGACCTCGATCAAAAGTTAAAGGCTCTACCCAGCGCCACCTCCTGCGAAGAGCTTCAGGAAGAGGTCTCGATGTTGACGGATCAGGTCACGCAGGAACACGACGCCGACCAGTTGCGGTTTGACCGCATCGAAGCGGTTAATTTCAACGACCGGATCATGAGGCTGCTGAAATATCGCTACACGAAGACGCAAGCCCATCACGACTGACAGAGCCAGCGTCTTCGACACATTCCTGTGAGATGTCGCGCGCTTTCCATAGCAGAAAAACGCATGCGTGGACTAGCCTTGGCGCTCCGGCACATGCACCACAAGACCGGCCAGCGCCGGGGCGATCTTGATCTGACAGGAAAGCCTGGAATTGGGCCGTACATCAGTGGCGAAATCCAGCATATCCTCTTCCATCGGCGCCGGACCACCCGTCTTTTCAACCCAGGCCTCATCCACATAGACATGACAGGTGGCGCAGGCGCAGGCGCCGCCGCATTCGGCATCAATACCGGGAACCGAATTGCGCACGGCATTTTCCATCACGGTCGAGCCATCGGCGGCATCAAGGTCAAAGCGGGTGCCATCAAAGGCGACAATGGTCAACTGGGTCATGGGATCTATCCGGGGCTTGAAGAGCACGCCGCGCGCAACAGTCAGCACATCGCGGCGATGAAGACAAAGACGACACTCTGACCGGATGAACAAGGCCGCTGATATCAGCGGCCGGCGCAGCCGTCAGGCGCGCAGTCTTCTGACAAATCCGCATACCAGTCAACCGGTGCATAGTAACCTGTAAGCCTCGACTGGCGCGGACACATCACGATGGTTCAGATACGGCAAAGCTTCAGAATGAAATGCTCGGCTTCAACCACAGTTGCGGTAATTGCCGCAATCCGGGCTGCATCGGGGCCTTTGCCTTCGACTTCGGCAGCCGCTTCTGCCACCTTGAAGGCGCCGACGGCGCTGGCCGCACCCTTCAGGCGATGGGCGATGGCAACCGGATCAGCGGACGCATTGGCGAGACCCTGCAGACAACTGCGCGCCTGCTTTGCAAACATCTGCAAAACCTCGATTTCCAAGGCCTTATCGCCCATGGTCTGCGTGGCAAGATGGACCAGATCGATCGGCCTTGCCTTGGACGGGCTCAGTCCGGATTGTACTTCTGGAGCTTCGAAAGCGATGTTGACGGCAGCCATGACCCTTAAGATCCTTTTTGTTATGATATGGTTCTCATATTCAGGATGGTTGTCAATCGTGGGATTGGGGTTAAATTCGGGCCAGACGGCTGCGGATATTTATCCTTATGGTTAATTTCCGTTAAAGGCCGTCAGATTATGTGTTTTTGCGGCCTGAGATCCTTTAAATTGTGTTAATAAGCCTGATATCTCTTTGGGATAAGCGGTGCCGTTAATTGTAACAGTATCTGGAATGTGTCACTACGGAACGGGTAGAAAGGCAGATGACCTCAAGGCTTTGCTGCTAGTCCCTGTAGTGCTATGGATGACCATTGCAGCCCAGGGAATTATGCGCAAATCCGGCGAGATCTGCCGAAATTCAGTCCGGATGGCCGGGAAAACCGGCCAAATGGGTGCGGGGACTGGATGATTAAGGTGTTAGCCGCGTTTGCCGGGCCTTATAAGCAATCCGGTCGGGCAAAGCGGCCTGAGTAGGCGTAAGCGAGGCGTACCTATGGCGACCAAAAAGACAAGCGAGTCGATTGACGATAGCGCTTTCCAGGCCCTCGAGGCAGCCCTGAGGATCGACTTCGAGGAAGAAGACGATACTCCAGTGCGTGGCCCCGCGCCTGTAGCGGCGGAGGCAAAAGTGTCCGACACACCGAGACAGACCAAGCCTGCACCACGGACTTCCGCGCCGCCAGCGGATACGACAGCCAATGAAAGAGAGCGGCTGCGGGCCGCGGCCCAGGCAAAAGCTGCCAAGGCACCAAAGCCTGCTTCCGCTACGACCGCCGATCCTGCGCCTAAGTCCCCTTCCCTTGCCCCTGCCAACGATGCGTCCCGCCGCAGCTCATCCGCCGTGTTGAAGTCGCTTGATGCCGGATCGATGGGCGGCGCGTTGCGCAATGCCACCATCGTTTCGCTGCTCTGGGGCGCCGGTGGCCTGGCTCTGTCGCAATTGCTCTATGGCTCCCAGATCTGGAGCGGCGGCGCTGCTGCGATATTTGCAAACCCTGGCATTATTGCCATTCTGGTCGGCACTATCCTGCCGATTTTCGTATTCTTCTCCTTTGCCATCATGATGTCGAGGGCGCAGGACATGCGTAACGCCGCCCGCTCCATGGCGGAAGTTGCCTTGCGCCTGTCCGAGCCGGAAACCGTCGCCTCCGAGCGTATCATGTCGGTTGGTCAGGCCGTACGCCGCGAAGTCTCGGCGATGAACGAGGGCATTGAGCGCACCATCGCCCGCGCCACCGAGCTGGAAACCCTGGTGCATTCCGAGGTGACCGCGCTGGAGCGCAGCTATACCGATAACGAGCTTCGGGTCCGCAGCCTGGTGCAGGAATTGTCGGCGGAGCGCGATGCCATCGTCAACCATGCCGACCGCATCCGCTCTTCCATCGTGGGTGCTCATGATCAGTTGAAGGAAGATCTGTCGCTGGCGACAGAGGAAATCGGCATTCGACTGGCGACATCAGGCGAGGCTTTTGCCTCGATGATCGATATGCGCGCCGCAACGATCATGGAGAAATCCAACACCGCCGCCACGACGCTCGGATCACTACTGACAGCCAAGACCGATGAAATGGTCCAGACGCTGGGCGCCGCCGGATTCTCGCTGTCGAGCGAATTTGATAACCGTTTGCAGGCCCTCACCGGCTCCATGTCTACTCATGGCGAAGAAATCCTGCGCCAGTTTGAAACTCGCGCCTCGACGCTTGACGCCAATACCGAAAAGCTCAATGCGGCACTGAACGATCGCGCTCGCCAGTTGAATGAAACGCTGGTCGCCCGCACTCGTGAAATCGCCCAGAGCTTCACCCAGGGCGAAGCGTCGATCACTGGTAGCCTGGACAGTGCGCTGACACGTCTCAACACCTCTCTTGAGGAAAAATCGGTTTCCTTCCGCCAGAGCCTGCAAACCAATGCCGAAGATGCGCTTGTTGATATCGACATCCGCTCCGGCCTGTTTGAAGACCGGATGCAGGCGACGATTGGCCAGATCAACGCCACGTTCGACGACCGGATGACCGAATTCGCCACTGCTTTCGATCAGCGTGCCGGCACGCTCGACAGCAAGCTGAACGAAAGCCTGCTGCGCATCAACGAAACCATGGCGGGCGGATCGGAAACGATTGATGGCATCCTGACCACCTCGATCGACCGCCTCGGCAATACGATGACCGATCAGTCTTTCGCATTGGCCGCAACCCTTGGCGGCAATCAGGAAGCGTTGACCGAAGCCCTTTCCAGCCATTCGCGGGAACTGGCGGACGCCCTCGAGCGGCGGCGCCGCGAACTGGACGAAACGATTTCCAACGCCCAGAGCCGCATCGACCAGATCATGGCCGAACGTGGCACAGCCTTGACCGAAGCCCTCAACACCAGCCAGACTCGTTTTGACGAAACGCTGGGCAGCCGCTCGGAAGCGGTGATCAACCAGCTCACCGGCAGCCATGATCGTATTTCCGACCTGCTGCAAAATGCCTCTTCCGGCATTGTCGAAGCTGTCACTTCCTCCGAGAGCCGTTTGGCAGACACGCTGGACCGCAAGGCACAGACGATAATTGAGGCCGCCGATGGTGCCGACGCCCGTATTGAGGCCGCCCTCAGTGACAAGGCCGATGCGATCCGCGCCGCCTATGAAACAAACCATGAGCGGTTGACATCGGTTCTCGATGCCAAGGTCGAGCAACTCGAACAGACGGCCCTGGCCGTCGATAGCCGTGTCGAGGCTGCTTTTGGCAACAAGGCGGATGCGATCCGTGCTGCCTATGAAGAAAGCGAAGCGCGCCTTACCCGTACGCTCGACGGCAAGGTTGACCAGATCACCGATGCAGCGACCGAGGCCGATATGCGCATCGAACTTGCGCTCGGCAACCGCATGGACACGATCCGCGCCGTCTACGAAGACAGCGAAAGCCGTTTGGCCAGCACAATCGATGCCAAGCTTGGCGCTCTGACCGAGACACTCGGTAATGCCGATAACCGCATTGAACAGGCGTTTGGCACCAAGGCTGATCAGGTTCTCTCCGCCTACGAGCAAAGCGAAGCGCGCCTTGCCCGCACACTCGACAGCAAGATTGAACAGATCAGCGACGCAGCCTCCGATGCCGATATGCGCATTGAACTGGCGCTCGGCAACCGGATGGACACGATCCGTGCCGTTTACGAAGACAGTGAAAGCCGCCTTTCCAGCACCATCGATGCCAAGCTCGGCGCTCTGACCGAGACACTGGGCAATGCAGACGTTCGCATCGAACAGGCGTTCGGCACCAAGGCCGATCAGGTTATCTCCGCCTATGAGCAAAGCGAAGCGCGCCTTGCCCGCACGCTCGACAGCAAGATCGAGCAAATCAGCGACGCTGCCTCCGATGCCGACATGCGCATTGAGCTGGCGCTCGGCAATCGCATGGACACGATCCGCGCCGTCTACGAGGAGAGCGAAACACGCCTTTCCGGCACAATCGATGCCAAGCTCGGCGCTCTGACCGAGACACTCGGAACTGCCGATAGCCGTATCGAGCAAGCCTTCGGCTCCAAGGCCGATCAACTCCGCGCCGTCTACGAAGAGGGCCAGGCCCGCCTTACACAGACCCTTGACAGCAAAGTCGACCAACTCAGCGATGTGGCGGCAGAAGCCGATATGCGCATCGAGTTTGCGCTGGGTAGCAAGGTCGATTCGATCCGCTCTGTCTATGAAGATAGCGAAGCGAGACTGGCTGGAACCATTGACGCCAAACTTGGCCAGTTGATCGAAACCGTCGGTTTTGCCGATAGCCGTGTGCAGCAAGCACTTGGATCCAAAGCCGACCAGATCCGTGAAGCCTATGAGGCAAATCACGGTCGTCTGGCCGAAATGCTCGACAGCCGTATCAATCAGGTCATGGATACCGCCACGGAAGCCGATCTGCGCATGGCGCTCGCCTTCGGCAACAAGGCTGATGATATCAGGGCCGCCTATGAAGAAAACCAGGGCCGTCTTGAACAGTCACTGGAAGCCCATTCCAACCGCTTGACCGAAACGCTTGGCCAATCCACAGACCGCGTCGAACAGGTCTTTGGCCGCTCGACCGACCGGGTTGAGCAGGTCTTGGGGTCTGGCGTCTCGCGGATCGAGAGTGACATTACCGGCAGTGTTTCGCGGCTGGAAACCACCTTTGAAGACAATCACAATCGCCTGCGCCAGACGCTGGACGAGCGTGGCAATGCTATCACCAATGCCTTGCAGAATGCCCGGAGCGGATTGGAAGAAACCCTCAACGAACAGGGCATGGCCATCGGCGCGTCGATCGCCGCCAGCGCTGGCATGCTGGAAATGTCTCTGGAAGAGCAGCAGGACAATCTGCGCGCCACCATCGACGCTTCAAGCCGTGATCTTCAGGACAGGCTGCGCGGTTCGGCTGGCGCCATCGCCGGAGAATTCGGTCAGGCTGCCCGCGAAATCAGCCGCACGGCGGAAGAGTTCTCCACACGGGTCGAAGGATCGCTGGACGGCGTCGCCAACCGGTTGTCCGAAACCGGCACCCGGATCGAGACCAGCCTCGGCAGTCTAGAACAGCGTATTCAGGGCAGCCTCGAAGGCGTTGATCTCAAAGTCAGCAATGCCGGTGACAATGTTGCCGCCAAACTCTCCGAAAAAGTCTCTGATCTGGAGCGCGTCACCACGGATGCAACCCAGCGTATCGAGCAGACACTCGGCGATGCCACGCAGCGTGTTGCCGACACATTTGATAGTCGCACGTCTGTTATCGATGAGCGCCTCTCGACCATGGACCGCGCGCTGAATATCGGCTTGCAGAATGTGAACAACACCATCGAGGGCAAGGCTGCGGGTCTCGCCTCATCGTTGCGCGAAGCTGTTATTGGTGCCACCCGTGAGATCGACAGCGAGGCGCAGAAATCCGCCGAGTTGCTGGGCCGGACAGGACAGGAATTCTCCGAGACCATGAATGCCCGCAATGAGGAATTCACCCGTTCGGTGCGCGAACAGGCGGAAGACCTCACACGTCGGATCTCCGACACCCAGAACCGGCTTGCCGGTCAGGGCGCTCAGATTGCACAGAGCTTCTCGGATGCTGGCGATGCCATCGTCAGCAAGGTTTCGGCAGCCGAAGCCACCATCACTGCCAAGGCGGGAGCCATCGCTGGTACGTTGACCGAGGCCGAAAAGGCCCTGGAAGAACGCGCCACGGCGATCCGCGCTGCACTGTCGGCAACGACCGGCGACATGACCGAGGCCCTTGACAGCGTTGACAAGGCACTGGACGCCCGTGGCAATGCCATCCGCACCACGTTGGACGAGCGCACCCGCGAGCTGAATTCGATGCTCTCAGGCCGCACGTCGGAACTGGCTCGCCTGATCGAGGAAAAAGCCAAGCCGACCGTCGAGCAATACGCCCAGGTTGGCCGCGATGCCGTCGAACGGATAGCCCAGGCCGCCGACCAGAGTGCCAACAGCTTGCGCCAGGAAAATGCCAAACTGGCCGATGCTCTGGCAGCCCGTGCCGCCGAAGCCGCCCGCCAGATGAATGTTGCGGAAAACAGCCTGACATCCAGCGCTGGCGAGATGATTGACCGCATCAGCGAAACCAACCAGACGCTGCACGCTGTCGTCGAACAGGCCGCCCAGTCCATGGCCAATGCCGACCGCCAGTTTGGCGCAACGACAGACCGACTGGCTGCGACGACCGAAAAGGCAGCCGATGTCTTGGCGACCTCCGGCCGGTTGCTGGAAAGCAATCTGGAGCGGCTGTCCAATGTCTCCAACCAGGCTCTGTCTCAGGTGACGAGCATTGTCGGCCGGTTCGGCGATCATGCGAAAGTGCTTGGCCAGGCGTCCGAATTGCTCGGCGCAGCGCAGTCCAACCTTGCAGGCACTCTTGACGAGCGTCAGCAGGCCCTGCGCGATCTTTCCATCGGCATCGTCAAGCGGTCGGAAGAGATCGAGAATACCATGAAGTCGCTGGCCGGCATGGTCGATGGCGCCTTCAGCCAGGCTGAGCAGCGCTCCAGCCAGGTAGCAGGAAACCTGCGTCAGGGGATTGAGACATCCTTTGCGGATATCGGCCAGATCCTCGGAGAGACCGAACAAAAAGCCAAGTCCGCCGCTGGCTCCATGCGTGACTCACTTCTTTCGGCTGGCGAAGACGCAACCCGCGCCATTGAGCGCACCTTGGGTGATGCAGAAAAGCGCTCCAGCGAGCTGGCAAACCGCCTGCGCGGTGGCCTGTCTTCATCGCTTGCCGATGTAGACCGTATCCTGGCAGAGGCCGGCCAGAAATCGGATGGCACAGCCAACCAGATGCGCGAAGCTGTGCGGTCGGCTGTCGAGGATGCCCTTGGCCGCTTCTCCGGTGCCACCGACGAGATCCGTCGCTCTGCTCAGGAAATCCGTCAGGAACTCGACCTGACCCGCACCGAACTGAAGCGCGGCGCCTTCGACCTGCCGGAAGAGGCCAAGGAAAGCGCCGGTGCCATGCGTCGTGCGGTTGCCGAGCAGATCAAGGCTTTGCAGGATATTTCACAACTGGTTGGCCGCAGCGCCCAGCAGCTGGAAATTTCCACGCCAGCGCCTCGCGCTGCCGCGCCTGCCCCTGCTGTTGTTCAGCCGCAACCGGTTCGCCCAGCGCCGACGGTTCAGGCCCAACCCCAGGCCCCGGCACCAGCCTCACAGGCCGCACCAGCTCCTGTCCCAGCCCGTCCGGCAATTTCGGCAGCGCCAGCCCCTCAGCAAACCACACGCCCTGCCGCCAGCCCGCTTGGCCTGCGTGGCAGCCTGCAAAGCGAACAGCCAGCACCCGCTGCAGGCGAAGGCTCTGGCGGTTGGATCAGCGACCTGTTGCGAGGCGCTTCGCGTGAGGAACAGACGATCACCTCGCCTGCCCGCGCCACTCGCCCAGTTGGGGAAGCACCGCGCAGCAATGACAGCCGCAACCCGCGCCATATGGTCGAATCACTGAATTCACTTTCGGTCGATATTGCCCGGGCCATCGATCACGATGCCTCGGTAGATCTGTGGCGCCGCTACCAGCGCGGCGAGCGCGACGTCTTTACCCGTCGCCTCTACACGCTGAAGGGCCAGCAGACCTTTGATGAAATCAAGCGTAAATACGACCGCGAGCCGGAATTCCGCACCGCCGTCGACCGCTATATCGCCGATTTCGAAAAGCTGTTGTCCGACGTGGCCCGCACCGACCGCGACAAGTCGATCACCCAGTCCTACCTGACGTCGGATACCGGTAAGGTTTATACCATGCTCGCGCATGCGGCGGGCCGGTTTAGCTGACAGCCATCGAATATCTGAATATGAACAAAACCCCGGAGCGCAACTCCGGGGTTTTGTGTTTGTAAAGTTCAATTTTGAGCGGCAGGCGCCGACTTCATCCCTGCCGAACGATGGCGCCAAGGACATTGACGACAAGACGTGCGGCGGTCAAAGCGGAGAGGTTATCAATGTCAGCGGGAGGATAGAGTTCGACGAGATCTTACCCGACAATTCTTCCCCGCTTGCCGATCCCAGCGATCAGGTCGGTGACCTGGGTATATGTAAGACCGCCCGGCGTTCGCGCCGCCACACCCGGCATGACCGAGGGATCAAGACCGTCGCAATCGAGAGTGATGATGGTATGCTCCCCCTCCGGGATGTGCTGGAGCACAGCTTCGATACCCCGATCGTGAACTGTGCGAGAGGTGATTATGCGACTGCCATAGTGCTGCGCCGCCTCAATTTCGGCAATACCTGCGCTGCCGACGCCGCGCATTCCCACTTGAACGATCCCGGCAACATGCGGCATTTCACTGATCCGGCGCATCGGGCTCGAATAGCCATATCGTTCGCCATCTTTGTCGTCGCGCCAATCAATGTGGGCATCGATTTGCAGGACCCAAACAGGTCCGTGCTGCGAAAAGCCTGAGACAAAGGGAATCGGAATAGAATCATCCCCGCCCAACACGACTGGAACAGCCGAAGACGCCAAGATTTCCCGTGTTTTCGCCTCGATTCTGGTTCGGTTGCCGAGATTATCGTGCATGATGGTCGAGATATTACCGACATCGATGCAGCAGGCCGGTTTGTTATCGAAAAGCGGGCCACCAAGATCGAAATCCCAATGGTCGATCAACCCCGCATCTTCCTGGCTGGCAACGCGGATAGCATCCGGAGCCAAGGCGTGACCGCTGCTATCTTGTCCGGCATAGGTACTGCCGTGACCAGCTCCGAAAATCACTATTTCGGGTTTACGCCCGCCGGAAAGCCATTCGGGAAAGCCAAGAAATGAAGGTCCATTGCTCATTTTCTAGATCCTGGTTCAATGCCCTAAGGAGCAGCCGTTGCGAGGATTTCCAACATTGCCACGAAATGGCTTGTTCGAATGCCTTTGGGATTTTGTGAAGTATCGACAACCTGGACAACAACCAAGCGCTTTTGAGGGATAATTGCTATAGCTTGACCGCCATAGCCGGATGCAAGAGCCGCTCCCTCGCCGAATACGGCAGGGTTCAATGTCCACCAGAGATAACCATAGCCCATGCTTCCCCGATCGGTTTGGGAGTAAGGCTTGGTTGAGTCCTTGACCCATGATGCAGGAATGACCTGTCTGCTGTTCCATCGACCGGCATCCAGATAAAGCTGACCAAAACGAGCAGCGTCCCTGGCGCTGAGACTGACCGGGAAAGCAGGATGCTCCGATTGAGCAACCTTTACATAATGGCCGTCACGCGTTGAGAAGTCCTCCATGCCGAGTGGCGCAGCGATGCGCTGCGCAAAGCTCTGGAAAATACCTCACCCGTCTGCTGGCGATAGATCGTGCCGAGGGCATTGAAATCCCAATTGTTGTACCACCAGAACGAGCCCGGCGCGTGGCTTCCACGCTCTGGCCGTTTGCGCCGCATCTCATCGGTTTCAGAGGCCGCACGATGATAAATTCCTGATCTCGCCATCAGCAAGTCACGCACCGTCGCTTGTTTTTCTGTCACGGTAAGGCCGGGAGGCTTGTCATCAATCTTCAGATTTTCAAGCGTATTCTCGAGGTTTATGTGGCCTTCGGATATCGCAATTCCGTAAAGCGCACTCAACAAGCTTTTGCGGATCGACGCCACGTTCACTTTGCGCGAAACGTCACCCCAACGCGCAATAGCCTTTCCATCCTGAACCACCATAATAGCGGTCGGTTTCAACCGAGTGGCATAATCCTGAGCGGCTTTCAGCCTATCGATATTCCATCCAACTAGTGCCGGATCAATACTCTGCCAGGGTTGAGCATGCGCACTTTCCAGGGAAAGCGACATAAACAGAGTCAATAAAGCTTGGAAAAGCAAACGTTTGAGCATCCAGATCAGCTTTCGCACTCATCGCGGAAATTCGATACGCATTTTGCTGTCAATGCTCAAATGCAGCATAGGATTTTGCAATGGAGCAAAGACAGTCTTCCAAGCCGATTTTTATCTTTTCCGCCATCAAAACGCAAAACCCGCCTTGCGGGCGGGTTTTGTCTACATTGCCTTGATGATCTGACGACCTCAAACGAGCCGGCTTTGCTCCAAAGCCGCTTCTACAAAGCTCTTGAACAATGGATGTGGGTCAAGCGGGCGGGACTTGAGTTCCGGGTGATACTGCACGCCAACGAACCATGGGTGATCGGGATATTCCACCGTCTCCGGCAGAAGACCGTCAGGCGACATGCCTGCAAAGACCAGACCGCAGTCTTCCAGCCGTTGCTTGTAATCGACATTCACTTCATAGCGATGGCGGTGACGCTCGGAAATCTCGGTAGAGCCGTAAATGTCGGCAATCCGCGAATCTTTCTTCAGAGCAGCCTTATAGGCGCCAAGACGCATGGTGCCGCCAAGATTACCAGCAGCAGACCGCTTCTCAAGCTCATTGCCCTTCATCCATTCGGTCATCAAGCCGACGACCGGCTCCGATGTCTGACCAAATTCAGTCGAGGAGGCATGCTCAATTCCGGCAAGATGCCTTGCAGCTTCCACCACGGCCATCTGCATACCAAAGCAGATGCCGAAGTAAGGAACCTTGCGCTCACGCGCAAACTGGGCAGCCAGAATCTTGCCTTCAGAGCCACGCTCGCCAAAGCCACCGGGCACCAGAATACCATGGACCTTTTCGAGGTAAGGAGCCGGGTCTTCCTTCTCGAACACCTCGGATTCAATCCACTCAAGCTTCACCTTCACCCGGTTGGCAATGCCGCCATGGTGAAGCGCTTCGATCAGCGACTTATAAGCATCCTTCAGGCCGGTATATTTGCCGACGATGGCAATGGTAACCTCGCCTTCCGGAGTGCGGATGCGGTTGGAAACCTCTTCCCAGGCATCAAGGCGTGGCTTGGGAGCCGGTTCGATGCCAAAGGCAGCCAGGACTTCATTGTCCAGCCCTTCCTTGTGGTAGGCCATGGGCACGTCATAGATATTGGCAACATCCAGCGCCTGAATAACCGCCGATGGGCGGACATTGCAAAACAGCGACAGCTTACGACGTTCCGGTTCCGGAATCTCACGATCCGCACGCACCAGCAGAATGTCAGGATGAATGCCAAGAGCCTGCAATTCCTTGACGGAATGCTGGGTCGGTTTGGTCTTCAACTCGCCAGCCGCTGGAATGTAAGGCATCAGCGTCAGATGCACATAGATCGCAGCGCCACGTGGCAGCTCGTTGCCCAGCTGACGAATGGCTTCCACAAAAGGCATCGCCTCGATGTCGCCCACTGTGCCGCCGATTTCGCAGATCACGAAATCATAATCGCTATTGCCCTCAACGATGAAGTCCTTGATCTCGTTGGTGACATGCGGAATGACCTGAACGGTTGCGCCGAGATAATCGCCGCGTCGCTCCTTGTCGATAATGTTTTTGTAGATCCGTCCGGTGGTGATGTTGTCGGTCTTGGTGGCCGAGCGCCCTGTGAAGCGTTCGTAATGGCCAAGATCAAGGTCCGTCTCTGCGCCGTCATCGGTCACGAAGACTTCACCGTGCTGAGTCGGGCTCATGGTGCCCGGGTCAACGTTGAGATAGGGGTCCAGTTTGCGCAGCCGCACACGATAACCACGTGCCTGCAACAAAGCCCCGAGTGCCGCAGCCGCTATTCCCTTACCAAGAGAGGAAACCACGCCGCCAGTGATGAATACATATCGCGCCATGGGCTTCACCGGATACCGTTTCGATTCTGATTCCGCCAGCGTTATTTTTCATGCCGGCGACAATACACACAAAGAAAAACCGGCGGACTGTTTAAGTCCGCCGGAGCGAAGATGAACGAGACCGATCAGTTGCCGGTCGGAACAGCGCCGGGCTGAGCCGGTGCGGGCGTTGTCGCAGCGCCGTTAGCAGGAGCCGGAGCGGTGGCAGGGGCACCAGGCAGCTGGTCAAGAATATTGCCTGATGGTGCCTGCTGGCCAGCCGGAATACGATTGAGAATATCGGTCGGCTTTGCCTCGAACCGCGACAGAATGCCAAGTCCGAGCGAGGTGATGAAAAACAGCGTCGCCAGAATAGCCGTCGTCCGGGTCAAAGCATTGGCCGCGCCGCGTGCCGACATGAAGCCTGAGCCGCCGCCGATCCCAAGCCCGCCGCCTTCGGACCGCTGGATCAGCACGACGCCGACAAGCGAAATCACGATTATGAGGTGAATGACGATCAGTACGGTCTGCATGGACGATCCATCCTGCCCACGTAGGGCCAAGTCAAAACAACATTCGGCGGCTCTCTACACGAGGAGCCGCCGCAAAGAAAGCCCTTTTCAACAAAGATCAGGCTGTCAAATCCGAATAGACACCGTATATGGCAAGGAAATCAGCGGCTTTCAAGCTTGCGCCACCAATCAGCGCACCATCCACATTGGCAACGCCCATCAGTTCCCGTGCATTAGAAGGCTTGACGGAACCGCCATAGAGGATTCGCATTTTCGCACCCTCATCGCCCAGCCTGCGCGTCAACTCGGCCCGCATGAAAGCGTGGGCCTCGGTCACGTCTGCGATAGTTGGCGTCACGCCGGTGCCGATCGCCCAGACGGGCTCATAGGCAATGACCGTATCTTCGGCGCGGGCTTCGTCCGGCACGGAACCGGAGAGCTGGCGCTTGAGAATATCCAGTGTCTGCCCTGCTTTGCGCTGATCCGCTGTCTCGCCGATGCAGATGATGGCCGTCAGTCCCGCCGCATGGGCCGCAACCGCTTTGGCGCGCACCAGATGGTCGGTTTCCGCGTGATCGGTACGGCGTTCGGAATGGCCGACAATGACATGGGTTCCGAAGCAATCAGCGACCATTTCCGCCGAAATATCGCCTGTATGGGCGCCAGATGCATTTTGATGGCAATCCTGCGCGCCGATCAGCAGCGGGCTGTCGTCGCAGAGCGCGGTTGCCACGTAAAGCAGCGTGGCCGGCGGGCAAATGAGACTGTCCACGGTCTCGCTGAGCGGCCCTTTCACGCCTTCGGCCATCGCCTTGATCTGATCAAGCGCGTCGCGGGTTCCATTCATCTTCCAATTGCCCGCAACAAGCGGACGTACATCTGGTGTCATATTGATTCAACCCACCCTTATTCCATGTTCCTGTTCAGCCGGAGGTCGCTTTTTTGCGCCTCAACCGACAGCCAGGAAACCATAAACAATACTCTTCCACATCTAGACACCCTATAAAAGGACGTGGCGGCAAAAAAGGCAAGTTGCAATGCAGCATGCCGTTAATTCATGCAGAGTACACTTTAACCCTGTAATTATAGGGATAACTACAGAAAGAGATTCGGGGCCACTGGCGGATCAGAATCGGTATTGGCAAAACTTTTAAATTGTTCGGATGTTTCTCGATAACGGCGCTTCTCCAAAGCACCGATTCGGCGTATGCGGAAAGCTTGTTTCCCCTTAGTCAACCGGAGAGCCGCAATGGCCACCGTATCTCTTGAAGCTATCGATCGGCAAATCGCCCGAGGCTTCAAGGCGTTGCGGTTCAGCCCCGCCGTAGAAGCGGAATTTCTTCAGGAATATGTCGCCAATCGGGTCAAGTTGACCCCATTCTGGGCGGTGGTCGGCACGCTTATCTACGACGCCGTTTTCATCGGTGATGCGACGATGATGGCCGATGTGTTCGACAAACTGCTGATCGTACGCTTCGGAATATTCACGCCTTTCGCAATTATCAGCGTGCTTGCCGTCCGGCGCTGGCGCACGGCCCTTAATTACGAACTTCTGTCGTTGGGAATAGGCACGCTCAGCATCCTCTTGCCGATGTCGGTCGCAATCTACAGCCAAAGCCCGTACATGTTCGTCTATCAGAACGGCAATGTGGCTGCTTTCCTGTTTTTCGTCATTGCGCTGCGGCCACGGTTTCATATCGTGGTGATTGGCCTGACGCTGATGTGCGGCGTGCTGTTGAAAACAGCAAAACTGAACGGCTCCTTCGACGATATCACCTATAGCGGGTTGGTCAGTTTCTACATCACGATCGCGATTTTCCTGGCGCTCGGTGCCTATTTTCTCGAACACGCCGATCGAATGAATTTTCTCAACAGGCTGCGTGCTGGCCTACTGCAAAAGCAGTTGGAGCATAACGCCGCCCGTGATGAACTGAGCGGCCTGCTGAACCGTCGCTCGCTGGTACAAGTCGCGACTGACATGTGGAAAGGCAGATCACCGGCAACACATGTTTGCGCCATCATGCTCGATATCGATGATTTCAAACTTTACAACGATGTCCACGGCCATCTGGAAGGGGATGAGTGTCTACGGACCGTCAGCCAGTGCATTCGCGACAATGCCGGTGAAAAAGGCTTCGCCTTCCGCTACGGCGGCGAGGAAATGCTCGTTTTGCTGCCGAATACGGATCTCGATGCCGCCTGTGCGATAGCAGAAACCATCCGCCGGGCAATCGAGTGCATGAACATCCCGCATTTAGGCAAAGGCAGGGGCCAGGTGACAACGGCCAGCCTGGGCGTGGCGGCTGGACTTACGGCAACGGTTTCGTTGGAAGACTTGCTGAACCGAGCCGACGCGGCCCTTTACGAGGCAAAGCGCAGCGGGCGCAATCGTGTCTGCGTGAGCGGGTCAACGCAGCTCGATCTGGAATTTGCCAGGGAAAATTAAAACCCTGCTTTCTCCAAATGACAGACCAAACAGCAATTTCTAGCGGATCAGCCAGTTGAGCACGGCGCGCCAATCGGTCATGCGCACCGGCGTCCCGTGAGAACCAGTCAGAAACAACGTGAAACGGGTTGGATAGCCGGTGCGGTGCAAACGTTCGTAAAGCGCGATCTGATCGCCGGCAGCATAGACGCTGTCGCGGCTGCCATGGGTAAACCACATCGGCAGCTTGCGTTTGAAGGCCGCACTCGCGGTAAAATCCGGATCGCTGGCTCCGCCGAGAATGGCCATGCCGGACAGTTTTGCAACGATTCGGTCGTCACGGGTCAGGCCCCAACAGATGAAACTGCCCATAGACGCACAAGACAGCACAATCGGACGGCCGCCGGAATGGGCCGAGGCATAATCGATCAGGGCGGCAATCTGCGTCACCCCCGATTGGTCGAAGGAGCGCACGGAAGGTGCGTAATAGGTGCCGCCATTGTCATTGGCGAGATTTTTCAGCCGATTGAAATTGCCACCGAATTTGTAGTCATCGGCCCCAAGGCGGCGGTCCCCGCCCCGGCCATGAATGAAAATCACCGTGAATGCCGCGCCGTCCGCAGGTCCGGTCCTCGTCACATCCAGCTTGCCGGCATCACCGAGATCCAGCGTCTCGTCCTTTTGCTGGTGACGCACACCGAGCGAGACGTAGGAGGCCTTGACCCGGCGCTCAGGAATTTCGTCGCGGCCGTTGATGTCGCGCATTTCCTGATAATCGATGGTCTGGAAATCACCCTTGTCGCGGCTTTCCAGCACGGTCTGGCCGGAAAACAGCTCGTCCTTGAACGGTTTGAGGCTAACGGCAGGCGCACTCTTTGCAGGCAAAGAGCTGGTGACCGAGCAGAGAGCGGCCAGAACCACGGGGGCGAACAAATGAACTGTGGACATCCGCATCGGGATCAGGTCTCCTTAACGGCGCAGCCTTGCCACGCCGTCACGAGAAACGCAAAAGTTTTCCTTGAAAATAAGGCTGAATGGACATGGTTTGACCAAGTGCGACATAATTCTCCCGCGTCCTTGCCGCAACAGGCAATAAAGGGAATGGGCGCGCATGGACACAATCGGTTGATTGTTGCCGAGAATATGCGCTAATCAGGAACAAACCGGAAACTGCGCTGCACGGGCCAGAGACGGACGGGCACATGCCCTATCGCAAGACAGAATTCTTCACGGCGCTCCGCTGAAGACCACAAGCAAATGACAGACAAGATCATGGACGATAACAACGACCTTTTCGCCGCCCTGCCGTCAACGCCTGCCAAGGCGGCGAAGACGCTGAAAGGTGCTGCCGATGTGACGGATGCTGGTACTGCGACTGTTACTGCCGCCCAACCGGAAACCCCGGCCAAGACAGTGGCTTTCGGCTCAGCCACGCCCGCCTCCACCGGCAATCCCGACGATTATGGCGCGTCCTCCATCCGTGTTCTGGAAGGGCTGGAGCCGGTGCGGATGCGTCCCGGCATGTATATCGGCGGCACGGACGAAAAGGCGTTGCACCATCTATTTGCCGAGGTGATCGACAATTCGATGGACGAGGCGGTGGCCGGCCATGCCAATTTCATCGATGTCCATCTGGATGCCGAAGGCTTCCTGACGGTTTCCGACAATGGTCGTGGTATTCCCGTCGAGCTGCATCCGCAGGTGCCAGGCAAATCCACCCTTGAAGTGATCATGACCAAGCTGCATGCGGGCGGCAAATTCGACGGTAAGGCCTATGAGACTTCGGGTGGTTTGCACGGCGTCGGCGTATCCGTCGTCAATGCGCTGTCTGATCTGCTGGAAGTGGAAGTGGCACGCAATCGCAAGCTCTATCGCCAGCGGTTTTCGCGTGGCGTGCCGCTGGGCGGGCTGGAAGAATTGGGCGATGTCCATAATCGGCGTGGGACGCGGGTGCGCTTTCACCCCGATCCGCAGATCTTCGGTGATCATGCGAAATTCGATCCGGGCCGGATTTTCCGCATGGCCCGCTCCAAGGCCTATCTGTTCGGTGGCGTGGAAATCCGCTGGTCCTGCGATCCGACGATTTTGATCACCGGCGGCGACATTCCGGATAAGGCGGTATTTCACTTCCCTGGCGGGTTGAAGGATTATTTGGCCGCAACACTCGGCAAGGAATTTACCGTCACCCGTGAAATTTTTGCCGGCAAGACCGAAAAGACCGGCGGCCATGGCGCGATGGAATGGGCCATTACCTGGTATGGTGGCGATCCACAGGTTCATTCCTATTGCAACACCATCCCGACGCCCGAAGGCGGCACCCACGAGGCCGGTTTGCGCATTGCGCTGACCAAAGGCTTGAAAAATTATGCCGAACTGACCCAGAACAAGCGCGCCCAGCAGATCAGCACTGATGACGTGATGATCTCGGCGGTCGGCATGCTGTCGGTTTTCATCCGCGAGCCGGAATTCGTCGGCCAGACCAAGGACAAGCTGGCGACGGTAGAAGCGCAGCGTCTGGTCGAAAATGCCCTGCGCGATCCTTTCGACCACTATCTGGCCGACAATCCGAATGAAGCCGCCAAGCTGCTAGACTGGGTGATCGAGCGGGCCGAGGAACGGCTGCGGCGGCGCAAGGAAAAGGAAGTCAATCGCAAGACAGCGGTGCGCAAGCTGCGCCTGCCCGGCAAGCTGGCAGATTGCGCCCAGAACACCGCCGAGGGCGCGGAACTGTTCATAGTCGAGGGTGATTCGGCTGGCGGCTCGGCCAAGCAGGCCCGTAATCGCTCCAACCAAGCCATTCTACCCTTGCGCGGCAAGATCCTCAATGTCGGCAGTGCCAGCCGTGAAAAGCTGATGGCCAACCAGCAGATCGCCGACCTGATCCAGGCACTCGGCTGTGGCACGCGGACGAAATATCGTGATGAAGACCTGCGCTATGAGCGTATCGTCATCATGACCGATGCCGATGTGGACGGCGCCCATATCGCTTCGCTGCTGATCACCTTTTTCTATCAGGAAATGCCGGAACTGATCCGGGGCAATCATCTCTATCTGGCCGTGCCACCGCTCTACGTGATCCGCCAGGGCGCAAAGACCGTCTATGCCCGCGATGACGCCCACCGCGCCGAACTGATGGAAACCACCTTCAAAGGCAAGAAAGTCGAAATCGGCCGCTTCAAAGGTCTCGGCGAAATGATGCCGGCGCAGTTGAAGGAAACCACCATGGACCCGGCCAAGCGGATGTTGCTGAAGGTCGAGATCGACGATGTCGATTTCGAAGGCACCCGCGATGCCGTGGATGCATTGATGGGGACTAAGCCGGAAGCCCGGTTCCGGTTTATTCAGGAGCGGGCCGCCTTTGCGGAAAATCTGGATATTTGAACGGTGACGAAGGGGATTCGCGCTTAGCGATTCAAACGACTGGATTTTCCAGACGTCAGACTGCTGACAACCCCCGCATTTTTCCTCGACGTCATGCTCGGCCTTGTGCCGGGCATCTAACCACGTTAATTTAATCCAACAATGTCAACGCCTTATTCAGCGCCGGCAGACCCTCGGGACAGGCCCAAGGGTGACGAAATGCCGAGATCGGGATTTGTCAACAAACTGACGCCTGGATTGTCCAGGCGTTTTTCCATGAACAGGCTGAGCGGATCGGGACGGTAAGAGCCGAACGGCGGGATTTCCTGGAAGCCTGCTCTTCGGTAAAGACCTATTGCCTCCGGCTGGCTAATACCCGTCTCGAGGCGCAACGCTTCAAGGCCAAGCTTTTTTGCCTGCTCTTCCAAGGTCGCCATCAGCTTTTTGCCGAGAGACAGACCTCTTGATCGGGGATCGACAAACATCCGCTTGATCTCTGCCGTGCCATCACCAGCCTCAACAATTGCGGCACAGCCCACCACCTGCCCTTCATGGCGCACCACGAAAAAATGGACATTCCGCTTTTCAAGGGATGAGACGTCCAACAGATGATTGCTTTCTGCTGGATAGAGTGCGGCCATATAAGCATCGGAGAGATCCAGCAGCCGGATTACGTCGGGCTGGCGGGGCGGTTCAATGGCGATTGCCAAAAGGGGAATGTTCACAGACATCTATCGATCCTGAAAAACCAACCGCACAAGACAGATTATGCATCATAATCTTTTGTCCGAGGGTTGATTGGCCTTGGTTGTGCCAATCTTGTTGCGTTACTGATAAAACTCTACTGACCGGAAGGACGAGCCGATGCAAGCCTCACTCGTGATCATGACCATTCTGGGATGCAATGACAGCGTCAGCCAATGCCAGTATATCGCCACTGCCGAACAGCGCTGGGTTTCGGTGGAATTGTGCAATCGCGACTCAGAAAATGTCCTGGGGCAATATTCCAATGTGAATTTCCCCAGCGTCGTTGCCTTTTGCCAGCAGCAGACGGTGACACCTCCCCAGACGACCGTGACAGCGGTTCCAGCAACGCCAACCGATCCGGTGCCGGAAGCTGAAAAGCGGTCTCTGGCGGATCGTGCCATCAACAGCATAAAACAGGTTCTGCCCGGCAAGGAGGATATCAAGATGGTGTTCACCACCCCGGTGCATGTGGTCACCGACACCTATGCCTGGGCGGCAAAAAAGCTGACCAAATAACCCGCATAGCAGCAATCAAATCGCCCGCCGGAACAGGTTAGGCAGCATCGACCACAAGATGTGCGGCATATTGGCGGGCCTGTCGGCGTTCGTCCTGATGAAGCATGATCTCCACCAGATCCAGCAATTGCCGCGCCGCCTCACAAGAGGCCAGCTTGCTACCCTTGGCGAGAAGCGGTTGGCAAATGCTGCCGATCTCACCATGGGTCGCCGTCTGCACGGCGTGACGCCAAAGCAGCACAGCCTCGACGAACAGCGGTGCGATTGTGTGGTCGAGACCGGCTGACAGAAGCAGCGCCCGCACAGCATGCATGCGGCCCGTAGCCAGAATCGAGCGCACCCGGCGCTCCTGTAAGCCACTCAGCGATTCAATGGCGCTGGCAAAGAAATCGACCTTGCCCCGGCATAGCAGTTCGATCAGCAAGGCGGGCGTCAATTGGCCATTGATGCGCATCTGCTCGACCAGATCGGGAATTTCATCGAAGCCGACCTCACCGGCAATCACCGCGGCTGCGCTGACGCCAATTTCGCGGTTCAGCCTTGTGAGTTTGCTTTCTCCAAGGGAAAACCGCAGCAGGCCGGAGGCAGCAAGCGCCTGACTGGCCTGTGAAACCAGCAGGTGCCTCGCCCGACTCGGCAAGTCCATGCGCTCCAGCAATACGCCCCTCACCGCCTCATGCGCGCCGTGGCGCTCGGCCAGTCGCAGCAGACTGAAAGGCGAAATAGCGGCAGTGGGGCTATCGAGCAGCACCAGGCATTCCGGCACGTCGCCAATCTCACTGAGGGCGGCGGCAACGGCAGAGGAAAGCTGTGGACGCGCCGCAATGAAGGCACGTGTCATACCGCTGCCTCGTCCAGCCAGATCGACCAGGTCACGGTCTTGCAAAACGGGCGAGCAAAGAATCACCCGCGAGGCGATCTCTGGCTGATCTTCACATAGGGATACCAGGATAGCGCGAGGCGCTTCAGCGGAACAGGCCAGAGCCTCGGCCAGCGCCAGCCGCACTTTGGGTGAGGGATCATCTAGAAGATAGGTCATGGCGATATAGGTGGAGCGCCGGTCGTCTTCGCTCATCGGTGAATGGAGATAGGCCCGGCCCAGCGCATTGGCGGCCTTCGCCCGGTCGCACGCCTTTGCGGTTTCAGACCAGCGAAAGAAAGCCTTTACAAGCACTGACAACCCCAATCAAAACAAAACCCGACCCATTGCAATTATGGTATGCGAGAAAAGTTTAAGATTGGTTCACCATGTCGATTAACCATGAAGTTCGGAAGGATCAGCGTTTGCTTTTCTTCAAGGAAAAACCTTGCCAGGCGCTATTGCTGATAGAGACAGAACAACAGACCTCACCTGCCGCGCCAGATGCATTGGTTTTTGGCGGCAACGAGCCCACTGCACTGTATGGTAGCTGGCGGCAAAAAGCGCCATCATCCACCCTGCCCGTACTGTTTGGTCTTTCCGCCCGGCTTGACCATGATGACTTCGCCGCCCGTCTCGCTCAGTTGATGGCGCTGAAGCCGGATGGGCTGATGTTGACGGATGCCGCAACCGCCGCCGACAGCCAGCGGCTGGATGCGCTCTTGCGGGTCGAAGAAGCGAGAGCCAGACTTGACGATGGCAGCACACCGTTCATTGCCCTTCTCGGCGGCGATCCTTCCGGCTTTTTTCAGGCATCGGCCATCGCAGCCAGTTCGGCACGGCTGATCGGCCTTGGCCTGGATGAAGGAGCGGTCGTCACCGCCATCCAGGCCGAGACGCCGCGCCATGCCCAGCCGGTTCTGGAAACCTGCCGCAGCCTCGTGCAACTGGCCGCCGCCAGCGCCAATCTGCCTGCCTTCATCCAGCCTTACAGCCCGGAAGATACAGATGCCGCAGGCGATCTGGTCAAGCGAGGCTTCAGCGCCCTGATGGGTGACAGCAGCACAGCGGTCACGATGATCCGTGCCGCCTTGCCGCAAAATCAGGCCTTTGAGGGCCGCACCATCTGAAACACTTCAGTCACCACCGCATAGTCCAGATAGCCCAGCCGTGACAGGGGTTGCACCAGCGTAACATCGAACCGGCCATCGCGCATGGCGCTATCGGCCAGATGAATGCCGACGACTTCGCCGAACACCACGAAATTCTCGCTGGGTTCGCCCGAAAGCGTCTTCGGAGAAATCACCTCGGTAACCTTGCATTCCAACACGGCATAGGCTTCGTCCACATAAGGTGCGTCCACCAACCGGGCCATGACGGGGGTCAGCCCGGCAAGCTCGAATTCGCTCGTGCCATAAGCTGCCGGTGCCGAGGACCGGTTCATGGCCTCGCCTAAGTCGCTGCTGACGAAATTGGCCGTGAAGCAGCCGGTTTCCTCCACATTGCGCAGGCTGTCCTTGCGCCCGGAGGAGGAAAACATCACCATTTTCGGCTTGTCGGAAATGGCGTTGAAAAACGAATAGGGCGCCAGATTGAACGATCCATCCCGGCCTTTCGATCCGATCCAACCGATAGGACGTGGCGAGACCACGGCCTTGAACGGATCATGCGCCATGCCATGGGCGTTGGTCTTGGTTTCGTAAAACATCAATCCGTGTCTCCCATCCAGCTGACCACGTCATCTATGCTCGGACGCGGGCGCTCGACAATCGGAAATGTCGTGGACCCCATGTGAATAAAGCCCGCCACCTTCTCGCCTGGCTTGATGCCCAGCAAAGGAAAGGCCTTTTCATCGAAGGCAAACCATTCGGAAAGCCAATTGGCCACATAGCCATGGGCATTGGCCGCCATCAACAGATTGAGGCACACGGCACCCGCCGACATGACCTGCTCCCATTCCGGCACCTTGGGATGCGGTCCCGCCGTGCTGATCACCCCTATCACCACTGGAGCGCGGGTAAAGCGGGCGCGCTCGACCTTGATCATCTCCTCATCCAGCTCCGGCTTTTTCTCCAGCGCCATGGCCAGCAGCGCCTCGCCGATTTCAACCCGCTTGTTGCCGCGATAGACAATAAAGCGCCAGGGGGCGATCTTGCCGTGGTCGGGGACGCGCACCGAAAGCTTTAGGATAGATTCAAGCTCTAGTCTGGAGGGACCGGGCTCGCACATCTGAAAAGCCGGAACGGAACGACGGGTGGCCAAATAATCGAGAAGGGTGATATGTTCGTACATGTTAACGTCTTTTCCTTGAAGATCGGCGGAGCCTTGAAGAAAGTCAGATCAGTCGTTGCGAAAGCCCGCCATGCGAAAGCGTCGGAATTCGGAGCCCGAACACTGAAAAACTGGAGTAGAAAATTCAGGAAATTGCAAGCCTTGAATTTGCCTTGGCGGTCGGATTGTAGTACCAGCCGATCAACACGCCAATCATCGCGGTTGAATCGGTCGGGCATTCATATGATATCTTTTTCCTGCCGTCTTCCCCTGATCCTCGCGGCCTCGCTGCTGGCGGCAAGCGCCGGACCCGGGATGGCCGAGGATGCGTTCAAATCGTTCAAGCAATTGGATAGCACGGTGAAAATGCCGAAGCTGAACGCGTTTTCCACGCCAATTGCCCCTGCCCCCCAGTCGCATTCCAAGCTCATCCGGTTTGAAGCAAAGCTCGACAATGACGGCCAGCCCTTGCAGCAAGGCCTGGAATGGCGGGTCTATAGCCCGATAGCCGGTAGCGACGGCAAATTGCCGATGGTTGCCAGCAGCCAGGGCGGCTCGGCGGAACTGCAATTGGCACCTGGGGATTATTTCGTCAACGTGTCCTTTGGACGGGCCGGGGTGACCCGCAAGCTCGATGTTCCCTCTGAAGGTGAGGTTCAAAAGCAGGTCATGGTGCTGGATGCCGGCGGCATGGTGTTGAATGCGGTTTCCGGCCCCGATACCCGGATCAAGCCATCGAAACTGAAATTCAAAATCTACGCAGGCGATGGGCCTGAGGACAATGATCGCGGCCTGATCATGGACAATATCGAGCCCAACACCCTCGTCAGCCTCAATTCCGGCACCTATCACGTCGTCTCGCAATATGGCGAGGTCAATGCACTGGTGCGCGCTGATATCAAGGTCGAGGCGGGCAAGATTACCGAGGCGACGCTTCAGCACCGCGCCGCCCAGATGAATTTCAAGCTGGTCTCGGAACCGGGCGGTGAAGCGATTGCCGATACCGCCTGGTCGATCCTGACCTCGTCCGGCGATGCCGTGGCCGAAAGCGTCAGCGCCTATCCGGTTCTGGTTCTGTCTGAGGGCAATTACACTGCTATTGCCCGCAACAAGGACCGGATCTACCAGAAGGAATTTCAGGTCAAGGCCGGTGTCAATGCCGATGTCGAATTGCTGCTGAAAGACAGCCAGCAGAATGTTCAGCAGCAAGCCGGATACGACACCAACTAAATCCCCTCATTCCGCCTCGACAAAATCCAGGCCAATATCCAGCACCGGCGCGCTATGGGTAATCCAGCCGACCGATAGTAGATCGACACCGCTTTGCGCCACGGCCCTCGCCGTTTGCGGTGTGATGCCGCCGGATGCCTCGGTGATCGAGCGGCCTGCGACAATCGCCACCGCTTCAAGCAATTGCTCCGGCGTCATATTGTCCAGAAGCACGGCATCCACACCGATCTCCATTGCTTCACGCAATTGCTCCAGCGTATCGACTTCCACCTCGATCTTGACCATATGCCCGACACCGGCCCGCGCCCGCCGGATGGCCTGGGTGACGCTGCCTGCAATGGCGACGTGATTGTCCTTGATCAGTACTGCATCGTAGAGCGCGAAGCGGTGGTTCATACCACCACCCATCCGCACTGCATATTTCTCCAGCGCCCGCAGGCCCGGCGTGGTTTTGCGCGTGCAGGCCACTGCCGCGTTGGTGCCGGAAACGGCATCAACGATTTGGCGCGTCACCGTGGCTATGCCTGAGAGATGGCCGAGAAAATTCAGGGCCACCCGCTCGCCGGTCAAAAGGCTGCGGGAGGAGCCGGAAATCGTTGCCAGAACATCCCCCGCCTTAACCGCCGCGCCGTCGCTGACATGGCAGGTCATGACCAGACCGGGATCGACCAGTTCGAAGGCGATGGCACTGACATCCAGTCCGGCAATCACCCCGTCCCGACGGCTGGCGATCTGCACCGTCGAACGGTGATCTGCCGGGATGACCGCCATGGAGGTGATATCGCCGGCCAATCCCAGGTCCTCCGAGAGAGCATTGCGCACCAACGGCTCAACGATGACGCGCGGCAGAGAATGAAGAAACATGTCAGGCGCTCCGGGCATAGGGCTGCAAGGCAGGGGAAACGATATCACGGGCAAGGAAAAGGGCCTCATCCAGCGTCATGCGCTGGCGCAGAGGGTCTGGGCAGGAATGGGGGAAATCGGTTCTCGCATGAGCGCCCGCGCAATGGCGTCGCGCATGGGCAAACACGGCGACCAGCAGCGCCACCACAGCCGGATCGCTGGCCGGACCGCCTGCTTCAACGAGTGGCAGAAAATCCGCCATTGCAGCCTGCAAGCCACACTCATTGCGCAAGACGCCAAGCTGGGCCGAGACAATCGCCCGGACCGGCGCAATATCGTCAGCGAGCGGCAAGGTTTTCGGCCTGGAAGGATTAGTCTGACGGAGTGCAACGCCCGCGACATCTTCTGCGACCCGCATACCCATCACCGCCGCTTCCAGCAGCGAATTGCTGGCCAGGCGGTTGGCGCCATGCAGACCGGTGCAGGCCACCTCGCCTGCCGCCCAGAGACCGGCAACCGAGGTTTTGCCGAAACAATCGGTCTCCACACCGCCCATGTGATAATGCGCCGCGGGGCGCACCGGGATTGGTTGCGATGACGGATCGATTCCAGCCGCTCGGCAGAGAGCGTCGATGGCGGGAAACCGGCTGGAAAAACCGTGGCCAAGCGCCTTTCGGGCATCGAGGGCAACCGTGCCTCCCCTGGCCCGTTCCGCGCTGATCGCCCGCGCCACCACGTCACGCGGCGCAAGTTCGGCTCCGGGGGTAGAGGCCATGAACCGCTCGCCGCGCTCATTGATCAGCACAGCGCCCTCGCCGCGCACGGCTTCGCTGACCAACGGCTGCGGATAGAGGGGAACATCCAGCGCCGTCGGGTGAAATTGCACAAACTCCATATCCGACAGAACAGCACCGGCGCGGGCGGCAAGCATGATGCCCTGTCCGTAATTGCCTGACGGATTGGTGGTGGCGTCGTAAAGCCCGCCAAGGCCGCCGGTGGCCAGCACCACCCGCGAAGCGGCAATCTGCACTGGTCCTGACGCCGAGGCACAGAGCAATCCGGTGATCCCGCCCGCATCGACCAGCAGGCGACGCACCTGAAGTCCACTCATCACGGAAATCGATGGCGTGGCCAACACCGCAGCCACAAGACTCCGAATAATTTCCGCGCCGGACCCGTCACCCCCGGCATGGACAATGCGACGACGGCCGTGGGCGGCTTCCAAGCCCAGCGCCAACGCACCCTCGCCATTCCGGTCGAAGCGGACGCGGAACCGTTCCAGCAGGGCAATCGCCGCAGGCGCAGCGGAGGTTATCATCTCGACGATATCAGGATCGCAAAGCCCATCGCCTGCCGCCAGCGTATCTGCCGCATGCAGGGCTGCATTGTCGTCAGCCCCCATGCTCGCGGCAATGCCGCCTTGCGCCCAGGCGCTGGAGGTTTCCGCACCGAGAGCAGCGCGGGTGACGATGGTGACAGGCTGCGGCGCAAGGCTGAGCGCCGTTACCAGACCGGCCAAGCCGCTGCCGATCACGATGATCCGATCCTCTCTGGTATTAAGCATGCTCATACCGCCAACATCCTTTCCACCGCCCGGCGCGCGGCATCGGCAATGGCGGGATCGACCGTC
Source organism: Agrobacterium vitis (assembly GCF_013426735.1). Lineage (NCBI taxonomy): Bacteria > Pseudomonadati > Pseudomonadota > Alphaproteobacteria > Hyphomicrobiales > Rhizobiaceae > Gillisella > Gillisella vitis. The sequence continues at coordinate 2,397,184 of NZ_AP023272.1, forward strand.
ACTTCCTGACGGTTTTCCTCCAGTGCTTGGCGAATATTGGCCAGCGTAATCCGCTTCATATGCGGGCAGAGATTGCAGGGTCGCACGAAATCCACATCAGGATGATGGACAGCGACATTGTCGCTCATCGAGCATTCCGTCAGCAACACGACGCGGGCCGGTTTATGGCTGGCGACATAATCCGACATTACCGCCGTCGATCCGGCAAAATCGGCCGCCGCAACCACATCCGGCGGACATTCGGGATGGGCAAGCACGACGACACCGGGATTGGCCTCACGCAGCTCGGCAATATCGCCTGCGGTGAACAGCTCATGGACCTCGCAATGGCCGTGCCAGGCGATGATTTCGACATTGGTTTCACGCGCTACGTTGCGGGCCAGATATTCGTCCGGGATCATCAGCACTTTCGGCACACCAAGGCTTTCAACCACAGCCTTGGCATTGCCGGAGGTGCAGCAGATATCGGATGCCGCCTTCACTGCCGCGGACGTATTGACATAGGTGATCACAGGCACGCCGGGATGGGCGGCACGCAACAGGGCAATATCCTCAGGCGTGATCGAATCAGCCAGTGAACAGCCCGCTGCCATATCGGGAATCAACACGGTTTTTGTCGGATTAAGCAGCTTGGCGGTCTCGGCCATGAAATGCACACCCGCCAGCACAATCACATCCGCATCGACCTCCATGGCCTTACGGGCCAAGGCCAGACTATCGCCGACAATGTCGGCAACGCCATGGAAAATCTCCGGCGTCTGGTAGTTGTGAGCAAGGATAACGGCATTGCGGCGCTTCTTCAGCTCCAGGATCGCTGCGATATCATCCTCGAAAGACATCCACTCGGCCTTCGGGATAACGCGGGCGACCCGGTCATAGAGTGCTGACAGTGAAGGGGCGGTATTCATTGGCTTTCCCTTTTCTACTCATTTTGAGTATATCCTCAAGCCAAGAGTTATTCTCGATTGGAGTTTATGTCAATCGCGCGACAATTATTTTTATGGAAGAGACAAAACGACCCCTGATGCACATCCACACGGAAGATTGCACCGCATTAAATCTTTTAATATCAGTGATTTATGACCTAGACAGCGGCAGCTTCGAGCCGGACAAGGCGCGGGCTTCCAACACAGCGTGACGATAGCGGAAAAGTTTTGCCGGGCGTCCACCCGTCTCGCTTGCCATGTCGCCGGTCTCCTCGATCAGCTCTTGCTGATCGATCTGACGGCGGAAATTCGGTTTGTGAAGCGTGAGGCCAGCCAGCGCCTCGACACAGCGTTGCAGTTGGGAAAGCGTAAAGCTTTCCGGCATCAGTTCGAATACGACCGGCCGGTATTTGATCTTGGCGCGCAGGCGCGCAATGCCGGTCGCCAGGATGCGGCGATGATCGCCGACCATCGCACGGCCTGAGGCTTCCACTGCACCGGCCTCCTGCACCAGACCGGCCTCATACATCAGCTCATAGCGCTGCAAGACCAGATCCTCGTTCCAATCCATGCCATTCAGCCCGAAGGAAAAATCGAGCCGGCGCTGGCGATGTTCGCGCCGGCTGGTATCGGCCACCGCCCACGCCTGAAGAGCATCGAGAAGGCGGGCCAAACTCTCCGGTGGGCTGTTGCGACGGTCTTCCCAGGGGAAATATTCGTACCAGCCATGCCAGCCGGGCCGTCCGGCGCCGGGCGCGGCCTGTTCACGCACCAACCCCAGATAACTGATCGAAATCGTCCGTCCACCGCCGACATCCGTGTCACGATCCCGGTCAGCAAAGGTGTAAAGCTGCTCCAGGTAGCCAACCGGATGCCCGGTTTGATCCTCGATCCATTCCCGCAACCCGCCTTGCAGGCTACGATGACCAAGCTCGAATGGTCCGGACGGTAGTGCATCGCCACCCCGCACCGTCATGACCCGAGGTTCGTCCCCGGTCACAGCCGTCAAGACGGCAATCAGTTCGGCATGGGCAATGGCATTGAGCAAGGTGCTGGTCCTGCGTGGGATTGGCGAGGGAATAACGGCTACGATGTCGCTGGACAGGCTTACAGAAAATTCTCTTTCTTTTCAATTGATTGACTTCTGAATATCAAACCATTGACGTAGCCGCTCCTTTTTTCTCGATAAATTGGCAAGCAACCAACTCACAAACCAAACTATCTAAAAGCATTTTTTGAGATTCAAAGCTCGGCATTTTTCCCATCTATTATCCGATAACAAAATACCAGATCCTTATCGATGCAATTTTACAGTACAAATATTGGATTATTAAATGATAGAGAAATTTATATTTTTAATTTTTGTAATGACATCGGTTTTGATGTCATCAGTTGCAAGCCGGGCTGAAAATTGCCTAGCCGCAATCAACGAAGCAGACGTCCTACAGGCAGAGGAGAGATGGGGCAAAGGGTTGGTGGAAATTGGCGCCGCTGAAGACGCAAGAACGGCGGCAAAAAAATTCATAGCCGACACCTATGGCTATCAGGAAGGAACCGTCCTGTTCAAGCCGACCAAGGCTTCCGTGGTTGAGTTTCGAGATACACCGGAAGACGCGCTATCCTATTTCGTCACCGGAAGGCTGGCGGAAGACCACGGATTTGCGCTGACACCCTATACGAATGTGCGGTTTGAAAACCACGCCATCATCTACGACTGCAAAACAGCAATCTCCATGGGCAATTATTACTTCACCGCCAAGGACGGCTCAGTGACCAAAGCCGATTACACAATGGGCTTTATCAAAACCGCAGAGGGCCATCTGAAAATCAATATCCAGCATTCATCGCTGCCATACACGCCCAGTCATTGACGGGATCAGCAAGGGGCGAAAACACCCCGCCCCTTGCCTTGGAAAAACCCTTAAGCCAGTTTCCTGGCCGCCCGCTTGCGCTTTAGATCCGGTGGCGTGGCTTCATCGACCAGGCTGGCAATGGCCTCATCCAGCGTCATCGACACCTGATCCTGGCTGCCGAGACGGCGGATATTGACCGTGCGATCTTCCGCTTCGCGCTTGCCGCAAACGATGATCACAGGCACCTTGCCAACTGAGTGCTCACGAACCTTATAGTTGATCTTCTCGTTACGGAAATCGGTTTCCACTTCGAGACCGGCATCGCGCAATTGGTCGGCTACGTCGCGGCCATAGTCGTCAGCCTCGGAGGTAATGGTCGCCACCACCACCTGCAAGGGCGCAAACCACAGCGGCATGTGACCGGCGAAATTCTCGATCAGAATGCCAAGGAACCGCTCCATCGAACCACAAATGGCGCGGTGAATCATCACCGGCTGGGTCTTTTCCGAATGCTGGTCGATGTAGAAGGCGCCGAAGCGTTCTGGCAAGTTGAAGTCCACCTGCGTCGTGCCGCATTGCCATTCACGGCCAATCGCGTCCTTCAGCGTATATTCGAATTTCGGACCGTAGAACGCACCCTCGCCCGGCAGAATGCCGGTCTTGATCCGCCCACCGGACTGCTCTTCGATGGCCTTCAACACGTCGGTCATCACGCTTTCGGCGCGATCCCAAAGCTCGTCGGAGCCAACGCGCTTTTCCGGGCGGGTCGAAAGCTTGACCACGACTTCCTTGAAGCCAAAATCCTCATAGACCGACAGGATCAGATCGTTGATCCGCAGGCATTCCGCCGCCATCTGCTCTTCCGTGCAGAACACATGCGCGTCGTCCTGCGTAAAGCCGCGCACACGCATCAAGCCATGCAAAGCGCCCGACGCTTCATAGCGATGTACGAGGCCAAATTCCGCAAGACGAACAGGCAGTTCGCGGTAAGACTTCAACCCATGCTTGAAGATCTGCACGTGACCAGGGCAGTTCATGGGTTTGAGCGCAAACACACGTTGATCAGCTTCCGGATCGTTCGGGTTGGTAAAGGCATGGGCGGATTTCACCGCAAACATGTTTTCCTGATACCAGCCCCAGTGACCCGAGGTTTCCCAGAGCGACTTGTCCAGCACCTGCGGCGCGTTGACTTCCTGATAGGTATTGGCCAAGCGGCGGCGCATATAGGCGGTCAGCGACTGGAACATTTTCCAGCCCTTGCCATGCCAGAACACCACGCCCGGGCCTTCCTCCTGGAAATGGAACAGGTCCATTTCTCGGCCCAGCTTGCGGTGATCGCGCTTTTCGGCTTCCGCCAGGATATGCAGGTAATTGTCGAGCTGTTCCTGCTCGGCAAAGGCTGTCCCGTAGATGCGCGTCAGCATCGGATTGTTGCTGTCGCCGCGCCAATAGGCACCGGCCACCTTCATCAGTTTGAAGGCCGTGCCGATCTGTCCGGTGGAGGCCATATGCGGTCCACGGCAAGGATCGAACCAGTCGCCCTGATAATAGATCTTGATATCCTGATCTTCAGGAATGGCGTCGATCAACTCGACCTTGTAGGATTCGCCCTTGGCGGCAAACACCTCGCGCGCCATTTCACGCGACCAGACTTCCTTGCGGAACGGCTGATTGCGCTGAATGATTTCCTTCATCTTCTTTTCGATCTTCGGCAGATCTTCCGGCGTGAACGGCTCGTTTTTGGCAAAGTCGTAGTAGAAACCGTTTTCGATCACCGGACCGATGGTCACCTGCGTGCCCGGCCACATTTCCTGCACCGCTTCGGCGAGAACATGGGCGGTGTCGTGACGGATCAGTTCCAGCGCACGCGGATCGGCGCGGGTGACGATCTCGATTTTTCCATCGACAACCGGGTCGGCAAGGTCGCGCACAACGCCATCGAGCGCAATGGCCACGGCCTTCTTGGCCAGCGACTTGGAAATCGATTCGGCAACATCACGGCCGGTCGCGCCAGCCGCAAAGCTGCGCACGGAACCATCGGGAAATGTAAGGGAAACGGTGTCGGACATGTTTTAAAGGCTCCTGATCCAGTCCCGCCAACCAATGCGGGTGGTAAAAATGACCGGCGCAAATGGCCGGGATTGAAGCGGCTGAATACTGAAATTCGGCTTTTCAGTAAAGCTTATTTCGCAGGGATATCGAAGCGCCAAAACCTGAGCGTCGCGCGTGCGACGCCTGACGGTATTCTTCCGGTACCGTCATGAAACATGCCCTGAAGGATGCTTGCGTCCAAACGTCCACAGGCTCCAGACCTGCCAAAACCGAAAGCGAGTGCCAAGGGTCTGCGGCACATCATCCACGCCCCAGGTTCCGCCGGGGCCGCAGCGCCCGACCCGAAACAAGGTGAGCCAGCCGCCGCTCCACAGTCCATGGCGGGCGATGGCCTCATAGCCATATTCCGAGCACGTCGGGGAATGTCGGCAATGACTGCCGACCAGGCTGGAGAGCGTCAACTGGTAGAGTCGGATCAGCCCCATGCCCAACAACCGGTCCGGTGTCTTGCGAAAAGACCCGCGATAATTCCGGCCCCTGTGGCGCGGCCTTTCGTCCTCCTCGTCGTCGAGGTTTTCGCAGTACTGGCACATCGGCGAGACAACTAGCCAGCCAGCGCCGCTTGGCGGGCCTCGATCTGGTCGAGACAGTCGCAAAGTGCATCCAGAATCAGCATGGTCGAGGCATGGCGGGCCTTGTAGTCCCTCACAGGCATCAGGTAGCGCAGATCCTCAAACCGGCCCTGCGGCCCCTCGCCGCCTTCCTTCAACATATCAAGCATATCGGCCCGGGCCTTGCGAATCTCCATAAAGCTTGCGCCGACCACATGGCGCGCCGTGATCGACGCGGAGGCCTGACCCAGCGCGCAGGCACGCAACTCCTGCGAAAAATCAGTGACTTTTTCACCGTCCACGGTTACAAAAGCCTTGAGACGGGAACCACACAAGCGGGAGTGCTTTTCAGCCACGGCATCGGCATTGCTCAATGCGCCGACGCGGACGATATTGCCGGCAAATTCCAGGATTTTGGTATTGTAAATATCATCCATCGCCAAACTTTGCTCCAAATGCCCGCCCATACGCAAAAACCGACCTGTTGGATTATCCATATTTACGCAACACTGTGTCGCGTTTTGGCGTATGTCGTGACTGTGCGGGTTCTCTATATATCACATCGTATGTCGGTGTAGAAACATCAAGGCGAAAACTTTGAAACACGCCCACGAGGATTGGACTTGCCATCATGGCTCGAATTACGCAATTAAAGCCTGGATCGTCGAAAAGGGCTTCTGCCAGTATGAGTGACCGGGAGAGTAATGGCATGGATGCCACAGTGAAAAAAATGTCGCCTGAAACGTCCCGCCCCAGCCGCGAGGAAGCCGAAAACGCTGTGCGCACATTGCTGCGCTGGGCTGGTGACGATCCAAGCCGGGAAGGCTTGCTCGACACGCCAAAGCGTGTGGCCAAAGCTTATGGCGAACTGTTCGGTGGCTATAATGTCAATGTCGAGGACGTGCTGGGCACGACATTCGAAGAGGTTGGCGGCTATAACGACATCGTGCTCGTGCGAGACATCCCGTTTTTCTCTCATTGCGAGCATCACATGCTACCGGTAATCGGCAAGGCGCATGTCGCCTATCTGCCGAATGGCCGGGTCCTGGGCCTGTCGAAAATCGCCCGCGTCGTTGATCTCTTCGCCCGCCGCCTGCAAACCCAGGAAACCATGACGGCACAGATTGCCGATTCTCTCGTTCAGTATCTTCAGCCACGCGGCGTTGCGGTCATGGTTGATGCAGAACATATGTGCATGGCAATGCGCGGCATTCAGAAATCCGGCTCCACGACACTGACCACCACCTTTACCGGCGAGTTCAAAACCGATGTCCCTCAGCAGGTGCGGTTCATGACAATGGTCCAAAACCGCTGATCATCTCAGCGCTTGCTGCGAGACAGTTTTGATGGAATACAATAACGCACCGTGTCGCCACGGTGCGTTATTTTTTGCCTTTGTATTGGATAGACGGCATGATCAGCTTTGCAGCCCCTTCGACCGACAAGACCATTCTGGAAGGCGCTGGTGTGTTGACGCCGAAATTTGACGCCCATGGCTTGTTGACCGCCGTTGTGACCGATAACCGCGATGGCGAGTTGCTGATGGTTGCCCATATGAATGCCGAGGCCCTGGCGCTGACCATCGAAACCGGCCTTGCCCATTATTACAGCCGCTCGCGCAAAAGCCTCTGGAAAAAGGGCGAAAGCTCCGGCAACATGCAGAGCGTCAAGGAAATTCGCGTCGATTGCGATCAGGATGCGATTTGGCTGAAGGTCGAGGTGGCTGGCCATGACGCCACTTGCCATACCGGTCGCAGATCCTGTTTTTACCGCTCCGTTCAGCTTGCCGATGGCGAGGCGAAAATGGTGATTACTGACGACCACAGGCATTTCGATCCTTCGCAGGTTTATGCCGGCAAGGACCAAAAATAGACATTTGCTATTTTAAACATCAAAAAGTCTTTACAGAAACGCTTTGGTAAACAAGGCGGCGCAGACTACCCCGGAAATACCGCATTTGAAGGCAGAGTAAATCTGCTGCATGCTCTCAAAACAGAGTTGGTGGACATGTAAATGCGGGCGGGCGTTACGACGTCGACGGGCACTTGAAGCATGCCGTACATGGCAACGCCGTGCATCGGACGTGATGCACCACTGTATGGTTTCTGACCTGAGCCAACGGCGGCTTTATGCAATGCAGTTGGGGACTGTTCGGTCGAAAGGGTGTTCTGGAAATGTTGAACTGGAATTTAAGAGGTCAAGGGGCCGGTCGGTCCGCAAAGCCAGGAAACCCATCGGGCGGAAGCACTGTCGCCGAATTGCCGCCGCCGGTGGTCAAGCCTAAGATTGCACTTGCCCTTGGCGGCGGTGCTGCCCGTGGCTGGTCACATATCGGTGTGTTGCGCGCGCTGGACGAGGCTGGCATCGAAGTCGGCATGGTAGCGGGAACCTCTATTGGCGCGCTGGTCGGCGGCTGCTATCTGGCGGGAAAGCTGGATGAACTGGAGCAATTTGCGAGATCCCTGACCGTCCGGCGCATCGCGGCGCTTCTTGATCTGACCATTGGCGGCGGCGGCCTGTTGGGCGGCATGCGCCTGACGAAACGCATGCAGGAACATCTGGAAGGCCTGACCATCGAAGATCTGCCGCAGCCCTTCGTGGCGGTTGCCTCCGAACTGACAAGCGGCCATGAAGTCTGGATCGATGGCGGCAATCTTGTCACTGCGCTTCGCGCTTCCTATGCATTGCCCGGTATTTTCGAGCCGGTGCGTTGCAACAACCGGACGCTGGTCGATGGCGCATTGGTCAATCCCGTCCCAGTGTCGGTCTGCCGCTCATACGAGCAGCCGCTGGTGGTGGCGGTTAACCTCCACTACGATCTTTATGGTCGCTCCGCCGTGGTCAAGCACAAGGTCGGCCCAATTGGCCCGGATACCGGCGCGGTAAAGCAGCCGAATCGACTGGGGCTGACAGGCGTGATGGTGCAATCCTTTAACATCATTCAGGACCGGATTTCCCGCGCCCGGCTTGCAGGCGATCCGCCCGATCTGGCGCTGCATCCGCGTGTCAACGATATCGGCCTATCGGAATTCCACCGCGCTGGTGAATGCATTGCACGCGGCTATGAAGAAACCATCGCCCGCATCGCTGAAATCCGCCGGATGCAGGAAGCTGTGATGCGATAAAGCATAGGACCAAAACGTGGAAACCGGTTTGCGGTCCGAATCTGTCGGGTGGCATTCTCTCCACTCACATAAAAAAGCCTGCCCGGACGAACCAGGCAGACCAAATATTCACGCGGAAAACTGGCGCTTTATCGCGGAATGTTCGCACCAAAAACCAGGAACGACACCAGCATTATCCGGCGATATAGGCCTTGATATGCTCGGCCTCCAGCTCCACCTCACGGATGCGTTGCTTGACCACGTCACCGATCGAGACGATACCAATCAGCTTGCCGCCGTCTTCCACCGGTACGTGACGGAAGCGTTTGCTGCTCATCATTTCCATCAACTGGTTGACGGTGGTCTCTTCGCTACAGCGAAACACATTGGCGGTCATGGCTTTGGATACCGGCAAGGACAGAGCCTCGACGCCGCCTTTGCCGATGGCTGACGCCAGATCGCGCTCCGTGAAAATCCCGACGATCCGGCTTTCCATGCCGACAACCACCACCGCGCCGATCTTATTGTGATGCAAGACCTTGGCGGCCTCGGCCAGACTGACCGTCGGGCCGACCGTAATGACATCACGACCTTTTTCGCTGAGAATATTCCTTACTGTCACAGACATATGCACCTCCTCCTGGCAAATCTCCGGGCATGCAGGATTGGGTGTCTATCCTCCTCCTGGATCGACGCCCCCTGATCAGGAATGCTGCCTGCATTTACCGAAGAACGCAACCAATTGGATGCATCAGCGCAGCTTTTTTTAAATGTCCGACGATTTTTTCCCAATGGGGCGGCGGTCAAACAGCGCAAACCCCAGAAAACCTAGGGTGAAGCCACCGAGATGCGCATCCCAGGCGATGGCAGCGCCCGGATCGCCCACCAGCGGAATCCCAAATGCGATAATCAGATTGCCAGCTAGAAACATCACAATGAAGACAAGCACAGTGCGCTCGGACAGGCTGGCCAGCACGCTCAACCGGGGTGGAAATGCATCCTGTTCACGCAACCGCAGGCCGGAGCGTCCGGGGCCGAAGGCAAACCGGCAGGCAGCTCCCATCAGGCCAGAAATGACGCCGGAAGCGCCGATCAGCAGGCTTGCGTCCCCCCAGTTCAGGCAGACATGCGCAACAGCGCCAGCGGCTGACGTCGCCAGCCAGAACAACCAGAACCGCACTGCCCCAATACGGCGCCAGACCGGCGTGCCGAAGGCTGCGAGCCATAGGCCATTGAAGCCGAGATGCTCGATACTGCCATGCAGCAGTGAATAGGTGAAGGGTGTCCACAGCCAGGCCAGATCCTGGTTGGAAAAATCATAGACATAACGCACCGGCGAAAAGCCGAATTCCACCATGATCCAATTGGAGATTTCATCAGACAGAATCCAGCCGGTCAGGGCATAGATCATTACCAGCAGCATCAGCGCGAGAAGAATGCCGCCCGGCATGTTGAACACCGGTTCGCGTCCACTGGTCGCCGGATCGAGTCCCTCGTCCAGCGGGTCGTCCCCATCTTCAGGCTCGCGGTCCCATTGCCCCTTCGGCCTGTCGTCCATGCATCTCTATTCCTTGTGACCCGTAAGCATCAGCATATAGCGAGAGATCAGCAAAAGGAAATGCAGGAGATCGTCGCTGTCAGAAAACTGTTGCACACAGACCTTAAGCAATCGCCAGCAAGACGGCTTCAGTTCACTAGAACGACAATTGACACGGGAAATTCACAGCTATTAATCTACCACCTTGACGAATAACATCCGCGCTGCGCGCGCATCTGCGAAAGCCCAGAAAACAAAGCCAGAAAACTCGGCAGATCAGCAGCAAGCTCTCGTTATCGCAGGGTTTCCAAAGCCCCAAGAGCCAAAGCCCCAAGAGAAAGGCCATACATGAAAAAACTCTCTTCAATCGCCGCTTTCGCGGCTGCCCTTTCACTTGCAACAGCGCTGACGCCAGCCTTCGCCGATGGCCTCACCCTGCCCCCAGTTCCAGCCGGTGTCGGCCACGCCGATAGCGCGCCGCCACCGGCAGGCGTTATGGCCTATGTGGATACCGGCGCCACCAACCAGCGCGGCGATGCCTGCCATGCGACACCGCAAACCAATGCCGGTGTGCGGGTTCTGTCCGGTTTCCTGGAGCTTTGGACACCTCGCACGCCCTTTGTCGATGCCGATCAGGAAGCACCGGCCAAGGATGGCTGCCCGGCGATTGCCAAATCGGACTGGAGCGGCATTCCCGGCAGCCCAACCGATGGGGTCAAAAAGCTCCCGCACTTGCATGAGCAAAATATCGCCTATTCCATCCAGGTCACCGGCGAACATACGCCGGAACGCGATCTGGCCGCCTATCTGGACGACCGGCGGGGCAAGAATGTCAGCATTACCGATGGTCTTGGTCCCCTGGCCGATGCCTGGCGCCAGGGCGTGCGGCAAACAACGACCATCACCGGCATGCCTGCTGACGCGACAACCGTCAAATATGACGATAAGGGCAATAATCGCGGTGTCGGCTCCAAGGACAATACCGATCTCGGCAAGGCCGTCGATCTGATCGAGGCGGGCAGCGCCGATGGTTCAACTGAGCCTGCCAAGCGCTATTACAAATATGCCCGTCCCTACCGCGCCAGCGACAAGGTGCGGATCGTGCCGCAACTGGAACTGGCCAAGAGCGACAAACCGGCCTCCGATGGCGGCTTCCCCTCCGGCCATACCGCCGAAGGCTGGCGCGATGCGCTGGTGATGGCCTATCTGGTGCCGCAGCGTTACCAGGAAATGTTGACCCGTGCCGCCATGCTGGGCGAAAACCGCATTCGCGCCGGCATGCACCAAACCTTCGACGTGCTGGGTGGGCGGGTGTTGGCCACTGCCATCGTCGCCTATAATCTCAACCGCCCGGATTATACGCCACTGCGCAGTGAAGCCTATCAGCAGAGCCAGACCTGGCTGATGAAGCAAACCGGTGCAAAAGACGGCCAAGCGCTGCTGGCGGTGGCCCATGCTCTTCCGAAATCGACGGATGCCTATGCCGATTACGCCTGGAACAAGCAATTTTTCGAACCACGCCTGACCTATGGCTACAAGCAGATCGGCGATCCATCCTTGGCGCCCAGCGTGCCCAAGGGTGCCGAAGTGCTGCTGGAAACCCGCCTGCCCTATCTAAGTGCCGATCAGCGCCGGGTCGTCTTGAAAACCACGGAACTGGCCTCCGGCTATCCAATCATCAGTGATCCGGAAGGCTGGGGCCGTCTCGACCTGTTCCGGGCCGCCGATGGCTACGGAGCCTTCGACGGCGATGTTACCCTTGTGATGGACGCTACCAAAGGTGGATTCAACGCCGACGACACGTGGAAAAACCCGATTTCCGGCAAAGGCAAGCTGACCAAGCAGGGCAGCGGCACACTGACGCTGTCGGCAAAGAACAGCTGGACCGGCGGCACGGTGATCGAGGACGGTCGTCTTGTTGCGCAATCACCGACCGCCTTTGGCAAGGGCGACGTGTATCTTGCTGGCGGCACGATGGATATCGCCGCCGCGCCTCTGACCGTGACCGGCTCCCTGACACTGCGCAAGGATGCGACCATGGAAATCGCCTCCAGCAAATCCAAGAAAGTGCCAAGCCTTGTGGTCAGCAAGACGCTGTTTATCGACGGCGGAAAACTGGTGGTCAAACCCGACGGTCAATGGAAAGCCGGACAGACCATCAAGCTGATCACCGCTGCCAGAATTGCTGGCAAATTCGGTACCGTTGAAGTTGATGGCCATAAGGTCAAGCCTGTTTATGGCAAGAAAACCATCTCCCTGCGCATCGAAGGATAAGCCCAATAGCCGGTAGCCTGTCAGGTTCGGATAGAAACAGGCAGGCTACCGTTTCCTTTGTTTTCGCTTGCCTTTTCGAGAAGACCGTTTCATTTATCTCAAGTTATATCTTTAGCTTTAGCCCTGAAGATCTGTGGACAGATCGGTGAAGAGCAAAACACTCTGTTAACGCATAGCGCCTAATATTTCAGGCGACTCAAAGCGTTGAAGACTCGTTGCATGTATTCCTATAATCAGGCTCCCAATAGCGGTTCAGCACGCCCCCCGGTTCAGCGGGCGTTTCAGCGCGTCTCCGTGAGTCTTGAGGGTCGGCTGATGGTGCCGAGCGAGGATGAATATGTCTGCCTGACGGTGGATATGTCGCCGGGCGACGTCCGGGTGATCTGCGCTGCCCGCCCCGTGCCGGGCGAAAGGATCATTGCCTATATCGACCATATCGGCCGCATCGAAGGCACCGTGATCAAGACCACCGATGATGGCTTTGTCATCAGCATTGTTGCAACGGAGCGCAAACGCGAAAAGCTTGCTGCTCAATTGACCTGGATTGCCAACAAGCACGAACTGGGCCTGCCGGAAGATCGCCGTCACGACCGACTGACACCCAAGCAACCGCGCACCGAACTGGTCTTTGATGACGGACGTAAATATAGCTGCCGGATCATGGACCTGTCCCTTTCCGGTGCGGCGATCGATATCGATATTCGCCCACCTCTTGGCACTGCGGTGCGCCTGGGCAGCATGCGCGGCCGCGTCGTGCGCCACTTCCTTGAAGGCGTTGCCATCGAGTTCACCACCCTGCAATCCCGCGAGGCCCTGACAGAGTTTCTGTAGGACCCGTCAGGTTCATATTAAGCCGCACCGCCGCTTGATAGTGGCTGTCTTTTCGCGACATCGGGTTTCACTTCGCCCTGGCAGTTTCGAGCATGCGCAGAGGATAGCGCCCTCGGCTTTCTGTTGCCTCCCAAATCTCCTGCGTCATCTCGCTCATCCAGCCAAGGCGAAAACCGCTGTATATTTTCCAGCCTTATGCCTGATCCCAATCCCGTTCACCCATCATTCACCAAAACCCATGCATTTTTGGAGGAATTCGCGTATTTCCTGCGGTTTTTTGGCGACAAATCCCTTTTTGGGTCCACTCGACATCAACCTCCACTTAAACTCGCGGGACAATGATGCGCCCTTTCGGGACAACACGCCACACTTTTCCTGGCGTGCCTTTCTATAATTTTTTAATATTTTCAAATAGATAACAATCCTGTTTGCAATGCAGTCATAGTCATTCGCACCCGCCCGCCTTGTCAATTCCCATAGAAAACAGGAGTAAATTGCCTAAAATTTTATTTTAATTTTATACTTATTTTCCTCGATTTTGTACTTATTCCTACCTTCCAATTTTGCCAGACGGCAAAGTATCACTGTCATTGTACTCCCATAACGGGGAGACACCCAATGACGAACAAGAAGACGACAACAGGTTTCGCCATCATCGCCGCTATCGTGGCAATCGCCAGCGCACAAGCGGCTTTTGCCGGCCAGCCTTCGATGAAAATCAATGGCAGAGCCAGCCAGCCGATAGGCCATTACGAGTTCTGCCAGCGTTACGCCAGCGAATGCCGTCCCTCCGGCAGCGACAGAGGTCCGCAACAGCTGACGCCCGCGCTCTGGCAAGACATTCTTGCCGTGAACTACACCGTCAACACCACGATCAAGCCGGAAACCGATATGGATCTTTACGGTGTCGAGGAATGGTGGGAATACCCAACCGTTGCCGGCGACTGCGAAGATTACGCCCTGCTCAAGCGCCGTCAGTTGATTGCGAAAGGCGTAGACGAATCCAACCTGCTGATAACCGTGGTGCTGCAACCGAATGGCGATGGCCATGCCGTGTTGACCGTCCGCACCGATCGCGGTGATTTCATCCTCGACAACATGCGCAACCAGGTACAGCTCTGGTCGGATACGGAATATACATTCCTGAAACGCCAGTCCTCCGACAATCCGGGGCAATGGATGAAGATCCAGGATGGGCGCGCCGCAACGGTTGCCGCCCTTCCGAAAAACTGACTGCCAAGGCGAGGACGCGACCGCATCCACGACGTCTGGCAGATATTGGCCCCGGTCGTCCCCGCATCTCCGTCCGACCAAGGCCAAGAGCCGGCTCCGCTGCCACGGAGCCGGCTCACTTTTTTGGATATTGCAGGCGGGCGCAAGGGCGCCATTAACGCGCCATTAACCATGCCCTGACCATGCTTCTACGTGCGACTCGGGTCCCGTCTTCAGGTTGTTGGCCAGTGCCTCACCCATGATGACGTGGAAGGGTTGTACAGCCAAGAGAAGGCCAGTCAAAGCATGGACCACGCCGTCAAGTTACCCACAACCAACATTGAGAAGCCCCTGATTTCCACCAGGGCGCTGACGGTTTGTTTTGTGGGTCTCGCCCTTCTCCTGATCTTTTCCCTGGCGCTGTTTCTCGGCAGCGACTGGATTGGCCGGGCGTTGACAAGCGATCGGCGCAGCGAGAGCACGACACCACGGGCGATCACCATTGGCCTTGATCATCTGCGCATTGAAGACAACGCCATAAGGTTCCAACGCCAGCGCCACGATGGCGCTCTAGCCCGCGTGGATCTGGCCCTGACATGGCCGGAAATGCGCGGCTATAGTCAGGTTGACCGGCTTCGTTTCGACGACATCAGACAATCGAATGAATTGATTTTCCTCCAGATTTCCCAGAGCACCATGTCACGCGACATGTCCGGCCGGATCGAGCCGATCTACAAGCAATTGTTCGAAGGAGCGCCGCAGCCAGGCCCCTTTGGCCTGACCGGTCACCGCTTTCGGGCGGGCAGCGGCTATGACGGGGAAATTCTTTACACAGCCCCACGGCCGGGTCGCCCAGACTTCGCCATCCGTTGCCTTTCCCTCGATCAAGCCGGGCTGCAACAGGACGGCCCCGCCGTCGACACCTGCCAACGCGATCTCAACGCCGGTCACGATCTCAGTGTACTTTACCGGTTCTCACGCCAGAAATTGGCCGACTGGAGGCAAATTGATACCGCGGTCGAAGCATTCGTCGCTTCCCGGCTGACCGTGAAGAGTGAGTAGATCCGAACCTTGTCCAGACTTGGCGCAGATTTTTATGGGCATTGGCAAAATTTTAGAAAAATGCAGCAGGGACCGGCAACCTGTTGTTCATCATAAACCACTTGGTAACGCTGTGGTGTTAGCGTCAGGAAATATGTCGCTGCGGGGCGGCCAAAGCAGGAATTCATACGCATAGCACCAGATCGGGGATGTCGCCCCGACCCTATGCGTGATCAGGGCTGGAATTCAGGAAAGAGTGCAGTGGTGAATATGCGAGTTGCTAGCCTCCTTGGTCGAAACATGATTGTTCGGCCTGTCATGCGTGTCTCTCTCACCGTGGCTCTGGTCTGTGCCACGTTGGTGGCTCCGGCTCCCGAGGCTGCGGCTGCATCGCGCTATGCCGACATTGTCGTGGATGTGAATAACGGCAAGGTTTTGCGCGCCACCGATGCTGACAGCCTGCGTTATCCGGCATCGCTCACCAAGATGATGACCCTGTATCTGGTTTTCGAAGCGCTGGAGAAGGGCCGTATCCGGTTGAATTCCTCTGTTCCCGTGTCGGCCCATGCTGCCTCCGAGCCACCATCCAAGCTTGGCCTTAGGCCCGGCGGCAGCTTTACCGTAGAGCAAGGCATTCAGGCCCTCGTCACCCGCTCCGCCAATGACGCGGCCACTGCGTTCGGCGAATATCTCGGTGGCTCCGAGGCCCGATTTGCCCAGATGATGACATCCAAGGCGCGCGCACTTGGCATGTCCCGCACCACCTATCGCAATGCAAATGGCCTGCCGAACTCCGGCCAGATGACCACGGCCCGCGATCAGGCGCGGCTGGGCATGGCGCTCAGACAGCATTTTCCGCAATATTACGCTTACTTTTCCACCCGCAGCTTCACCTATGGTCGCCAGGTAATCGGTAATCACAATCGCCTCATCGGCTCGGTGCGCGGCGTGGACGGGATCAAGACCGGCTTTACCAATGCCTCCGGCTTCAACCTTGTGACATCCCTGCAGATCGATGGTAAATCCGTGGTTGGCGTGGTGCTGGGCGGTGCCTCAGGTGCAGCACGCGACAACCAGATGCGGAAGCTGATGGCAACCTATCTGCCGGAAGCCTCCCGTCGTGGTGGCGCAAGTCCGCTTATTGCCCGCCAAAGCACCGTGCCGGAGCCGATGGCGCCTGTTGCCCGCGAAACCGCCGTTGCACCGCAATTGCCTCAATCCGGTGTGCCCGTACCCGGCGGACGCTACGACACAGGTAGCCTAAGCGAAACAGCTTATGCCGGTGGAGGAGGCGCCAATGATGCGGTTGCCGCCCTTGCGAAGCAAGCGGAGGCAAGCCAGGCCCTGGAAACAGAATCGGCTCCCATGCCGCAGACCCGCAAAAGTGCGTCGCGCCATTCCAAATCATCTGGCCCCAAACCGCCAGCCGATGTCGACAACACAGTCACGTTCTCCACCAAGGCCCCAACTGCGGCACCTTCGGGCTGGACCGTCCAGATCGGTGTTTCGGATAGCCAGGAAGCTGCGATGGACCTGCTGAAAAGCGCCCGTGCCAAGAGCGGTATTTCCCTCAAGGGTGCGCGACCTTTCGCCATGGCCTATGGCGAAGGAGCATCTCAGGTCTATCGCGCCCGGTTTGTCGGCTTCGATGATCAGAAGTCTGCGGTCAATGCCTGCAATCGCTTGAAAAAGGCTGGCGTCAGCTGCTGGGCCGCAATGCAGTAATCACTCTGTCTTACCGAGGCCTGCGCAGGTGTTTGCGCAAGGTTCGGTCAGATCACCTCGAAATGTAATGCGTACGAGGATGTCATCATGGCAAGCAATGAAAACCACCTGAACACCGGCCAGGTCGTGGACCAGGCAACGGATCACGCGGTTGGCAGTGATCCGGCATTTCGCTTCAACCCGCGCGCTGGCCTCAATCCGCTGCATGAGGCGGCGATCCGGCTGGCCGATGGCATCAACAAGCCGCGTGCCAAGACGCGGGACCTGATGAACCTCCTCCTCTGCCACGGCGCGCGTGCGTGGCGCTATTCTCAGCCGGAAGCGAGTATTCACCTGCATCTGGACCCGCATTCCCGTCGGGTACCGGTAAAGCTAAGGTTGCGGTAAAAACCATAGGCCCCGAACGAGCAAGTTTGAGCAGACCGCATGTCCGCTGTCTCGGCGAACATGACCAAGAATTAATCCAATCTCACTCGCTGGTGAATTGGATTTGAACGGATTAAGCGCGAGGATCTCCTTCACCGGCTAACGAGTTTTTCTCGCCGGTTTTGTTCCTGGAGGAGTGAACCCATGTCTCGTATTGCCATGTCTCGCATTTCCAAAATTTCTCTTGCCGCCATTCTCGCAACCGCCGCCATGACTGGAATCAGCCATGCAGCCATGTCTGCCGCTGACAGGGCGCTGGCAACAGATCACAATCCCCGCTTCATGATCAGCACGCCGGATGAAATCGAAAAGCACGACACATTTCAGGATTTTCTCGGATCTCTGACGCCAACCAGCCCTGAGGCTCGCGAAGTCCAGGCCGCCATTCGCGAAAACCCGGTTCTGCGCAGGCAATTATTGTCGCAGAATGTTGAGCTCAAAAATGTGATTTACGCTGACGAAGCATCCGATGGCAGCTTCGTGCTCTATGTCCGCTGACATACCCGCCATGACAGGGGCCGGGCATATGCGCCCGGCCCAAAATATCATTACCATTAACCAGCAGATAAGCACGCCCTCCACGGGTTCAAAGCCCTTGCTTTTCTAAGGCCGATCCCGAAAGATCAGTGGCAGATCGATAAAAGGACCTGCAACCATGCCACTTTACGCCCTCGGGGATCTGAAACCGCACCTGCCTTCCGCCGACCGTTACTGGGTCGCGCCCAATGCGCAGGTCATCGGCAATGTGATCATCGGCGAGGATGTTGGCATATGGTTCGGTGCGGTGCTGCGGGGCGATAATGAGCCAATCACCATTGGCGCAGGCTCCAATGTGCAGGAAAACGTCACCATTCACACCGATATGGGCTTTCCGACAACCATCGGCCAAGGCTGCACAATCGGCCATAATGCCATCATTCACGGCTGCACTCTGGGCAATAACACGCTGGTGGGCATGGGGGCGACCGTGCTGAACGGTGCCAGGATCGGCAATAACTGCCTTATCGGTGCCAATGCGCTGATTACCGAGGGCAAGGAATTTCCCGACAACTCCCTGATTGTCGGCTCACCAGCCCGCGCCATACGCACTCTCGATGACAAGGCGGTGGAAGGCCTGAAGCGCTCCGCGCAAAACTACATCGCCAACTGGCAACGGTTTGCTAGAGACTGTCAGGTTCATATTGAACCAGACAGTCTCTAGATTCCTTTGTTTTCGTTTGTCATATCGGGAAAACCGGTTTCCACTTTTCCCTGACAAACTCTAGTGAACTGAAACCGCTCTGAAGGCGTGATTTCAGACGAGGCACTCTGCACAGACGCCGCGAATTTCGATTGTGGTTTTCTCGGCCTTGAAACCCTGGCCCTTCGACCAGTCTCCCAGCCGATGGTCGATGGAGTGATCGTGAAACTCCTTGACCTGCCCGCATTTGCTACAGATTGCGAAGGCCACGGTTCCATGGTCACAGCAATCATGCTGGAGGTGGGAGCAGACGACAAAGGCGTTAAGGCTTTCCAGCCGATGCACAAGGCCGAATTCCAGCAGCTTTTCCAGGGCGCGATATACCTGTAGCGGCGCGCGGAAACCACTATCGCGCAGCTTGTCGAGGATCGTATAGGCCGAAAGCGGGCCATCTGCCTTTTCGAGCGCCTGAAAGACCAGGCTTTGATTGCGGGTCAATTGCGGTGTGGACATCGAACGATCATCCTTTCTTCACGACAGCCGTTGAAAAACGGCGTATCGGCAGCAAGCTGAGAATAAACAGGACAAGGGCGGCCACCACGATGGACGGGCCAGAGGGCGTGTCATAGGTCAGTGAGCCAAACAGGCCGCCAACCACGGCAACCGCACCGATGACAGACGCCAGAACCGCCATGATTTCCGGCGTCATGGAAAACCGCCGGGCGGTGGCAGCCGGAATGATCAGCAGCGCGGTGATCAGCAGAATGCCGACGACTTTCATGGCAATGGCAATCACCACGGCCATCAGCAGCATGAAGATCAGCCTGGCCCGCGCTGGTCTCAAGCCTTCCGCCTCGGCGACGTCCTCGTTGACGGTGGCCGCCAGCAAGGGCCGCCACAACAGACAAAGGCACAGGATGACGCCGACCCCGCCAATCCAAACCGTGGCGATATCCTGCGGCGTCACGGCCAGAATATCCCCGAATAAATAAGCCATCAAATCGACCCGC
Organism: Agrobacterium vitis; assembly: GCF_013426735.1. Taxonomy (NCBI): domain Bacteria; kingdom Pseudomonadati; phylum Pseudomonadota; class Alphaproteobacteria; order Hyphomicrobiales; family Rhizobiaceae; genus Gillisella; species Gillisella vitis. The sequence goes on from NZ_AP023272.1 coordinate 2,416,966, forward strand.
ACCCAGGTCATGAAGGCCACCAGAACAAGGCCAATCGCCAGCGTCGCGTGGCTGAGAATACCCAGCAGCGCATCGGCGGAAAGCCCGCGCCGGTTCTGCAATAACAACAGCAGCAGCGATACAATCGCAGCGACCAGAAACACGCTGAGCGTCAGATTGACGGAAAACAGCAGTGACAGCGCCACGCCCAACAACGAAGAATGTGCCATCGTATCCCCGAAATAGGCCATGCGCCGCCAGATGACGAAACACCCGAGCGGCCCAACCGTCAGCGCCAACCCGACACCCGCCAGCAATGCCCGAACGAAGAAATCATCCATCATGACGATCACCCCTCCCCGAAGTCACCGACGGCCCTTCGCCGTGGTGGTGATGATCGTGGTGGTTCTCTTCAAGCTCAAGCGAATCCTCATGATGATGATGGCGCTCCTCACCCCGGCCATGATGATGGCCGTCATCAGGATGGCAGTGATCTGTCACCGACCCATCGAGGTGCTGGACCCGGCCATCCGGCAGATGCGTGTGGTCATGGCGGTGATTATAGACCGCAAGCGTGCGCGCCGCAGCAGCCCCGAACAGCCGCTGATATTCCGGGCTTTGGCTGACGACATCCGGTGTGCCACGGCAGCAGATATGGCCGTTCAGGCAGACGACAATATCGGTCTCTGCCATCACCATATGCAGATCATGGGAAATCAGCAGCACACCGCAACCGGTCTTGTGCCTGATATCGGCGATCAATTCGTAAAGGGCGATTTCACCGGCAAAATCCACACCCTGCACCGGCTCATCCAGCACCAGCAGGTCCGGCTTGCGGGCAAGAGCGCGCGCCAGCAGCGCCCGCTGGAACTCGCCACCGGACAGATGCTGGACTTCGGCGCGTAGCAGATGGGCAATGCCGACAGCCTCTAAAGCAGCCTCAATTTCCGCCTTGGAGAGCTTGACGGTCAGGGTCATCAGCCGGTCAACTGTGAGCGGCATGGTCCAGTCGATGCTCAGTTTTTGCGGCACATAACCAACCGTAAACGCCCGCTCGCGCACCACCTCACCCTCGTCGGGCTTCAGCACGCCAAGCGCCATTTTCGCTGTCGTCGATTTTCCCGATCCGTTTGGACCGATCAGGGTGACAAGTTCGCCTTTGCGGATCGAAAGCTCAACGCCGCGCACCAGCCAGCGTGCGCCGCGCCTGATGCCGGCATTGCGCAGTGTCACCAATGGCTTTTCACCCAGCACCTTCAACACGGATACCGAAACTCCACAGATTGAGTGTTGCAACCGGCTATGACACACGTTATAGCGTTACGCAATCAATGTAATAACATTGCATATGCGATACAAGGAAGCATCCTTGCTTTCACTTAGATAAATTGGAGACCGCCTTGCCTGTGAAGACAATGCCCTTGCTCAGCCTTATCCCCATGCTTCTGCTCGCGCCCGGCATGGCCGACGCCGCCCCTGATGTGGTCGCCTCGATCAAGCCAGTCAATTCCATCGTCGCCGCGATCATGAAGGGTGCTGGCACGCCACATCTTCTGGTGGAAGGCGCAGGCTCCCCGCATGATTATAGCCTGAAGCCCTCCAAGGCCAAAGCACTGCAACAGGCCGATCTGATATTCTGGGTCGGGCCGGGGCTGGAAACCTTTCTCGACAAGCCGTTGGATGCGCTGGCAGGCAAGGCCAAAGTGGTGGCGCTGGCAGAGGCCAAGGGCGTGGAACTGCTGCCCTTGCGCGAGGGTGGGCCTTTCGAAGCCCATGACGATGGCGATGCGCACGAAGCCGGGCATGGACATGACCACGATAAAAACCACGGGCATGATCATGAAGACGAGCATGGCGCCCATGACATGCATATCTGGCTCGACCCTGATAATGCCAAGGCGATGGCCGCAGCCATAGCCGACGCCTTGAGCAACGAGGACAAGCCCAATGCAGCACTTTATGCCGAAAATCTTGCCCGCTTCCAGGCGCAGGTGGATACCATGGATAAGCAGATTGCCGCCATGCTGGCCCCGGTCAAGGACAAGCCCTTCATCGTCTTTCATGACGCCTATCAATATTTTGAGCACCGCTACCATGTGACGGTTGCCGGTTCCGTCACAGTCAGCCCGGAAACGGCTCCTGGGGCCGAACGAGTGGCCGCCATCCACGCCAAGGTCAAATCCCTGGACGCGGCCTGCATTTTTGCCGAGCCGCAATTTGCGCCGAAATTGATCAAGGTAGTGTCGGAAGGCAGCAATGCCCGCACCGGCACGCTCGACCCGCTTGGCACAGGGCTGGCCGATGGCCCTGACCTTTATCCCGCCCTGATGACGGACCTGGCAACCGCTATGACGACCTGCCTGAATGGCTGACAGACGCTACAACCAAAAAGGCGAGCGCCCTGCTCGCCTTTTTCAGAACCATCAATGTAATGTTATTACATTAAGGAGTTGAGGATGGACAACAAGCTTCCCGTGACTGTGCTGTCCGGCTTTCTCGGTGCCGGCAAAACCACGGTTCTCAATCATATTCTTGGCAACCGGGCCGGGCTGAAGGTCGCGGTGATTGTCAATGACATGAGCGAGGTGAATATCGATGCCGCCCTGGTGCGTGATGGCGGTGCCAATCTGTCGCGCACCGACGAGCAATTGGTGGAAATGAGCAATGGCTGCATCTGCTGCACCCTGCGCGAAGACCTGCTGACGGAAGTGCGGCAACTGGCCGATTCAGGCCGGTTCGACTATCTGCTGATCGAGGCGACCGGCATTGCCGAACCACTGCCAATTGCCAGCACGTTTGAGTTTCGTGACGAAGACGGCAACAGCCTCTCCGACATCGCGCGGCTGGATACGATGGTAACGGTGGTCGATGCCGCCAACCTGTTGCGTGATTACAGTTCAAGCGACTTCCTCTCCGACCGGGGCGAAACGGCGGGCGAAGACGATAACCGCACGCTCGTTGACCTTCTGGTCGAACAGATCGAGTTTGCCGATGTGGTCGTCCTCAACAAGGCCGAAACCGCAGGACCTGCCCGGCTGGATGCAGCCCGCAAGATCATCGTCGGCCTCAACCCGGATGCGCGGATCATTGAGACCGATTTCGGCCAGATCGAACCGAAGGACGTGCTGGGAACCGGGCGGTTCGACCTTGGCCGGGCGGAAACCCATCCTCTGTGGTTCAAGGAATTGCACGGCTTTAAGGACCATGTGCCTGAAACGGAAGAATATGGCATTCGCAGCTTTGTCTATCGCGCCCGCCGTCCCTTCGCTCCACTGAAATTCCAGGATTTCATTGACAGCGACTGGCCGGGCGTAATCCGCGCCAAGGGCTTTTTCTGGCTGGCCACCCGGCCACATCATGTTGGAGAACTGAGCCAGGCCGGACCGATGGTGCGCACCGGGCGCATGGGCCTGTGGTGGGCCTCTGTACCCAAGCAACAATGGCCGCAGGACAAGGGCTTTCTCAATGCCATGAAACCCTATCTCGACCCGATCTGGAGTGATCGACGCCAGGAACTCGTATTTATCGGCGCAGATCCCATGGATGAAGCCGAAATCCGCGTCCGGCTGGACGCTTGTCTGGTGCCTGCGGATCGCTTCACGCCCGGTGCTTGGCGCGACATGCAGGACCCGTTCCCCAACTGGGCGCCGCCGCAATTTGCGGAGGCTTGAGCCTGCTTCGGACTAGAGTCTGTCAGGTTCAGATTGAACCAGACAGACTCTAGCTTCTCTTATTTTCGTTTGTCTTTTCGGGAAAACCGGATTCCACTTTTCCCTGACAAACTCTAAATGAAGTAGCGCATCTTGAGCGGCAGAAGCGCTGCACCAATGACTGCTGCATCTCCCTTCACTTCGCTGAGCACCAGTCGGGCCTCCTTTGGCCCGACGCCGTAACGATGAACCCGCTGCGAGGGCATCGGGCATCTTTCGATCATCATCGCGCCCAGTGCTGGCGGCAATTGGCCGCCGAAAACGATGGCCTGCGGATCGATCACGGCGATCAATACCGCCACCAGCCGCTCGACCTGTGGCATGGTTGCTTCCAGCCAAGCCTCCACGCCTGGCCAACCTGGATCGAATGTCCGGTAAAGGGTATCGACGGAATCAATCTCGATGCCGTGGTCTTGAAGGCTCCGAAGCAAATATTGCAGGGCTGGACGCCGAGGTGCCTCGGTCGGGTCGTAAATCCCTGATAATTCAGCGGCATTGCCATGGAATCCGTAAAACGGCTGACCATTGAGGATCAGTCCGCCACCGAAACCATAGTTGAACGACAGATAGGCAAAGGTCTGGCACCATCGCCCCACACCTTGCAAGCTTTCGCCGATAGCACCTGTGGTCCCATTGTTCTCCTGCCAGACGGGAAGCTGAAACGTCTGTTCAAGGATCGGGCGAAGATCCGTCAGCGACCAGTCCTGCAAGGGTTCCGGCGCATTGAATATCCGGTCATCGGCAACAGAAAAGCCCGACATGGCAAATCCCAGCCCCAGCAGCCGCTCGCGCGGCAGATTATGGGCCTCAAGCATCTCATCCAGGGTCCGTGACAAGGCAGCAAGGGTGGCCTCACGGCTGAGCGGCAAGAGATTGAGTTTCTTCTGGCTAATCACGCCGCAGCTGAAATCCGCGAGGCAGATAATCGCCGAATCGGTGTTGATCGATATGCCCAGCGACGCCACGGACTCCACCGCAAGCTCGATGGTCGGGCTCGGCTGGCCGCGTGCGCCCTTCAGCGGCGCGCCGGTGCGCAGCAAACCGCGCTCGATCAGCCCCTCAATCAACCGATGCACCGATTGCTGCGTCAGGTTGGTGTGGGTGGTGATCACTGAGCGGGCAATGGGTCCGTGGCGGCGGACGATGTCCAGAATCAGACGTTCGTTCTCGCTGGCAAGCGGGTTTCTGTCAAAGCGAGAGGGCTGTTTGGCTTGGGTCGTCATGGTTGAACATCTATCCGGCGTCTCGCGGTCAGGCAATCGCAACTCGACTGCGGAACCAAATTTCGTGGCCTGTCACAAATATTACACCCAAAGTGTATTACTACATCTGCAATTGATCCAGCTCTGATGGAGACCCCAATGCAGATGAAATTCCTGGCCATCGCGGCCCTGACGCTCGCGGCTTCTGTCGCTCCGTGTTTGAGCGCCGAAACCAATATGAAAAATCTTGATTTCGATCTCTCCAAGGTCACAAGGGAGAATTTCTACGACATCGTCGTTCCCGCCGCCAAAGCCGAGGGAGCGGTGACCATGTATAATTTTGCTGGCAGCTTCGCTGGCACCTGGAAAAAGCTGACCGACAGTTTCACCGCCAAGTACGGCATCAAGGTCGTCTATAGCGACGTCAACGGCGATCAGGCCAACCAGCAGCTGATTGCCGTTCAGACGTCAGGGCAGGATGCGCCCGTCGATGCTTATTTCGCTGGCGGCGGCAGCTATCCGCTACTCTCGGCCAAAGGTGTCATCGGTAAAATTCCACTGACGCAAATCCTGCCGAACATGGCAACCTATGATCCGGTCCTGGCGCAGACATTGTTCGGACGCCAGCATGGCGGCACTTTTCCACTGGTGCATCTCAACCAAACGGCAATCGGCTATGACAGCGCCTTCGTCAAACCGAATGAGGTTCCCAAGAGTTTCGACGAACTGCTGGCCTGGGCGGAAAACCATCCCAAGCGCCTGGGCGTCACCTTGCCAGCCAAGGGCGGATCGGGTGGAGGCTTCATCTATTCCGTGGCGCTCAATTATCTGACTGGCGATTGCCGCACAGCCCTGACCGACTACAGCAAAACGCTTCAACAAGCTGAAGACTGGGCAATGACCTCCGAATGCCTGACACCTGTCTGGGACTATTACCGCCGCCTGCTGAAGGCTGCGGAACTGACCAATGGCAATGCCGATACGCTGAACCTGATCAACAACCAGCAGCTCTATATGGGGACGGTCTGGGAAGATCAGGTGATGAGCTTTCTCGGCAACAAGCAATTGCCCGAAACCTTCCGTCTGACGCTGCTGGAAAAGGGACAGGTCGGTTCCGGTGACGCGATGTTCGTCCCGGCCAATGCCAAGCATGTCGCCGCCGCCCTGCTGCTGATCGATATGGCCATGAGCAAGGAATTCCAGACCTTCAAGCTGGAAACCAAGGCATCGCGCTCGCCGCGCACCGATATCACCAACGATCTGATCCCGGCTGCCCTACAGGATCATGTTCTGCCGAAAAGTGTCTATCCCCGCCTGTCGGTTCCAGCCTTCTGGGACATGTCAACCGCCCTTGCCGAAGCGCTCGATGAGAAAGTCCTGAACCAGTAATGCTGGAAAAGCCTGATACACGACGAACAGGGGCAAAGACATGAGCGAGCTAGACATCAACGATATCACCAAGGACTTCGGATCAGCCCGTGTCCTCCATCCGGTTTCGCTTACCGTCGAAAAGGGTGAATTTGTCACCATTCTCGGTCCCTCCGGCTGCGGAAAATCGACGCTGCTGCGCATTCTGATGGGCATCAGCGAGGCATCCAGCGGCGAAATCCGGCTGGCAGGCAAGCGGATTGACGAACTCGCGCCCGAAGCCCGCGATATCGCCATGGTGTTCCAGTCCTATGCGCTGTTTCCGCATATGTCGGTCGCCAAAAACCTTGGCTTTGGCCTGAAGATGAAGAATGTGCCAAAGGACGAGCGGGCGCGGCGCATCGCCCATGTATTGGAGATCTGCAATCTTGGCGCGTTGGTTGATCGTATGCCCCGGCAATTGTCCGGCGGCCAGCAGCAGCGCGTGGCGCTGGCCCGCGCCATTGTCATGCAGCCAAGTCTTTTGCTGTTTGACGAACCGCTGTCTAATCTCGATGCCAAGCTGCGTGACAGCCTGCGCCACGAGCTGGTCGAACTGCATCGCCGCATCGGCGCAACAAGCCTATACGTCACCCATGACCAGGCCGAGGCCATGGCGATGTCCGACCGGATCGTGGTGATGAACGGCGGTCAGGTTGTCGAAATCGGCACGCCGCTGGAGCTGTACCGGTCGCCAAAAGCGGCCTTTACAGCCAGCTTCCTCGGCCAGACCAATCTTCTCTCCGTCAAGGCGTCCGGCATGGATGCGCTGCTGCCCTGGGGCCAGAAAGTGGTGCTGGATCGTCCCGCTTTGGGCTCCATGCAGATTTCAGTCCGCCCGGAAAATATTGGCGTCGAGCGCGACGAGAGCGGATCGGCAATCGTTACCTCCGTCTCCTTCATGGGCGCCAATATTCTTTACACCGCCGATATTGGTGCCATCAGGGTCAAGATCAGCCAGTCGGGCGGCGGAACACCGATAGAAATGGGCAGCCGGGTTTCACTGACATTCCACGACACCGTGCATGTCCTTGAAGACCAGCCGGTGATGGAGGCTGCGTGATGCGATCTCTGCTTCGCCGTCGCCCGGTTCAACTTTTCCTCCTGCTTCTGCCGGGGGTTGGCTACCTGCTATTCTTCTTCGGCCTGCCGCTGCTGTCGGCGCTGGTCGGCAGTTTCCGTCTGGAAGATGGCAGCTTTACGCTCAGCTGGTATCAGCGGATCTTTACACGGCCCTCCATGCTGCGCGGGCTGTCCACTTCAATCTATTACGGCGTCATGCCGGTTCTGGTGTCGCTGGCGCTGTCTGTGCCGCTGGCGCTTTTGCTGCGCAAAAGCTTTCTCGGACGCAAGCTATTCAGCGGGCTTTACAAGCTGCCGATGGCCGTTCCGAGCATTATCGTCGGGCTGATGATCATCGTCGTCTTCGAGCGCGGTGGCTTTTTCGACCGCCTGCTGGCACCACTCGGCTTTACCCTGCCAAAACTGGTCCGTGATGACCTGGGCGCGGGCGTCATCATCGCCAATTCCTGGAAGCAGATTCCATTCATGACGCTGATCATCACCAGCGCCTTTGCCGCCATTCCCGAAGATATCCGCTTTGCCGCCCGCACCCTTGGCGCGTCCCGGATTCGGACATTCTTGGCTGTAGACGTGCCGCTTGCCATGCCGGGCATTACCGCCGCCATTCTCCTGACCTTCATCGGCTCCATGGGCTCCTATGCCATTCCCGATATTGTCGGCCCCCCGACGGCGCGGCCACTCTCTGTCCTGATGGTGCAAGAGTTCAAACAGGGACGGTTCGAGCAGGTCTATGCGATGGGCATGGTGCTCAGCCTGTTCGCTGTCATCGTTCTCCTGACCTATTATGCCCTGACCAGCCGGATCGGTGCTGGCAATACGCGGGGGAATGCGTGATGGCTGTTCTTGAGCTCGCCCCACCTGTTACAGCACGACGCCGCATGTTCCGGCCCGAAGACCGCATTCTCGTTACTATTGGTTTGTTCGGTTCGCTAGCCCTTGCCATCGCCCTGCCGCTCGCCCTGATGTTTATCTGGAGCATTGCTGATGGCTGGCAGCCGCCGCATGTGCTGCCGCAGGTCTATACGGCCAGCCGCTGGGCCAGCGTGCTCAGCGATCAGGGATTGATCCAGGCCATGGCCACCAGCCTTGCCATTGCCTTCACGGTCACGTTCGCAACGGCAATCATCGCCTTGCCGACGGCCTGGGCCATGGCCCGTTTTCCCTTCCGGCTGAAACGGTTGGTGGAGATCTTCATTCTCGCGCCAGTCATCATTCCCGGCCTGGTGGTCGCGGTCGGCATCGGACAGGTGTTCCTGGCGCTGGGCCTTGCCTATTCGGTGGCTGGCGTCATCATTGTCCAGATCGTCGGCACCCTGCCGCTGATGATCCGGCTGATGACCGCAACGCTTGAGACCATTCCCGACGAGCTGATCCATGCGGCCCGCTCGCTCGGGGCCGGAACAGTTGGCATTGTCGCGCATATCATCCTGCCGCTGGCCGTACCCGGCCTGCTGGCGGGCGGGTTGATGTCCTTCATCGGCAGTTTTGAGGAATTCGACAAATCCTTCATTGTCGGCGCGCCTGTAGTCCAGACCCTGCCGATCAAGCTTTACATGTATCTCGACCCCTATTCGATGCAGCTACCGCTGGCCGCCATCGTTTCCTTCATCCTGCTTTTGCCAGCCCTCATCGTCTTCATCATCGCCGGTCGCATCCTGCGCGACGACCTGATGGCGGCAGGCATGGGCAAGATCTGATTTCTCCCAAACCCGTAACAGCCGAAAGTCCAATCCATGCCTGTCCAGAATTCTCCGCTTGCGCACCAGTCCGAGACCACCCGTCCTTGCTCGATTGCCGAAATGGCATCGCGCACCAATCCCACCATTCTGACCATCGCCCATCGCGGCCTGTGGAAGAGCACGGCGGAAAACTCGCTGGCCTCGATCCGGGCAGCAATTGCCCAAGGCGTGGATATGGTCGAAATCGACACCCAGTCCAGCGCCGATGGCCATCTTGTGGTTATTCACGATGCGACCCTGGACAGAACAACGACCGGCAGCGGCACGGTCAGCGAATTGCCATTCGATGTCATCCGTCGGGCAAAGTTGCGCAGCGGCGCGGGTGGCCCGGAGGCTGATATAACGGAGGAATGCGTTCCGACACTGGAGGAAATTCTTGAAGAGGCTCGCGGTCGGATTACCGTCAATATCGACACGAAGTTCACCCGTGATCTGCCGCAGGTGATGGAAACAGTGCTGCGGATGAACATTGCCGATCAGGTTCTGGTCAAGACCGACATCGATCCAGACGCTGACCATTTCACCATTATCGATGCCGACTGGTTCGGTAAGATTCCGCATATGCCGATGTTTCCCGTACGTCGGGGCCGGTTTGCCGAAGACCTGCGCCGCATCGAGAGCCTCAAGGCGCCGATGATCGAAGTGAAATTCACGGATCTCGCCGATATCGCCCATGCTCGCGCCGAACTGGAGCGTCAAAACATCCGCGTCTGGATCAACACGCTCGACGTCTCTCATTGCCTCGATTTCAACGATACCCGCGCCCTTTCCGATCCAGACGGCGTTTGGACCGTGCTGGCAGATGCAGGCGTCGGCGCCATCCAGACCGACGAGGTCGATGCATTCAAGGCTTGGCTGCACACCAGACAGGCGTAGGACAGAGCATCGGACCGAAATTTAAGAACAGGTTTTCGGTCCAATGCAGTAATTTGAGGTTCGGTGCTATCAACTCGGTCTCTTCTCCCCTGCGGGGAGAAGGTGGCGGCAGCCGGATGAGGGGGTGGCGAAGCCCCGAAATCTTTGCGTCGTGCACTGTGATTTCGGTTTTCTGTACGATGATCCAGAAATAGAAACGCCGTGCGTCCAATCTGGATGCATGGCGTTTTACTGTAGAGCAATTCTGAACGTAAATTACTTGGCAGTCATGCCCGGCAGGGTCACGCGGAACACCTGGAACATGGTATCAACATCGGCACCACCTTCGGCCTTGTAAGCCGCGCCAACCTGATAACCATCCTGGGTCAGGAAGTCGTTGTCATTGGCGACGAACAGGAAATAATCGTCCGGCGCGGCTGGATCGAGGGCCGAAGCAACCGACATCGCCTCCCATTTTTCGGAGAGATTGTTGGCATCGTTCGGCGCGCCATTGTGCAGGCCGAAGCGGGCGAGGTCCTTGTTGTCGTTGATGTCGATGAACGGCGTCACCGCTGCCACCTTGACGGAGGCATCCACCACGCCCTTTGGGGCCACCGGCTTCGCATCATCGAATTCGCTATTGGCAATGTCCGTGGCCGCTGACAGATCGACTAGATCAATCTTGCGATAGACCGATGTGTCGTTCTTCATGCCCTGCCCGCTATTGCTGTCTCGCGCCAGCATCAGGAAGGTCTTGTCTGACAAGGCCAGGATTTCGCTCTGGGCGGCCACGGCGACCTTGCCCTTGCTGTCGAAGGTCGGCAACGGCACGACATATTCATGCACCAGCTTCAGATGATCCATATCGGCAGCATCATAGACGAGAGCGCGGGTATTCATCCGGGTCGTGCTGCTATCGCCACCATCCTGGCGGGTCGCTGATTGCAGCAGCGCGATCAGGAACTTGCCATCCGGCGTCAGCGACATGCCTTCGAGGCCCTGGTTGTTCTGGCGACCGGTATCGGGATCCTTCGGGTCCGGCTTCTTACCGCCTTCACCGACATTGTTGGACGAGAAGTTCAGCTCACCCTTGCGCATCGGCAGCAGGGCTTTCGGCGACTGGGTGGCGGAAATCAGTTTTCCCAGCGCCGAGAAATGATAGATATAGGGGCCATATTCGTCGCTGATCATCATCGAGCCGTCCTTCAACAGGACCACGGCTTCCGGATCGAGCGAGATCTTGCCGGTGGTTGCTTGCGGCAAGGCTGGCAATGTCTTGGTCGCAGCGCGAACACCCGATTCCGGGTCCAGGCCAGTCAGGCTCTTGCCTTCCCCATCCGTCAGCAGGATCGTATCGGCAAGCTTTGCATCAAAGCCCTTCTGCTGCTTATCGGCTGGCAGAGTGGTTCCTGCCGGTGCTGGTGCCAGGGTAAAATCAATCTTGTTGATACGGGTGTTGTAATCAGTCGTGCCTTCGACATTGTAGCCACGATCCGGCAGGAGCCAAAGCGAACCGGAATAGGTCTCGCCCTGCTTTTTCCATTGGGTCAGATCGATAGCCATGCCGGAACCCGAACCGAAAGTTTCCTTGAACTTGTCGCGCTCGTTGGCCGGAATGCGGCCGATGGCGACAAGGCCCTTGTTGGCGATCGTCACTCCATTGGCGCTGACCGTTCCTTCCGCCAGAACGACACCAGCCGAGGAGACCAGAACAGTTGCAGCCAGAAGCAATGCCTTGCGTGAAAATACCATGATCCCGATCCTTTGCATCAACCGGGGCAGCGCTCAGCCTTGATGGGACACGGCATATCTGTCTGCCGTATCACTGCTCCCCCATCAGGGCCATTAGAAGCTTCCCGTGACAGGATCGTGACAAGGTCCTACAGGAAACGAGCGTTCTGCCGAAAGCCTAGAGCCCCGTTTTTCCCGTTGCAACATCCACGACGGGCGGCATGGCAATCGTGCCGGAAGCCGGTTTCCATGCGGGCATGACCAATCCCCCGGAAATCAGCAGTTTGGCGCCTTCTTCCGGCGTCATATCCAGCAATTTCAGGCGGCTGCGGGGAACGAACATCAGGAAGCCAGCCGTAGGCACCGGGGTCGGCGGCATGAAGACAGCAATCATCTCCTCGCCCTCCTCATTCAGCCGGGCAGCAATTTCGCCGGTCACTTCGGTGGCGATAAACACCATGGCCCAGGTGCCGGGAGCCGGGAACTCGATCAGCCCGACCTTCTTGAAGGAACTGGACTGTTCCTTCAGCACCGTTTCAAAAATCTGCTTCAGGCTTTTATAGAGGGTGCGGACCAGCGGCATCCGGTTGAGGATCGACTCCCCAAAATTGACGACAGATCGCCCGACGAGATTGCGCCCCAGAAAGCCGATCATGGTGATGCCGACCACCGCAATCACCAGGCCGGTGCCGGGAATGGCGATATTGAAGTAATATTCCGGATTGTAGCGCTGCGGAATATAGGGCGTGACCCAGCTATCCGCCCAATCGATGAAGGTAAAGGTCAGCCAGACGGTGATCGCCAAGGGCGCACAGATGATCATGCCGGTCAGGAAATTGGTCCTTAGCCGGCTGGCAAAAGAAATTCGTTCTGGTTTATCCGACATATGACCCGATTTTTAATGAAATGGCCTGCTTCGCCGCATAAACGCACACCGAAGCAGTCTGGTCAAACTGTGCGGCACCTTGCCCGCCAAGGCAAGGTGTGCAGTGCATAAATCGATCACTCAACCGTGACGGATTTCGCCAGATTGCGCGGCTGATCGACATCCGTGCCCATGAACACCGCCGTATGATAGGCGAGCAACTGGATCGGCAGTGAAAACACCATGGGCGCGATGATTTCCGCCACATCGGGCAGAACGATGGTCGCCATGGTTTCCAGCCTGGAGGATGCCGCGCCCTTCTCATCGGTGATGAAAATGATCCTGCCGCCGCGCGCCGCCACTTCCTGCATGTTCGAGACGGTCTTTTCAAAGAACCGGTCATGCGGAGCGATGACGATGACCGGCATGTTTTCATCGATCAGCGCAATCGGCCCATGCTTCAACTCACCCGCAGCATAGCCCTCGGCATGAATATAGGAAATTTCCTTGAGCTTCAGCGCCCCTTCCAAGGCCAGCGGATAGCTGGTGCCGCGACCGAGATAGAGCACGTCCTTGAATTTCGACAGGTCTCGCGACAGGCTTTCCATCTGAGGCTGGATCAGGTTAACCACCCAGCTCATGATGCGCGGCAGTTCGGACAGATGCCGCACCATCTCCTTTTCTTCTTGGTTGCCGATCAGGCCCCGCGCCTTCCCGGCGGCAATCGCCAGCGATGCCATGACGGCGAGTTGGCAGGTGAAGGCCTTGGTGGAGGCAACGCCGATCTCCGGCCCGGCCAAAATTGGAAAGACTGCATCGGCCTCGCGGGCAATTGTCGATTCCTGCACATTGACGACCGCACCGATTTTCAACCCCGCTTCCTTGCAATAGCGCAGCGAGGCCAGCGTATCGGCGGTTTCACCCGATTGCGAAATAAACAGCGCCGCCTGATCCGGCGACAGCGGCATTTCCCGATAACGAAATTCGGATGCGACATCGATTTCGACAGGCAGCCGGGCATAACGCTCGAACCAGTATTTGCCGATCAGACCCGCCAGATAGGCCGTCCCGCAGGCCGAAATCGCCAGACCACGCAAGCGGGCAAAATCCAGGCCGATCACATCGCTTTTCACCGTATGGGCAGCCAGATCGACATAATGCGCCAGCGCATGGGAGATCACCTCCGGCTGTTCATAGATTTCCTTCTCCATGAAATGGCGGTGATTGCCCTTATCGACCAGATAGGCGCTGCCCTGGGAGACCTGCTTGATTCGCTTGACCGGCTTGCCCGCGAAATCCATGATCTGGGCACTGCGATGGCCAATCACAGCGAAATCCCCATCGACCAGATAGGTAATCTGGTTGGTGAAAGGCGACAGGGCAATGGCGTCGGAGCCCAGGAACATTTCACCTTTGCCATGGCCGATGGCCAGCGGCGGGCCGAACCGGGCGGCAAAAAGCTGAGTCGGATCATCGGCAAACATCACCACCAGCGCATAGGCGCCGGTAATCCGGTTCAGCATCGCCAGCATCGCGCCCTTATGATCCAGCCCCTGACGGCGGAAACGGGCAAGAAGCTGGGCGACAACTTCGGTGTCGGTCTGGCTGGTGAACGTAGCGCCGTCAGCGACAAGTTCGTCGCGCAACTCGGAGAAATTCTCGATAATGCCGTTGTGAACGACCGCGACGCCTTCGACGAAATGCGGATGGGCATTGGCTTCGTTCGGCACGCCATGCGTGGCCCAGCGGGTATGGGCAATGCCGATTGTGCCTGGAAGCGGCTGTTGTGCCAGCTTGGTTTCTAGGTTGAACAGCTTGCCCTCGGCGCGGCGGCGATCCATCACCCCATGATCGAGCGTCGCGACACCTGCCGAATCATACCCCCGGTATTCCAGCCGCTTCATGGCGTCCACCAAACGTTCTGAGACCGGCCGATCACCGACAATTCCGACAATACCGCACATGCAATTCTCCTTCTCGCGCTTACGCGAGGCCAGTCCTACCAATTCCGGAGGATTTCTCAATTCCAGGAATGGTCAATTTGGATATCGTGACGTTACGAAAATATCCGTGATCACGAACCGGATTTTTTCATGGCTCTAAGTCCTTTGATTTACGCATTTCCGGACGCAAAACCGCTTCACACTTTTCCTGAAAATGCTTTGATCGCCATATTCCGCTCCCGGATCGCTTTTGCCCGCCCCGGTTTGATTTCCTGGCGCGCCCGGCCAAGTGCCAACGCATCGGCAGGCACATCATCCGTAATCACGCTGCCAGAGGCGATCAGCGCGCCATCGCCAATCGTCACCGGGGCGACCAGGGCGCTGTTGGAGCCGATAAAGGCATTCGCGCCAATCCGGGTCTCATGCTTGTTCACCCCATCGTAATTGCAGGTAATCGTACCTGCGCCAATGTTGGTTTCCGCGCCAATAAAGGCATCACCGATATAGGTGAGATGGTTGATCTTGGCGCCAGCGCCAATCTCGGCCTTTTTCACCTCGCAGAAATTGCCGACCTTGGAGCCCTCGCCCAGATTGGCACCGGGCCGCAGCCGCGCAAACGGGCCGACTGTCGCACCGGATGCCACATGCGCACCTTCCAGATGCGAAAAGGCATGGATCACCGCACCGCTTTCCACAGTCACGCCGGGACCGAACACCACATTCGGCTCGATCAGCACATCCTGCGCCAGAACAGTATCATAGGCCAGAAACACCGTTTCCGGGGCAATCATCGAGACGCCTGACAGCATCAATTCATGACGCCGACGCTCCTGCCAGAGCTTTTCGATCACCGCCAGTTCGGCGCGATTGTTGCAGCCCGCAAGCTCAGATTCCGGCGCATCGACAGCCACCGCCTTGCCGCCCAGCGAGCGGACGATTTCGACCAGATCGGTCAGGTAATATTCACCCTTGGCATTGGCATTGCCGATCCGCCCCAGAAGGTCCAACGCCTTGGCACCATTGATCGCCATCAAGCCACTATTGCACCACGTCACCTTGCGCTCTTCGTCGCTGGCATCCTTTTCTTCGCGGATGGCGACCAATTCACCGTCCTCGACCAGAAGACGGCCATAGCCGGTCGGCTTTTCAGTGTGAAAACCAATCACCGCAATGTCATTGCCGTCAGCCAGAGCCGCACGCGCTGCCAACAGCGGACCTGATGTAATCAGCGGTGCATCGCCATAGGCCACCAGAATATCGTCATAGCCTCGGGCAAACGCCTCACCCGCTGTCAAAACGGCATGGCCGGTGCCAAGCCGCTCGGTTTGCACGAAGGGGGTGACGGACAGGCCTTTGATGCTGGCGGCTTTTGTCACCTTATCCGCATCACGCCCGACGACCAGCGCTACATCGGCAATATCGCTGGCGGCAATCGCCTGCATCACATGGGCAATCATCGGCAGGCCCGCCACCGGATGCAGCACCTTGGACATCGCGGATTTCATTCGCGTGCTATCGCCTGCGGCGAGAATGACGGCAAGACAGGTGCGGCTCATCAGGTATCTCCGAAAGTCGGTCATTTTGGCGTGAGCTATCATGCCGTGACCTTGATCGGCAATGAAAAAGGGCGCCCGAAGACGCCCTCTCAATCATTCCACGCGTCTGAAGATTACTTCGGCAGCTTATCGTCCACGCCTTCGACATAGAAGTTCATACCGAGCAGGGTCTTGTCATCGGCCTTTTCGCCAGCCTTCAACCAAGCTGTGCCGTCCTGCTTGTTCACAGGACCGGTGAAGGGATGCAATTCGCCGGACTTGATCTTGGCTTCGGTGTCTTCGGCCAGCTTTTTCACATCGTCGGGCATGTTGGTGTAGGGCGCCATGGTCAGGATGCCGTCCTTCAGGCCGTCGAAGCTCTGCTCCGAGGTCCATTTTCCGTCCAGCAGGGCCTGGGTGCGCTTGATGTAATAGGCGCCCCAGGTGTCCTTGATGGCTGTTAGCTGCGAGGTCGGGCCAGCAGCGATCATGTCGGAGGCCTGGCCGAACGCCTTGATGCCGCGCTCCTGGGCGATCTGCATTGGAGCCGTGGTGTCGGTGTGCTGGGTCAGGATATCGACGCCCTGGTCCAGCAGCGCCTTGGCGGCATCGGCTTCCTTGCCGGGGTCGAACCAGGTATTGACCCAGATGACCTTCATCTTGAAATCCGGATTGACGGATTTCGCGCCAAGCTCGAACGCATTGATGCCCATCACCACTTCGGGAATCGGGAAGGAGGCGATGTAGCCGGCCTCACCCTTCTTCGACATCTTACCGGCAATCACGCCGGAAATGTAGCGGCCTTCGTAAAAGCGCGAATTGTAGGTCGCAACATTTTCAGCCGATTTGAAGCCGGTTGCATGTTCAAATTTCACCTTTGGGAATTTCTTGGCGACCTTGACGGTGGCATCCATGAAACCGAAGGAGGTAGTGAAGATCAGCTTGCAGTCTTCGCGGGCCAAACGCTCGATAGCGCGTTCAGCATCCGGTCCTTCAGGCACGTTTTCCAGGAAAGGCGTGTCGATCTTGTCGCCGAAATGCTTCTGCAATTCCTGGCGGCCCAGCTCATGAGCCTGGGTCCAACCGCCATCCGTCTTGCTGCCGACGTAAACGAAGCAGATCTTGGTCTTGTCGGCGGCGCTGGCGCTACCGGCAACGGAAAGCATCGTGGCGACGGAGGCCGCAAATGCGAGTGCGAGTTTTTTCATAGTTTCCCCTGATTGCATGAGAGTGAAGGTTTCATGAGAGTGAAGACGATGGGTCAGCGATCCGGAACGAAGGGCTTTCCCAGAGAAGCGGGTGTATTGATCAGCGTCGTGCGCCGATTATGCGAAATCGCGATCAAAACGACAATGGTCGCAGCATAAGGAAGTGCTGATAAAAACTGCGACGGCAATCCGATGCCGAATGCCTGCGCATGCAGCTGGCCGATGGTGACCGCCCCAAACAGATAGCCGCCCGCCAGCACCCGCCCCGGTCGCCAGGAGGCAAACACCACCAGCGCCAGCGCGATCCAGCCCCGCCCAGCCGACATGTTTTCCACCCATTGCGGCGTATAGACCAGCGACAATTGCGCCCCGGCCAGACCGGAACAGGCACCGCCGAACATCACCGCCAGATAGCGGGTGCGGATGACTTTCAGCCCCAATGTATGCGCAGACGCGGGACTATCGCCCACCGCCCGCAACATCAGCCCTGCCCGGCTTTTAAACAGGAACCAGTGGACGCCGATGACAAGGACAATCGCCAGATAAAAGATCAGATCCTGCCGAAACAGCAGAGGGCCGACGACGGGAATATCCGACAGGACCGGAAACTCAATGGCCTGAAGCTTGACGCCGGGCTTGCCGACAAAACTCTCGCCCAACTGGCCGGACACGCCAAGCCCCAGAATGGTCAGCGCCAACCCGGTAGCCACCTGGTTGGTGACGAGCGTCAGCGTCAAAAATCCAAACAGCAGCGAAAATCCTGCACCGGCGACAATGCCCGCCACCACGCCCAGCAGCGGTGATCCGGTGGAATAGGCAGTTGCAAAAGCGGCAACCGCGCCCATAACCATCATGCCTTCGACGCCGAGATTGAGCACACCGGCGCGCTCAGTGACAAGCTCGCCAAGGGCAGCGATAACCAGCGGGGTTGAGGCAGTGATAACCGTCAGAAGAATGGCTTCGAGGATCATTTCGCACCCTCTGCCACGGAGGAGCGGGTTTTGGAAAACACCAGCCTGATCCTATAATAAATCAACGTGTCGCAGGAGAGCACGAAGAACAGCAACAGCCCCTGAAACACCCGCGCCACCTTATCCGAAACGCCAATGGCCAGCTGCGCGCCCTCGCCGCCCAGATAGGTCAGCGCCAGAACCAAACCGGCAACAATGATACCGAGCGGATTGAGCCTGCCGAGAAACGCGACAATGATCGCCGTAAAGCCGTAGCCCGGCGAAATTGACGGCTGCAAGTGATTGATCGACCCAGACACCTCAGAAATCCCGGCAAGACCGGCCAGCGCCCCGGAAAACAGCATGGAAAACCAAACCATGCCCCTGGAGGAAAAACCGGCAAACCGCCCTGCCCGTTCCGATTGGCCAAGCACGACGATTTCAAAGCCCTTCAGCGTATAACGCATCATCAACCAGACGCCGACAGCCGCAACCAAGGCAAAGACAAAGCCCCAATGGGCGCGTCCTGAGTCTTCCCAGATGGCAGGCAGAATGCCCTCCGTGACGAATTCGCGGGTCTGGGGAAAATTGAAGCCTTGCGGGTCGCGCCAGGGACCGCGCACCAGGTAATCCAGAATGAACTGAGCAATATAGACCAGCATCAGGCTGGTGAGAATTTCATTGGTGTTGAAGCGGGTTTTCAACAGCGCCGGGATGGCGGCGTAAAGCGCACCACCAACCATGCCCATCACCATCATCAGCGGCAAAAGCAGCGGCGATTGCCATTCGTAAAAGATCACCGGAATGATCGAACCGCAAATCGCCCCTACCGTGAACTGGCCTTCCGCGCCAATATTCCAATTGTTCGAGCGATAACAGACAGACAGTCCGACAGCGATCAGGATCAGCGGTGCCGCCTTGATCGCCAGCTCATGCAGCGACCAGACCTCGGTGAGCGGCGCAATGAAAAAGCTGTAAAGCGCAAAGAACGGGTCCTTGCCCAGCGCTGCAAACATCAACCCGCCGAAAAACAGCGTCAAAGCCAGCGCCAGTAAGGGTGAGACCAGCGTAAACAGCCCGGACGCGCGGGCGCGCTTTTCCAGTTCAATGCGCATCGGCGCTCTCCAGACCATGCAAGCCGCCCATCAACAGACCGATCTTCTCGCGGTTCATCACGCCGCTTGGGTAGACTTTCGACAGCCTGCCCTCCGAAATTGCCGCAATCGATGTCGAGACTTCGAAAATCTCGTCCAGATCCTGGCTGATGATCACCACCGCCGAGCCTTGAGCCGCAAGATCGATAAGCGCCTGGCGAATGCGGCTGGCCGCACCCGCATCCACACCCCAGGTTGGCTGGTTGA
This sequence comes from Agrobacterium vitis, assembly GCF_013426735.1. NCBI lineage: Bacteria > Pseudomonadati > Pseudomonadota > Alphaproteobacteria > Hyphomicrobiales > Rhizobiaceae > Gillisella > Gillisella vitis. Next base: position 2,436,534 of record NZ_AP023272.1, read on the forward strand.
CGACCAGCACCGCCGGTTTGCGGTCCAGCTCACGCCCGACAATGAATTTTTGCAGGTTGCCGCCCGAAAGCGATCCGGCGGAAGGGTCCTCACCGCTCTTTCGCACATCCATCGCCTCGCAAATCTGTAGGGTGGACGACTTGATGGCGCTGTGGCGGATCAGGCCGAACAGACCTGAGACATAACGCCCACGATCAGAGCGATGCCGCGCCAAAAGCAGATTGTCCGACAGCGAAAGGCCGGTAACGGCGGCATGGCCATGGCGCTCTTCCGGCACGAAACCAGCTCCGATCAACCGACGCCGGTTGATACCGAAGCGCCCGACCGGCTGGCCGCATAGCTGGATGGCTTGATGGTCACGCACGGTATATTCGCCCGACAGCACATCAAACAATTCGCTCTGGCCATTACCGGCCACGCCCGCCAGTCCGAGGATTTCACCGGCACGAACAGTCAGCCACACATCCTTCAACGCCATGGAAAACGGCGTGCGTGCATCGACGCTGAGATTGCGAACAGTGAGTAGGTCCGCACCAACAGGAGCCGCAGCATCTGGCGTCACACCGATGACGTCCGCGCCTACCATCATTCGCGCCAGCGTGGACGGGGTTTCCTGACGCGGATCGCAGGTGCCTGTCACCTTACCGTGGCGCAAAACCGTGGCACGGTCGCAAATGCGCTGCACCTCTTCCAACCGATGGCTGATATAGAGCACTGAACGCCCTTCGGCCCGCAGCTTTTCCAGCGTTTCAAACAGCTTGTCGGCCTCCTGCGGGGTCAGCACCGAGGTCGGCTCGTCAAGAATGATTAGTTTCGGATTTTGCAACAATGCCCGGACGATTTCGATCCGCTGACGCTCGCCAACCGACAGATCCGCGACATGGGCCGAAGGATCGAGCGGCAAACCGTAAGACAGCGACAAGGTCCGCGCCTGTTCCGAAATTTCGCCAATCGAGACCGAACGATCCAAGGACAAGGCGATGTTCTCAGCCACAGTCAGCGCTTCAAACAGCGAAAAATGCTGGAAGACCATACCGATGCCAAGCCGACGGGCCTCCGCTGGAGACGCGACCTCGACGGGCCCTTGATGGTCCCAATGAATCTCGCCAGCGCTCGGGGTCAGCACGCCAAAGAGCATTTTGACGAGCGTTGATTTGCCAGCGCCATTTTCTCCAAGGAGGGCATGGATTTCGCCGGGAAGAATGTCGAGATCAATGCCATCGCAGGCGGCAAATGTGCCGAATCGCTTCGTCAGGCTGCGAACCGAAAGCAGCGGAGATGGCGCTACTTCTTTGCTATGCGACACTCGACCCCCTTGCTCCGCCTCGGTTGGGACGAACATCCACAACAAGGAGACGAAACGGATACCTAAACCATTTCAACACCTTCACGTCATGACCCTGCGTGAAGTATAGATTGCTGATCGTATTGATACCGGTTTTATTGCCGCTTACAACTACCGGAAAGGTTATTTTTTGGGTCTTGCCCGTTTTTAAGGCAGAGTATTATTTTCAACTACGGCCAAGCGACGGAAAAGCCTGGAGAATTCCACCAATCACATAGAGGTAAATGCCGCTAATAATGAAGGGGATGACCAGGAAAGACGGCGTTTGGAAATGCATCAGCAACGCCGCACCCCCCAATCCGCACCACAGGAAAAACACCGCCAGATTAAGTGGTCGCAGCCGCTTGACCCGGACGGGATGCAGAAAGCTGATCGGCAGGAAGGTCAGCGCCACGGAAATGCCGACCACGACCATCGCGGTCGTTGCCGAGGCATCGATGACGAACAGGGTAAAAACGATCATATTCCAAACGACTGGAAAGCCGGAGAAGAAATATTCGTCGGTCTTCATGCCCATATCGGCATAGTAGATGGCGCTGGACACTACGATCATTCCGGCAGCGACGAAAGAACAGGGCTGGCCGATCATACCGCTCTGGTAAAGCGCAAAAGCGGGTAGCAGGACATAGGTCACATAGTCGATAATGTTATCGAGCGTATCGCCTGACCAATTGGGCAGGACCTCCTTGACCTTGACCTTGCGGGCAATCGGTCCATCGATACCATCCACGGCCAGCGCCAGGCCAAGCCACCAGAACATATCGACAAAGCGATGTTCCGCCGCAGCGACGACGCCCAAAAATGCCAGGAACGAGCCGGAGGCTGTCAGAATATGCACGGAAAACGCGCGCATCTCTGCATAGGGTACGCGCTTATAGTTGAAAATCTTCATAATCCGCCGGTAAAAACCCCTTTGATCGGTTGGGGGATATTCTCCGAATCTGCCCCAAATGCAACCTTTCTTCCGGGCTTTACCCGATTTCCAGCGCCATGCCGCGACACAATGCCATTCGCTAGCGCCACGCAAGCCCATGGATTTTCAGCATCCGACACCCTATTTTGCACATGAACCTATGCAGGGAGAAAACGATGGAAACGGTCGATGTCACGGTAATTGGCGCAGGTCTGGCTGGGTCCGTCGCGGCACTGGCACTGGCCCGACGCGGGCGCAAGGTAACGTTGGTTGCCGGGGATACCCGCCCGAAAGATCGCCGCACCACGGCTCTGATGGATCAATCCATCCGCTTTCTCGACCGTCTCGGCCTATGGGAAGAGCTCAAATCCCAAGGTGAAGCGCTTTCGACCATGCAGATCATCGATGGCACAAAGCGACTGCTGCGCGCGCCGCCCGTCGCGTTTCGCAGTTCCGAAATCGGGCTGGCCGCCTTCGGCTATAATTTTCAAAACAGCGATCTTCTCGATGTGTTCGATGCTGCCCTGGCACGCGAATCCAACCTTACCGTTTTGCATCAACAGGCTGCGTCCATTGATTTCTCCCAGGAAAATGCTCGCGTAACACTTGCCGATAACACGGTTATCGAATGCGATCTGGTGGTCGGTGCCGATGGCCGGCACTCAATGACGCGCGGCGCGGCAGATGTGGCGGTGCGGACCTGGTCCTATCCGCAAACGGCCGTGGTGTTGAATTTCACCCACACCCTGCCCCACAACAATGTCTCGACCGAATTTCATACGGAAACCGGGCCGTTCACCCAGGTGCCGCTCAAAGGCAATCGTTCCAGCCTGGTCTGGGTGGTCGAGCCTGAGGAAGCGGAACGGCTGAAATCCTTGCCGCTCAACGATCTCAGCGCTCTGGTCGAAGCGCGCATGCAGTCGCTTCTGGGTCAAGTCACGGTCGAGGCACCAGCCCAGGTCTGGCCGCTTTCAGGCATGAGCGCTAACCGCTACGGCAAGGGCCGCGCCGTTTTCATTGGTGAGGCGGCACATGCCTTCCCGCCCATCGGCGCGCAAGGTCTTAATCTCAGCCTGCGCGACATCATGGTCCTGGAAGATCTTGTTGGGCATGAGCCGCAAAAGCCACTCGGCTCGACGCTGGGCGACCGCTTCGATCGCCGCCGCAAGGTGGATGTCTGGAGCCGCACTGCCAGCGTCGATCTTCTCAACAGGTCGCTGCTGTCGTCCTTCCTGCCGGTGCAAATGGTGCGCGCTGCCGGCATTCATCTTCTCTCAAACCTGTCACCGCTGCGCCATTTCGCCATGCGCGAGGGCGTTGCACCGGGCTGTGGCTTCGGCGCGTTTCCGCAGATGATCCGCGACAAGATCAAATCGCGATTTTGAACCGTGATTTAGAAAATTCCTGTTTATCCGATCCGCGACAGGATCGGAAAACTCTGCTGAAACCAGATCGCCAGATCGGACACAAAGCCGAATATGAAGGCAAGCCCGGTTGCCACCAGAAGCAGCCCCATGAGCTTTTCCACCAGACCGAGATGACGGCGAAACCGGGTGAGAAACCGCATGAATGCTCCTGAAAAGCCTGCGGCGATCCAGAACGGAATGGCAAGCCCCAGCGAATAGACCGCCAGCAGTACGGCCCCCTGCCCAACCGTATCGCGGGCCGCCGCAACCGCAAGGATCGCGCCCAGCACAGGGCCGATGCAGGGCGTCCAGCCAAAGGCAAAGGCTAGCCCCATCACATAGGCCCCTGTCAGGGTCGCGGGCTTGCCGCCACCTGCAAAGCGCATTTCGCGGGCCAGCAGGCCGATGCGAAACAGGCCTAGAAAATTCAACCCCATGACGATGATGATCAAGCCGCCGATCTTCGACAGGAGATCGAGATGCTGACGCAACATCATGCCAATGGAGGAAGCGCCTGCCCCGAGCGCCACGAAGACCGTGGCAAAGCCCAGGGTGAAACACAGGGCCGAAAAAATCACCGCCGAGCGCGCCCGCCGGTCAACCGCCACCGCCTCGCCGCGAAACTGCTCGACGCTGACCCCCGCCATATAGCAGAGGTAAGGCGGCACCAGCGGCAAAACACAGGGCGACAGAAAGGACAAGGTCCCGGCCACAAGCGCCGTCAGAAATGGAATGTCAGCAATCGTCACAATGTCCTCACCGCCCAGCACCAAATTCTAGAGCATCGTGCAGAAAATCGGAATCAGCACGATGCTCTCAATTTTAGTTTACGCATCGGAGTTGTCCGAAAACCGGTTCTTAACTTTCGGTTCGATGCTCTATCGGTGTGGTAGCCCCGATGGCAATGACGTGCCAATCACCTTTTTGCCAGAGCCATAAAAACCTCTGGTGAAAATGTGAAAAAAGCTGTTTTTTTGGGTTGACCGAAAACACCGCCCTGCATATGGTCCGCGCACTTCCAGAGGGGCATTTGCTCCGCTTCGGGAGCGCGTAGCTCAGCCGGTAGAGCAACTGACTTTTAATCAGTAGGTCCAGGGTTCGAATCCCTGCGCGCTCACCACTTTCCTAGAAGATCCCACCACATCATCTTGGCCCCCTAAGAGGTTAAAACTCGCCTGCAACCTCACGGCGTCTGAGGTCAAGTTCTTCGCTGTAGCGGCGAAGCGTGTGGCTTTCGGTCAGCAAGCCGATGGGACGGTTCTGCACACGATCATTCATGACGGCCAGTGCTTCGCTCTGGGTGGAATCAAAGATGGCGGCGGCCTGCTTGACGTTCATGGTCGGCAAAAGCACATCCTTGGTATAGCGCAGATAGGTTTCCAGGCTGCGGCTCTCATTCTCACGATCCATTGGATCGGCATAGATTTCCGGCAAAAGCACGATACCGGCATAGCGACCGTCGTCATTAACCATGATCACACGCTGGGTCGAACCTAGGGGAAATTGCTTGCAGAATTCCTCAAGCCCCATGGAGAGCTTGGCGGTGCGGACATCGGCGCGCATCATCTTGGCCACCGTCAGGTCGCGTATCCAGCCGACATCCTGGGCGCTGCGAATGGTTTCTCCGCGCAGGTGAAAACGCCATGTGGCGAAGGAATAGCCAAACGACACCCGCACCACCAGCGAGGTGGTGATAACGGAGGCAAGCACCAGCGCGGTGATGGGAAAGTCGCCGGTCAATTCCAGAGCCAGGAAGGTCATGGTCAGCGGTCCACCAATGACGGCGGCGGCAAAGGCGCTCATGCCAACCACCGCATAAATCACCGGCGTCAGCGTCACCGCTGGAAACAGCATGGCACCAAAGGCGAAGATCTTGCCAAGCAGCGCCCCCATGAACAGCGAGGCGAAAAACAGGCCACCACGAAAGCCGGAGCCGATGGAGATGGCGCTGGCAATGGATTTGAGCACGAACAGCAGAACCAGTGCATAAAGGCTGCTCTGGGTATTGAGGTTGATATGCAGCGCGCCGTGGCCACCGGCCAGAACCTGCGGGGAAACCAGCGCCAGAAGGCCGATAATGATTCCGCCAATCATCGGCCTGAATGGCTGCGAGATAAAGCTTTTGCGCGCCGTTTCCTCAATGAAGGAAACGGCCTGCATGAGGACGATGCCAACGCCCGCGCAGACGATGCCGAGCATGACGGCGGGCAGGTAATCGATTGGGGTGATGTTACCAACCGCACCGATATCGATGGACAGCCCCTGCCCGCCGATCTGGCTGGTAACGATTTTTGCCACCAGTGCCGAGACGATCACCGGGGCGAGCGTCACGACCGTATAGGAGCCAATGATCAGTTCAACCGCATAGAAGGCGCCGGTCAATGGCGCATCGAAAGCCGCGGCAATCGCACCGGCGGCCCCGCAGCCGACCAGCAGTCGTAAGTCGCCGCGCCGCAGCTTCAGCTTGACGCCAAGCTTGGAGGCAAAGCCGGAGGCGATCTGGGTGTAACCGGCCTCCAACCCGACCGAGGCCCCGAAGCCATTGGAAATGATGTTCTGCACACAAACGATGATGCTGTCGGTCAGCGACAACCGTCCACCATGCAACGCATTGGCCTCGATGGGGTCCACCATCGGTTTTTTACGGGTTTTGGACAGAATGAAGACAATGACGCCGAGGATGACGCCGCCGATAATAGGACCGCCCAGCACGATAGGCCCGGTAATGCCGCTGCCACTCAACGTGCCCTCAACGCCGAAGATTAGAAAATGCAGGCTAGCGCTCAGGAAGCTGACCAGCGACACCAGCAACCCCGCGAGTATGCCGATAATGGCGGCCAGCACCACCAGCCCCAGCTCGCCCCGCCGCAGCAGCGCCTGAAGCCGGGAGGCTTTCAGATTGTTGAGAAAGCTGGCCGTGCTGGGAGATTGAAAGGGCTTGTTCAACATCGTCTATCCTGGCCCGCGCCACGTTTTCAAGAAATCAGGCCGGCAGCGTGAGCTCAAATTGCATCTGGTCATACGCCGGCTCGACATGGTCAGGCGTTTCGCGCAGGACGGTCTCGTAATCGAGTGGAATATGCATATGGGTCAATATCGCCCGCTTCGGGGCAAGCGATTCGATCCAGGCTAGCGATTGCGACAGGGACAGATGGCTCGGATGCTCCCTGTATTGCAGGGCATCGATAACAAGCACATCCAGCCCGGCCAGACGCTGCACGGTTTTCTCTGGAAAATCGCTGACATCGCTGCAATAGGCGACATCACCAATGCGAAAGCCGAGTGAAATAATGTCGCCATGCTGCTGTTCCAGCGGCAAGAGCGCAATGCGTCCGCCTGCGCCATCGATCTCAACCGGCTGGTTCATGTCCTCGATGATATGGGGACGGACGATGGGTGGATAATTGCTACCATCAGGGGTCTTCAGGCAGTAGCCGAACCCCGTCTCTATCCGACGCATGGTCTCCGGCTCGGCATAGATCGGAATGCGTCCGCGCTGCATCAAGGAATAGCCGCGAAGATCATCGATGCCATGCAAGTGGTCGGCATGGGCGTGGCTGTAGACGACAGCGTCCAGCGACTGGACACCCGCACGGATCATCTGTTCACGAAAATCCGGACCGGTATCGACGAGAACCACGGTCTTGCCGCCATCCGGGCCGATCTGCTCGATCAGAAAAGACGCGCGTGTGCGCCTGTTCTTCGGGTTCGACGGATCGCAATCTCCCCAGTCACCATTGATCCGCGGCACGCCCGGCGAGGATGAACATCCCAGAATGGTGAAGCGGCGGAGATAGGTCATCGGTCACTCAAAGCCTTGGCATTTTCGAAAACAGTCGCAATGCATTATCCGTGGTGATCGCGGCGATTTCGGCGTAGCTGACGCCTTTGACCTCGGCCAGCACCTCCGCCGTATTGACGACATAGGAGGGCTCGTTGCGTTTTCCACGCCAGCGCTTTGGCGCAAGGTACGGCGCGTCTGTTTCCACCAAAAGGCGATCCAGAGGAATTTCCTTGGCGATATCGCGCAGCTCCTGCGATTTCGGAAAGGTCAGAATGCCGGAAAAGGAAATATAGCCGCCCAGCTCGACGCCGGTTTTCGCCAAAGCCTCGCCAGCCGAAAAGCAATGCAGAATGAAGGGAAACACACCCTTGGCCGTCTCGTCGCGCAGGATCTGCGCCATGTCGTCATCGGCGCTGCGGCTATGGATCACCAGTGGCAATTGCGTGCGGCGCGATGCCTCGATATGGCGCAGGAAGCCGGTCTTCTGGTCCTCAGGCGTCTGGGTATCGTAGAAATAGTCCAGGCCGCATTCGCCGATGGCAACGACTTTCTCATGCGTCTCGGCCAGCCGCACCAGATCGTCCGCAGCGATCTCCAGCTCTTCATTGGCATTGTTGGGATGGGTGCCGACCGAGCAGAATACCGAAGGGTAGCGCTCGGTCAGCGCCAAAAGCGCCGGAAGCTTGGCGACGCGGGTGGAGATCGTCACCATCTGCTTGACGCCTGCGTCATGGGCGCGCTTCACCAGCTCGTCGCGCTCTTCCTCGAAATCGGCGAAATCCAGGTGGCAATGGGTATCGATCAGCATCACTCAGGCCCTGTCTGCTGCTTTGTCTGCTGCTTTGTCTGCATCTGGGGCAATGTAGCGCGGGAAGACCGGTGAGACGGCAGGAAGCTCCGTGCCGGGCGTCAGGCGACCGGCTTGCCCCAACTTGGCGAACACCCGATCATCCGGCGCAATCGCCACGAGATCAAGCAGCTTCGCTGCACTATCAGGCATGATCGGCTGGAACAGGATGGCGATCTGCCGCACCACTTCCGCCGTCACATACAGCACGGTTTCCATACGCGGCACATCCGTCTTGCGCAGCACCCAAGGGGCCTGGGCGGCGAAATAACGGTCGGCTTCGTTGACGATGTTCATGATCGCGCCCACAGCCTTGTGGATCTGCTGGCGGGACATTTCCTCGCGGCAGATGGCAATCGCTTCATCCGCCGTGGCGAGAATAGCCTCGTCGGCATCGGTCAGAGGGCCGGGCTGCGGCACCTTGCCGTCGAGGTTCTTGGCGATCATCGACAGCGAACGGCTGGCGAGATTGCCGATGCCGTTGGCGAGATCGGCATTGATGCGAGTGGCGATCCCCTCTTCCGAATAGGAACCGTCCTGACCGAACGACACTTCCCGCAGGAAGAAGAACCGCACCTGATCCAGGCCGAAGTGATTGACCAGATTGACCGGGTCCACCACATTGCCGACAGATTTCGACATCTTCTCACCCTTGTTGAGAAGAAAGCCATGCGCATAGACCCGCTTGGGCAACGGCAGGCCAGCCGACATCAGAAAAGCCGGCCAGTAGACGGCGTGAAAGCGAATGATATCCTTGCCGATGATATGGGCGTCTGCTGGCCAGTATTTGGCGCGCGGGCCGTTTTCATCGGTCAGATAGCCGGTTGCGGTGACGTAATTGGTCAGCGCATCGACCCAGACATACATGACATGCTTGTCATCGCCGGGCACTTTGATGCCCCAATCGAAAGTGGTGCGCGAAATCGACAGGTCCTTGAGGCCGGACTTGACGAAGGACATCACCTCGTTGCGGCGCTCATTGGGGCCAATGAAATCCGGCTGATCCTCGTAGAGCTTCAGGAGCTTGTCTTCATAGGCCGCGAGCTTGAAGAAATAGCTTTCCTCCTCCACCCATTCCACCGGCGTTCCCTGTGGCCCATAGCGAACGCCATCGGCGCGAAGCTCGGTTTCGTCTTCGGCGTAATAGGCCTCGTCGCGTACCGAGTACCAGCCCGCATAGCTGTCCTTGTAGATATCGCCGTTCTTCTCCATCCGCTTCCAGATTTCCTGGCTGGCGGCGTGGTGACGCGGCTCAGTGGTACGGATGAAATCGTCGTTGGAGGCATTGAGCAACTTGCCCATAGCGCGGAATTCGCCGGAATTGCGCTCCGCCAGTTCCTCAGGTGCAATGCCTTCGTTGCGGGCGGTCTGCTGCATTTTCTGGCCATGTTCGTCGGTGCCGGTCAGGAAGAACACGTCCTTGCCATCCAGCCGCTGGAAGCGCGCCATCGCATCCGTGGCGATCAGCTCATAGGCATGGCCGATATGCGGCTTGCCGTTCGGATAGGAAATGGCGGTGGTGATGTAGAACGTATCTTTCATGGGTCGGCCCTTGCAGTCCGCTTTATCGATCAGGAATGTCCGCCGCTCTTAGCGCATGTCGCCGCGTTGCGAAACAACAAGTTTCTCGGCCACGCGCTTTGCGCATGAGGTCGCCGCCTTGACCGGCGTGCATTCCTTTCGCTAGATCGCTTCCATCGGCCCTGTCCGAATCCGAGGAGGCGACGTTCTGACCGATTTTTCATTCGATCCAATGGTTTCGCTTTCAGGCTTTTTCGTCGGGGCTCTGGTTGGTATTACCGGCGTTGGCGGCGCCTCGCTGATGACGCCATTGATGGTGCTGCTGTTCGGCATTCACCCGGCAACCGCGGTGGGAACCGACCTTCTCTATGCGGCAATCACCAAGATGGCGGGGGCTGCCGTGCATCATCGTCATGGGCATATCCGCTGGCGGCTGGTCGGCCTGCTGGCACTGGGCAGCATTCCGGCAACCTCAGTGACGCTCTGGCTGATGAGCGGCGTTGACAGGAAAAGCGCCCATTCCACTGATCTCCTGACCACCAGCCTCGGCATTATGCTGATGATCACTGCACTCATCCTGCTGTTTCGCGATCTGCTGATGCGCTATGAAATCAAATGGCTTCAAGCCCATCGCAGCCCAAGCCCACGCACCATTGCAATCGGCACCTTCGGTCTTGGCCTGGTGCTGGGTGCCGTGGTCACGCTGACTTCGGTTGGCGCTGGGGCCATCGGCGTGACCGTGCTGCTGTTTCTCTACCCACGCGCTGCCATCAACGATATCGTCGGCTCCGATATCGCACATGCCATTCCGCTGACGTTGATCGGCGGCATCGGCTACTGGGTGATCGGCGACGTCAATTGGGTGCTGCTGGGCTCGCTACTGATCGGCTCCATTCCCGGCATCGTCATGGGGAGTTACGCGGCACCACGTCTGCCGGAAAAAGCGGTGAGAATGATCCTGGCGGTTATTCTGGTCGTCGTCGCAGCAAAGCTGATCGCGCTATAGAACCCGGTCAAGCTTATACAGCCGCGACCTCGCCAAGAATTTCCAGCAGAGTCTGCTTACGGTCGAGGTTATAGGCCCCGGCCACGCCAAGCTTTTCGATAATAGCACTGGAGAGCCGCGACAGCCGCTCGGCCCGGGCAAGATCGCCCGCCATCGCCACCTGCCGCGCATTGTCCATCAAGAATTCGGACAGATGCTCGATGAAGAAATGGTAGATCACGTCGCTGTCCTTGGCTGAAAGTGCATCGGCCAGCTTGTGCATCTGTTTTCTTGCCGCCGGACCTTCACTGGCGAGGATCGCATTGAAGGCCGCGATGATTTCCATGCCGCCGTAATTGATCAGTTTCAACGCCTGCGACACACTGCCCTTGGAGAGATCAGAAAGCGCCGCCATCTGCTCTACAGGTGGTGAGACCCCCAGATGCGCCAGCGCGCTTGCCAAATCGTCCGCGCCAAGCGTTTGCAGTTTCAGCGGCATGCAACGTGAGCGGATGGTGGGCAAAAGCTTGCCCGGCGCATGGGACAGAACCAGAAACAGCGAGCGTTTCGGCGGCTCCTCCAGCACTTTCAAAATCGCATTGGCGGCATTGCGGTTCATGTCGTCGGCGGGATCGAGGATGACGATCCGCCAATTGCCACCACCTGAGGTCTGGGAAAAGAAATGACCAGCCTTGCGGATTTCCTCCACGGTAATCGAGGATTTTACCCTGCCGGTCTTCTCATCCACCGGCCGGGCAATATGCAGGAGATTATGCGAGGCCCCGGACGCAATCTGCCGCCCAACCAGCGAATTGGGGTCCGGGTCGGCGAGGACGAAGGGCGCGCTGGCGGGGTCGGGATGCGATAGAACATGATGAGCGAAACGGAAGGCCAGCGTTGCCTTGCCGATCCCCTCCGGCCCTTCGATCAGGATTGCATGATGCAGCTTGCCGGACTGGTAGGAACTGGCCAGAAACTGTTCCGCAGCGCCATGGCCAAACAGCCTGTCATTGGCAAAAGGCGCAATGGCGCCATCGAGAAGGCCGGGCTTTTCCATTCTAGCGCCTTCCATTGTTGTGAGGCAGGAGTGGTTTCACGGCAGCAAAAATTTCCTCGGCGATCTTCTCGATCCCGGCGCGCGCATCCACTACCTTGCAACGCCCAGGCTCGGCCCGCGCAATGGCCAGAAAAGCCTCGCGGCGGCGTTCGTGAATGGCGATTTCCTCTTTCTCGAAACGGTCCGGCGCATCTTCTCCCAAAGCCCCGGCCCGGTTTTTGGCCCGCGCCAATCCAATATTGGCTGGCAGATCGAGGATGATCGTCAGGTCCGGCACCACGCCATCAACGGCAATCGCTTGCAGCCGCTCGATAAAGGCTGAAGAGAGATTGCCGGTTGCGCCCTGATAGACCCGCGAGGAATCCATGAACCGATCACAAAGCACCACATCGCCCCGCAGCAGCGCCGGACGCAGCCGGGCTTCGACATGGTCATTGCGGGCAGCGGCAAACAGAATGGCCTCCATTTCCACCCCGAACGGCTCGGCGGCCCCCGACAGCAGCACATGTCGCAAGGCCTCGGCGCAGGGTGAGCCACCCGGTTCACGGCTGGTGACGACGGCAAAGCCGAGTGCCTCCAGCGCGTTCGCCAAACGCCTGATCTGGGTGGACTTGCCCGCCCCCTCGCCGCCTTCGAATGTTACGAATAATCCGCTGCCAACCGACACTGATCCGCTTTCTTTCCTGTTTAGAGTGTTTCCGGACGGGAAAACGGTCCCCACGTTTCGGTCCGATGCTCTAGAGTCTGTCAGATTCAGATTGAACCAGACAGACTCTAGCTACTCTTGTTTTCGTTTGTCTTTTCGGGAAAACCGGATTCCACTTTTCCCTGACAAACTCTAGAACCGCTGTGTAACGTAAGCTTGCGCCCTCGGAAACCTCTGTCGGTTCAAACCCAGGAAAACAGCAGTTCCACCAATGCGTCACGGGTACGTTTGACCAGCGAGCCCAGCGTCGATGGTGACGCGGCCTGAAGCGGCATGTCGCGCAGCAGCTTGTCGCCAAGCAACACCTTCAAATGTCCGACCTGCTGGCCCTGCGCAACGCCGGGACGCAATGGCCAGGGATAAATCACCTTGGCTTCCAGCTTATCGCTCGCGCCAACCGGCAGATAGACATCAACCGGCTGCGGCGACACCAGTGGCACTTGCGCCGGTTCACCGCCATAAACGCTGGCCTCACCGATCACTTGCCCCGCCTCGAACAGGCGGCGCTTCTCAAAAGCGGAAAAGCCCCAGGCGAGTGCCTTTGCCGCATCCTCCTGCCGGGTCTTGTCGCTTTCGCTGCCCGCCAGGCCCAGATAGAGCCGCACGCCGTTCTGCTGGGCGGACGCAACGATGGAATAACCTTCCCCCTCGGCAAACCCTGCCGCCAGGCCATCCACACCGGGTGACTGGCCGAGAAGCGGATTGCGATTACGCTGGAAGATCTTGTTCCATTCGAAATCCGGCTGGGCGTAGAGCGCATAGAGATCCGGGTAATTGGTCTTGAGCGCCTGCGCCAGCGTGATCATATCCCTCAGGCTGACTTTATTACCGGGGTCAGGAAGACCGGTTGCATTGGCAAAATGGCTGTCCTTCAGGCCAAGCGCCGCTGCCCGCTCATTCATAAGCTTGACGAAACCCTGCTCCGATCCAGCCATGCCTTCGGCAAGGATCAGGCAGGCATCATTGGCCATTTGCACCATGACGCCCTTCAGCAGCGCCTCCACGGGCACGCGCGAGCGCACAGCAGCAAACATCGTCGCCGTGCGCGACGGCGCGCCACCGGTGCGCCAGGCAAATTCGGAAACGGGAAAGTCCTGGGACAGCGTCAGACGACCGGATTTCAGCGCATCGAGCACCACTTCCGCAACCATCATCTTGGAGAGAGAGGCCGAGGTAAAGGGCTGATCGCTGTTCTTTTCAAACAGCACGCTGCCGGTTTCCGCCTCGATCAGCAGGACCTGCTTGGCCTCGGTGGCATAGACGGCGGGCGTTGCCGCGTCGGCTGCCGCTCCTTGCGCAAAGGCGCCGGTCTGAAGACTTACGCCGTAGAAAAGCGCCGCAAGCAGCACAAGCATCTTTCTATCGTATAATCCAGCATACGCCCAAAAGCGCTTTGTGACCGGCAAGCCGATATGCATCGCCATCCTTCACCAATAATAAGATGCCAGAGGGCGAGAATCGCCACCGGCATCTATAATGGATAGGTTTTATGGAGGAAGGCGTCTACCCTTGAAAACGGCGAGAGGAAGGCTCAAGCAAGCCTCACCAGCGCCAGTTGGGATCAGCCTTCATTGGGATTGGAATAGGCATTGGCTGTCACAGGAGCCGGGCCGACATGCCAGCCGGGCGGCAGGCCGCCACCAGACGGTGCCGCCACCGGCTTCTGACGGGTCGCAGTGGCACGAACCGGCTGCGGTGCGGCCACAGGCGCCATCTCCCGGCGAGCAACGCCGGTGCTGGCAGCATTGCGCGGCTGCGGCATCGGCTCAGCGGAGGCAATGGCCGGAGCCTGCCATTCGCGGGTCGGTTCAATGCGGGTCGGTTCTGGCCGCGATACGGCGACCGGCTGACGCTGGACCGGGCGCGGTGCATTGGCACTGGCGGAAACCGGATAGGAGTTGCTGCCGTAAGCCGAGGCTGACGCCGGCGCAATAACCGGTTTGGCCGTTTTCGGCTGCGGTGCAGACGCGCTGGCCGGGCCTGCGAAACGGCCGAAGAAATTCTGCTGCGGCGCATTCGACGCCACCATCACGCCACTGGCGATCTGGCCTCCACCGAAGGGATCGACGCCGGGAACGCGCTGGCCCTTGCGGACGTAAGACGCCATCAGATAGGGCATGTCATGTCCCGTCATGTCGGCTGGGCCAACATATTTGACCTTAACATGGGCCGTGCCATGGCCCTTAACGTCAAGAAGTTCGGCTGCCTTGTCGGAAAGGTCGATCAGGCGATTGGCGTGGAACGGGCCACGATCGTTGACGCGGACAATGACCGAACTGCCGGTATCGAGATTGGTGACACGAGCATAGCTGGGCAATGGCATTGTCGGATGGGCGGCGGAAATGCCGTATTGGTCATAGACTTCGCCATTGGCGGTGTAGCGACCATGGAAAGCCGAGCCATACCAGGAGGCAAGCCCGGAGGCTTCGTAATTTGGGTTTTCGCGCGGCTTATAGACCTTGCCTGCCACCACGTAGGGGTTCCCAACCAGACGGCGACCGCCGCCCTTCGGCACAGGACCATTTTCCACCACTCGCGGGCTAGCCTTCACGCCATAGGCGGATTCGGCAAAATATTCCTTGCTGCGTTTCTTGGTCGTGCTGACCTTGCTCACATCATGGTTTGCGCCACAGGACGTCACCGCCACGCCCGCCAGAACAACCCATGCCATCCGCAAACATCCGGAAACTGAACGCCGCTGCAAAACCATTTTTACCGTCATCGCACCGACACACCAATCAGGACCGCGACGCGGCCATTGCAAAGAATAAATGTCAAATTTTAGTCCCCCGAAGTGACACAGGACTGTGCCACAATAGAAATGGGGATAAAATGGCGAAAATGCGATTATGGTTAAGACGTTAGGGGGAATAGTTCGAGTTATGGTTAATGAAGGGTTAAGCGGAGACGGACATCCCCTCCAAACGGTCATACCGACCGGGTCAATCCACCATCCACTTTAAGATTTTGACCAGTGATATACCCTGCGCCCTCGGACGCCAGAAAAGCGACGGTCGCGGCGATCTCCGCGCTTGTGCCATATCGCTTCATTGGAACGGCATCCCGACGCTGTTCGGTTGCGGGCAGGCTGTCGATCCAGCCCGGCAGAACATTGTTCATGCGAATATTGTCCGCGGCATAGGTATCGGCGAAAATCTTCGTATAGGCGGCAAGACCGGCGCGAAACACTGCCGAGGTCGGAAACATCGACGAAGGCTCAAACGCCCAGGCGGTGGAAATATTGATGATAGCGCCCGATTTTTGCGCCTGCATGATGGGTGTGACGAGACGGACAGGACGGATGACGTTCAACAGGTAGACGTCCATGCCCATATGCCATTGCTCATCGGTGATCTCGATGATCTGGGCGCGCGGGCCATGACCGGCACTGTTGACCAGTACATCGATCCGCCCCCAGGCTTCCATGGTGATATCGGTCAGACGCGCCAGGTCGTCATTGGATTGATTGGACCCGGTTACGCCAATACCGCCAAGCTCAGTCGCCAGCGCCTCGCCCTTGCCGGAAGATGACAGGATGGCGACCTTGTAGCCATCACCGGCAAGACGTCTGGCGCATTCGGCTCCCATGCCGCTTCCGCCAGCCGTAACGACAGCAACTTTCTCTGCGGACATCATATCTCTCCCAAGGGCTAACCGGAAAATTATGCAGTAGCGCAGCCCGCCATAATGCGTTCGTGCGGCAGAAACACTGACGCACGAAACTCGGTCTCGACGATACAGCGCCGAAAATCAGCCAACGAACGCCCGCTCGATGACGAATTCAGCTGGCTTGTTGTTCGCACCTTCAGTCAGCCCGGCCTTTTCCAGCAGCGCTTTGGTGTCCTTCAGCATCGCTGTCGAGCCGCAGATCATTCCACGGTCAATGGCCGCGTCCAGCGCCGGGACGCCAAGGTCGGTAAACAGCTTGCCGTTTTCGATAAGGTCGGTGATCCGGCCCATGAAGGGGTAATCTTGGCGGGTGGCGGTGGCGTAATGCTTCAGCTTGTCGCCGACGATTTCGCTCAGCATCTCATCGGCCTTGATTTCAGAAATCAGGTCGAATCCGTATTTCAACTCAGCGACATCGCGGCAGGTATGCGTGAGGATGACTTCCTCGAATTTCTCATAGGTTTCCGGGTCGCGGATCAGGCTGGCGAAGGGCGCAATGCCGGTGCCGGTCGAGAACATATAAAGCCGCTTGCCGGGCGTCAGCGCGTCCAGCACCAGGGTGCCGGTCGGCTTCTTGCGCATCAGCACCCGATCGCCCGGCTTAATCCGCTGCAAATGCTGGGTCAGCGGTCCGTTCGGCACCTTGATCGAGAAGAATTCCAGTTCCTCGTCCCAGGACGGGCTGGCGATGGAATAGGCGCGGTAGAGCGGCTTGCCATCCACCATCAGGCCGATCATCGCGAACTCGCCCGAACGGAAACGAAAACCGGCAGGCCGGGTCATCCGGAAGCGGAACAGGTGGTCGGTATAATGCGTCACGCTCAGCACCGTTTCGGCATAGACGCCTTCCGGGACGATCAGTTCGGCATTATCGGTCTTTGCAGGAGCATTCATCAGCGTTCGAGTCCTTCAAATCGCATGTTGAACCGCCGCGCATCAGGGCGTATTCGGCCATGCATTATCCGCCTTGGCGGGCCTGTTACTGTAAAATCCCAAGCATGGCCAGAGGCCACACGCGGATGCGATCATAAACCGCAGCAGAGCACGCCTTCCGGATAACAGAAAGCGTGCAACCGACAGTGAGGCGAGACGCGCAGCAAGGCCATTACATCGTTCCTTATGAGTAGACCGGCGTCAAGAAGCCGACCGGCGGCGCCAGCTATAACCGCCAACCTCAGCAGCTGGCCGGGCAGTTGGCTGATAATGATTGGCAATCCCCGGCAGACGCCCCTCTTCCAGCCGTTTCAGCGCCACCGTATTGGTAACAGCAAAGCTGTTAAAGCCGGTGCGCAGCATCAGCGGCACCTGATCGATCAGCACGTCGCCCACCGCCCGCAATTCGCCCTGATAACCAAGCCGGTCGCGCAACAGCGAAGCATGGCTAAAGCCACGCCCGTCGTTATAGGCCGGGAATTTCACGGCAATGATGGCGATACGGTCGAGATAGGGTTTCAGCTTCGTCACGTCATCGGCTGGCGCGATTACCACGCCGAGATCGACGGCATTGCTGTCTTCAGCCGCAGCGATAAAGGCGTCCAGCGGCAGAAGCGCTTTCTGGCCCTCAGCCACCTTCAGCTCTTCGGTTTCCTCCAGCCAGATGTCCTGCGCGGTAAAACCGGTTTCGGTCCAGATACGGGTCATGATCGCGCTCCTCAGGCGGCTTCGGCGGATGCGCCGCCATACAGGGCTTCCTTGAAGGGCTTTGGCCCGACACGGCGATAAGCCTCAAGGAAGGTCTCCTTCGGATCAAGGCGTAGTGCCAGATAGGTATCGACCACCGTCTCCACCGCATCCGTCACCTTTTCCGGCTCGAAACCGCGACCGATGATTTCGCCGATGGACGAGTTTTCATCACCCGATCCGCCCAGCGTGATCTGGTAAAGCTCCGCACCCTTCTTTTCCACACCCAGCAGACCGATATGCCCAACATGGTGATGGCCGCAGGCATTGATACAGCCAGAAATCTTGATTTTCAGCTCACCGATTTCCGCCTGGCGCGCCTGGGAGCCGAAGCGCGAGGAAATTGCCTGCGCCACCGGAATGGCGCGGGCATTGGCCAGCGCGCAATAGTCCAGCCCGGGACAGGCAATAATGTCGGTGATCAGGCCCGCATTGGCGGTGCCAAGATTAGCACCGGACAGTGCCTGATAGAGCGCTGGCAGATCGGCCATCGCCACATGCGGCAGGATCAGGTTCTGTTCATGGCTGACGCGGATTTCGTCAAAGCCGTAGCGTTCGGCCAGATCCGCCACCAGATCCATCTGGGCATCGCTGGCATCGCCGGGAATGCCGCCGATCGGCTTCAGCGAAATCGTCACCATGCCGTAATCGGGATGCTTATGCGGCTGCACATTCTGCCCAAGCCAGGTAGCAAAGCCGTCATCGGCCTTTTTGGCTTTGGCCAGAACTTCCCAGCCTTCCGGGCGCTCAACCAGTTCAGGCAGGGCGAAATAGCTCTCGATGGCGCGAATATCGGCATCGGGCAGCTTCAGAACACTGTCCTTCAGGTTTGCGAATTCCGCATCGATCTGGCGGGTCAGTTCTTCCGTGCCGGTTTCATGCACGAGGATCTTGATCCGCGCCTTGTATTTGTTGTCGCGGCGACCATGCAGATTATAAACCCGCACAATGGCGGTGATATAGGACAGCATGTCTTCTTCGGGCAGGAAATCTTTGATCTTCTTGGCAATCATCGGCGTTCTGCCCTGACCGCCGCCGACATAGACGGCAAAGCCAAGATTTCCGCTCGCGTCCTTCTTCACATGCAAGCCGATATCATGCACCTGGATGGCGGCGCGGTCGCGCTCAGCCCCGGTCACGGCAATCTTGAACTTGCGCGGCAGGAAGGAAAACTCCGGGTGGACCGAAGACCATTGCCGCAGGATTTCAGCGTAGGGGCGTGGATCGGCAACCTCATCCTGCGCTGCACCGGCAAAATGGTCGGCGGTGACATTGCGGATACAGTTGCCGGAGGTCTGGATCGCGTGCATCTCGACGCTGGCCAGCTCTTGCAGAATATCCGGCGTATCCGACAGCTTCGGCCAGTTATACTGGATGTTCTGGCGTGTTGTGAAATGACCATAGCCGCGGTCATATTTGCGCGCCACATGGGCCAGCATCCGCATCTGCTTGGCGTTCAACGTGCCATAGGGAATGGCGACGCGCAGCATATAGGCATGCAGTTGCAGGTAAACGCCGTTCATCAACCGAAGCGGCTTGAACGCATCTTCCGCCAACTCGCCGGACAAGCGGCGACTTACCTGATCGCGAAACTGGTCCACGCGGGCCGCAACAAAGGCATGGTCAAATTCATCGTAACGATACATGTCTTTCCTCAGGCTCTAGAGTCGGTCAGGTTCAGATTGAACCAAACAGACTCTAGATCTTTTTTGTTTTCGTTTATCTTTCGGGAAAACCGGGTCCCACTTTTCCCTGATAAACTTTAGACGGCGACAAAATCAGGATCGGCATGCCCATGCCCATCCGCATAGGGAATGGTCGGACCTGCGGCGCGAATACGCTCACGCAGGCGCAGCGGCCAGAGCTTTCCATCCCGCTCTTCCACATCGACCACAGCGACGTCAACAACGAGATTATTGGTAAAGTCCCGTTTGCCGCTGGCTTCCAGCGCCGCGACAGCCTCTGCATGACGGGCAACCAGCGACGATTGCAGGTCTTCCACCCATTGGCCGGAGGCATCGAGCCAGACAGCGATGCCATCGCTCAAGCGGTTGGCGGTCAAGACTTTTTCTGCCATTGTCAAACCCTCGTCATCTGCTGTTGATCGACATTTGCCAGGGCAAGGCGCGCCTGCGCCAGCGGCATCGACCGCTCGAAATTCGCACCCGCCACCGCATCGCCGATAATGACCATAACCGGCCCAGTCAATTCCGTCATGCCTTCCAGACCCGGCAATTCCCTCAGTGTACCATGCAGCAGCCTGCGGTCACCGCGCCCGGCATTTTCCACCACGGCAACCGTCGTGTCCTGCGCCAGACCACCGGCAATCAGCCGTTCAGCCACGGATGCAGCCACCGTGCGGCCCATATAGACGGCCACGGTTGCACCTGATAGCGCCAACCGCGCCCAATCGGGCAAAACATCGCCAGTCAGGTCATGGCCGGTGGTAAAGACCAGCGAAGAGGATACGCCGCGCAAGGTCAAGGGCAATTCAAAATCGGCAGCCGCTGCCAGCGCAGAGGTAACACCGGGCACGATCTCATAGGCGATACCGGCATCGCGCAACGCCGCCATTTCCTCACCTGCCCGACCGAAGATCAAGGGATCACCGGATTTCAGCCGCACGACACGTTTTCCAGCTTGGCCAAGCGAAACGAGGAGATCATTGATCTCACTCTGTGACTTGGAATGACAGCCCTTGCGCTTGCCGACGGGAATGCGGTCCGCATCACGCCTTCCCATATCGACAACGGCTTGTGGCACCAGCGCATCATAAACAATGGCGTCGGCTTCCATCATCAGCCGATGGGCGCGAAGGGTCAACAGGTCCTCCGCCCCCGGCCCTGCCCCGACCAGAAAGATCCGACCTTCCGGCACGGTATTGGCCGCCGTCTTTAACAATTTTGTCGCGCGGCGACGTGCAGCCTTCACATCGCCACCTTCCATGGCATCAGCCACGTCGCCTTGAAAGAAAGAACGCCAGAACAAACGGCGTGCAACGCCGCGTGGCACCAATCTGTCAACGGCATGACGGTAGCTGTTGGCCAACCGACCCAACTTGCCGAGCGATCTCGGCAATTGCCGGTCGATCCCGGCACGGATCATCTGCGCCAGCACCGGCCCCACGCCTTCCGTGCCAATTGCCACCGCAATCGGCGCACGATTAACAAGAGCAGGTGTATAGAAATCACAATAGTCAGGCTGATCGACGGCATTGGCAGGAATTTTTTGCAGCCTTGCCGCTTCAACAATCATCCGATCCGCCGCGCCATCACCGGTCGCGGCAAAAACCATTTTCATCCCCGCCAGCAGATCAGGAGAAAACGGCGATGGATCGATTTCGATGGCTTTACGCTTCAGAAAGGCTGCATATGCAGGGGCTGGATCCCGAGTGAAGGCAATGATGGTCGCAGAGGTGTTGGCGATCAGTCTAGCCTTGGCAAACGCCTCGTCGCCATCGCCGAACACAGCCAATTTCGCGCCGGAAACGCGAAAAAATGCCGGAAAAACCGCCAGCTTGTCAGACTCGATGCTCAAAGACCCATTCCTTGTTATCTCGCCATTATCCGGGAAAACAACGCTCCTATGAAGAAACACGAATCTGCCTTCCCGACAGCATCGATATTTCTATCCTAACGCATTTGAAGATAAGAGCAAAACCAACCCGTCCCGGCAATTTTCAATCAATACGCAGAGGAAGGCTTTCCCTTGGCCCTTGCTTGCCGCTAAATGCGCTGCGAGTTTGTCCGGCAAAAGTGTCCACCGATTTTGCCGAAACGACAAAGACGAATTTCAAGGAGCGCCGCCCATCATGACCGATCAAAATCTCACCGCCAGATTGCTTGACGTGATCGAGCAGGACATCATCCCGCTGACGGAAAAAGGCGTGGCCGACGGCAACAAGATTTTCGGCGCGGCAATCTTGCGCAAATCGGACCTGTCGCTGGTGCTGGCGGAAACCAATAACGAGCTGGAAAATCCGCTCTGGCACGGCGAAGTTCATACACTGAAGCGCTTTTACGAACTGGGCGAGCGCCCACCGACATCAGAGCTGATTTTTCTCTCCACCCACGAACCCTGCACCATGTGCATGTCGGCAATCACCTGGGCCGGTTTCGACAATTTCTATTATTTCTTCAGCCATGAAGATAGCCGCGATGCCTTCGCCATTCCTCATGACCTGAAAATTCTGAAGGAAGTGTTCGGACTTGAGCCCGGCGGCTATCGCAAACAGAATGCCTTCTGGCACAGTTTCGCTATCAACGACATGATTGAAGTGGAAGACGATGCCATTCGTGGTGAACTGCTGACCCAGGCCCAGAAGATCCGTGGCCTCTATGGCAATCTGTCCGGCCAGTATCAATCGGCCAAAAGCGGCAACGACATTCCGCTAAACTGATCTTTCTTGAATAAGGAAAAACTATGCAGCCTTCAAAGGATATCGCCCGGCTGATCGAAATCATGGCGGCGCTTCGCGATCCGCAAACCGGCTGCCCCTGGGACATTGTCCAGACCTTCGAGACGATCAAGCCTTATACGCTGGAAGAAGCCTATGAAGTGGCCGACGCCATTGAGCGCAACGACCCGGACGATCTCTGCGAAGAATTGGGCGATCTTCTGCTGCAAGTGGTGTTTCATGCGCGGATTGCCGAGGAGGCCGGACTGTTTTCCTTCGGCGACGTGGTCGAGGCTGTGACCTCCAAGATGATCCGCCGTCATCCGCATGTGTTTGCCCGCTCAGAGGCCGATACGCCTGACGCCGTCAAGCTGCAATGGGATGCGATTAAAAAACAGGAAAAGCAGGAAAGAGCCGAACGCCGCGCAGCGCGTGGTGTGGCCGAGATGTTTAAAGACGGTCATCTCGGCTCAGTGCAGCGAACATTTCCGGCCCTGACGGAGGCCGTCAAGCTTCAGGAACAGGCTGCAAAGGTCGGGTTCGATTGGGCTGAGGCCGAACCCATTCTCGACAAGATCGAGGAAGAGATCGCTGAACTGCGTGAAGCGCTCCAAGCCGGGCAGCCAGACAAGATAAAGGACGAGTTGGGAGATCTGATTTTCGCTCTGGTCAATATTGGCCGACACACCGGCAGCGATCCCGAGCAAGCCCTGCGGGGAACGAATGTGAAATTCAGACGGCGTTTCGGCCATATCGAACAATCCTTGGCCGCCGAAAAATCATCGCTGGAAGATGCCAGCCTTGAGCGGATGGAGGAGCTTTGGCAGGCTGCAAAGCAGCTGGAACGCGGCGGCAAAACTGATGGCTAGCCAAATTCCAATCGCGGACATCAAGCCACGATTTTGATTTTAAATACTTTTTGGATTTTCTCAAAAGCGCAATCGTATCGGTGGATGCGATTGCGCACGTGATCGCAGAACTCCACTCTCGCACAAGTTATCAGTTATAATTATTTTTAATAAATATTATATCGACAACGCTTGCCTTTGAGCTGGCCAGTCGCTTGTGGAGCTCGCATCATGAACGTACATGTCAAGACCAGGCCGCCCGGACAATCACCGCAGCCCGAAGACATTGCCCACTTCATGCAGATTCTATCCTGTATCCCGGATGCGCAGACGGCATGTTGGATGGGAACGGAGTTCCTTTCTCAACTGGCGCCGCAGGACCTCCGTGAGGCAACGGTGGCGTTGTCGCATGTCCATCCCTTCTTCTTGCCCGATATCGACAACGATGGAGCAGAAAACCTCAAACTCTGCCTTGGTCGGTTTGCCGAGACGGTCCTTCAGGCGCGATTGACCGCTCATCGAGCGAATAATCTCAACCTGCTTGTGGCTGGCACGCCGGGATCGGCAGACAGTGTCGGACATGCTCTTCGCAGGCCGCTCGGGTTGCGCTCAGCCAATCTCGTCACCATGGCATATTCGGATTATTCCGCCTCCCTGTTTGGAGCCAATCTCAGCTCAAAAGAGCTGGACGAACTGGCCTTACAGCGCAATGGGCTGGACAGTGTCGGGTATGTGGCAGAGCATCCGGTGCTTTGCACACCCTATGTTGCCCGACAAATGGCGCTCTATGGGATCAGCCCGATTGTTACCACCCGCAATTTTTTCGTTTCCCTGATCTGCACAGATGACGCCCTGATGCAAGCAAGAGGCCTGCAAAACAGCATGGGTGAACGCTTTTTTGAGGATGGTCTACCCGCCTGCTACCAGGATCTACCCCTGGAAAAACGCCTGGATCTGTTGGTAGACGCACAAGCCGTCTGGTACGCGCAATTTGTCGCCAGTTGGCAGAAATGCGAGGCGAGTGGACAGGTGAAGCCGCTCTGGATTTCCTATGAAAAGGATATTCTCGGAGATGTGCACTCTCTGGCCGGGAAAATTGCCGATTTCATCGGTAATCATCAGGCTGACGCGACGGTCATTGCCCAGGCACTGACCGATGAGAAAGCTGCCAACACCACAATGGCTGATAAAAGCCTGGCATATCGGGCAAAGATCATACCGACAGCAATCCGAGCGCGCGCCATGACGATTTTTGAACGTTATGCGGGGGACGCTGATCTGAAAAACCTGATTGGAGAATAGGTCCGCCGATCATCCGCGCTGTTCAGTCCCAATCCTCGCTGCGAACCGGCTGGATCAGACCAAGCTTGCGCTCCAGCGCGCTGGCTTGTTGCTCTGAAAGCCGTAAATCGAGTGAAACCGAGCCATCATCTCGGTCCTCCCGGCTGTCCACCATGGTGTTCTCATAGACCCAGGAGATCAGGGAGAGCTTGTCTGGCGGCAAAATCACCGTGGTTTCCGTCACCACACCGGAAAGCCGCTGAGCGATCTCGGCCATCAGGGCGTCAACCCCCTCACCCGTAACTGCCGAAACAGCCATCACGTTTTGCCGGCCAGTTGCCTTTTCCGCGATAGCCTGATGCGCTTCCGGCTCCAGCCTGTCGATCTTATTCCAAACCTCGATAATGCGTTCGTCACGCTCTTTTTCATCAATGCCGAGGTCGGAGAGAATCCGCATAACATCACCCGCCTGCGCACCATTGTCCGGGTCGGCCATGTCACGCACATGCAGGATCAAGTCCGCTTCCAGCACTTCTTCAAGCGTAGCGCGAAAGGCTGCGACCAGATGGGTCGGCAGGTCCGAGATAAAGCCAACCGTATCCGAGAGAATGACGGTGCGGCCCTGTGGCAATTTCATGCGGCGCAGCGTCGGGTCCAGCGTGGCAAACAGCATATCTTCGGCCAGTACACCTGCCCCGGTAATCCGATTGAACAGTGTCGATTTTCCGGCATTGGTATAGCCGACAAGGGCAACGATCGGATGCGGCACCTTGCGGCGTTTGGCGCGGTGCAGTTGGCGGGTTCGCACCACCTGCTCCAACTCGCGTTCCAGCCGCACGATGCGATCCTGCAACATCCGCCGGTCGGCCTCGATCTGGGTTTCGCCGGGACCGCCCATGAAACCCGCACCACCGCGCTGACGCTCCAAGTGGGTCCAGCTACGGACCAGGCGACCCTTCTGGTAATTCAGATGGGCCAGATCGACCTGCAATGTGCCTTCCTTGGTGGAGGCGCGGCGGCCGAAGATTTCCAGGATCAGACCCGTGCGGTCGATGACCTTGGCGTTCCATTGCTTTTCCAGATTGCGCTGCTGAACCGGCGTCAATGGATGATCAACAATGACCAGACCGGCATCATGGCTATCGAGCAGCGCCTTGATTTCCTCGATCTTGCCGCTGCCGATAAGGGTCGCCGGACGCGGCTGGTTGACGGTAACGATCAGGCCTTGCACGATTGTCAGATCAATGGCACGGGCAAGGCCCATGGCCTCTTCCAATCGGCTCTCGTGGCTGCGGGTCGTGGTCGGACCAAGCTCAGCCGAGGCCTTTTCACTGGAACGGGCCTGCTTCAGCACTGGAACAAGAACCACGGCGCGCATGTCGTCGCGGTGCATTTCCTGTTCGGGAATAATGCTATCGGATGTGGTGTCTCGATTGGCTATAGCCGTTGTCCTGTTGTTAAACGCCAAAAATGGATTGTTCCGCCTGTCCAACGGAAATCAACCCATTCTGTTCCGGCAGGAAGTCTTGTCGAATTTATGATGCGGCTTCTTCGCTTTCGAACATCTGCATGGGCTGGCCCGGCATGATGGTCGAAATGGCGTGCTTGTAGACGAGCTGGGAATGCCCATCGCGACGCAACAGCACGCAGAAATTATCGAACGAGGTGACGACGCCGGTCAGCTTCACGCCGTTGATCAGAAAAATAGTGAGGGAAATCTTCTGCTTGCGAACCGTATTGAGAAATAGGTCCTGCAAATTCTGAGAACGTTCCGCCATGGCGCCGCTTCTTTCTATCTTGCCGGTCGGGGGTGCCGGTTGCAATTTTCTAATTTTTTTGGACAGGCTTCCCCAAATGCCCATCAGTCATGTTTGGTATCAAATCGGAAGTCGTTCCGCAATCGAGAAAACCCCAAGCAAATTCATTGTCGAATTGCAATGGTTTCCCTTTCCAGCCAATGCCCAGGCCAGCTCAAACACCCAGCGACTTCAACTTCCGATGTAGCGCCGATCGCTCCATGCCGACAAATTCCGCCGTCCGGGAAATATTGCCGCCAAAGCGGTTGATCTGGGCGATCAGATAATCGCGCTCGAACATTTCGCGGGCTTCGCGCAGCGGCAAAGTCATAATCTGGTAATCGCTGCGACCGGAGACTTTCGGCAGCATTTCGCCAAGATCCGTCGGCAGCATTTCGGCGCTGATCGGCACATCTGCCCCATCGTTCTGGGTCAAGATCAACAGCCGCTCGATATTGTTGCGCAATTGCCGGATATTGCCCGGCCAGTCATGGGCCTGCAACACTGCCATCGCGTCCTCGCCGATCTTGCGCTTTCGAATACCGGCCTGTTCGGCGATATGGCGCATCAGCATATCCACGAGGAAAGGAATATCTTCGCGCCGCTCAGCCAGTGGCGGAACCCGCACCGGCACCACCGCCAGACGGTGAAACAGATCCTCACGGAACCGGCCTTCAGCAATCAGGCTTTCAAGATTATAGGCGCTGGAGGAAATGATCCGCACATCGACCTTGACCCGCTTGTTGCCACCGACGCGCTCGAATTGCTGGTCAACCAGCACCCGCAGGATCTTGTTCTGGGTCTCGCGCGGCATTTCGCCGACTTCATCAAGATAGAGAATACCACGATGCGCCTCTTCCAACGCACCAATGCGCCGCGACTGGCCGGGACCGCCTTCAGTGCCGAACAGCGCCACTTCCATGCGGTCAGGGGTGATGGCCGCGGCATTCAGCGTCACGAACGGCCCCGCGGCGCGGGCCGAGCGCTTGTGGATCATCCGCGCCACCAACTCCTTGCCGCTGCCGGACGGGCCGACGATCATGATCCGGCTATTGGTCGGTGCGACTTTCTCGATGGTCTGGCGCAGTTGCGAAACTGCCACCGAACTGCCGATCAGCTCATTGGCATCGCCGGTGCGTCGTTTCAATTCGGTCACTTCACGTTTCAGCTTGGAATTTTCCAGCGCCCGCTCGGCAATCAGGATCAACCTGTCGGCCTTGAACGGCTTTTCGATGAAGTCGAAAGCGCCGCGCTTGATGGCCGAAACCGCCGTCTCGACATTGCCATGACCGGAAATCATCACCACCGGCAGGTCGGGATGCCGAGCCTTGATTTCATCCAGCAATGCCAGCCCGTCCAACCGACTGCCATGCATCCAGATATCGAGAAAGATCAGCCGGGGCGCCCGGTCGGAAATTGCCGCGAGCGCGCTGTCGGCATCGTGCGCCGTGCGGGTTTCATGTCCTTCGTCGCTCAAGATACCGGAGACGATGTCGCGGATGTCTTCCTCGTCGTCAACCACCAGGATGTCAGAGGCCATAAGCTGCTTCCTTATCATGTTCTTCAGTGGCGGCAGAGGCTGCTCCGGCCTGTCGCGGCAGCACAACGCGGATCATCGCGCCACGTCCGCCGTCGAACTCAGCCGGCGCATCATGCAATTCAAGCTGACCGCCATGCTCTTCAATGATTTTCTTGACGATGGCGAGGCCGAGGCCCGTGCCCTTCTCCCGCATCGTCATATAGGGCTCCAGAATGCGGTGGCGATTATCGACCGGCAGTCCCTTGCCATTGTCGATGATATCCACCACGAAACCGTCACGCCCCTCGTCCGTTGTCGCCCTGATCCACACCCGGCCCGGCAGTTTTTCAGCATCGGAGGGAACAGCCTCGATTGCTTCCACCGCATTCTTGATCAGATTGCCGAAGGCCTGGGCCAGCATCCGGGCATCGAACGAACCTTCAAGCGGAAGCTCGCCAACGTCGCGAATGAATTCACACTCGCTATGGCCCATTTCCCGCAGGAAGATTGCGTCCTTCAAGACGTCGCGCAGGTCAGCCGGCTGCTTGGTCGGCTTCGGCATCCGGGCAAAGGACGAGAACTCATCCACCATCCGGCCGATATCCTCGACCTGACGCACGATCGTATCTGTACACTGATCGAAAACCTGCCGATCCTCGCTGGCGATCTGCTTGCCGAAACGGCGCTTCAATCGCTCTGCCGAGAGCTGAATTGGGGTTAGCGGGTTCTTGATCTCATGGGCGATGCGGCGCGCCACATCGGCCCAGGCAGTCGAGCGCTGGGCAATGACCAGATCCGTGATGTCATCCAGCGTGATCACGTAGGATTCGGTGGCGTTGCGGGTTTCCTCGCGCGTCACCTGCACCGACAAAGTCCGCTCCTTGCCGCTGCGCACCAGATTGATCTGCTTGCGGAAATCACCGCGATGGCGAAGCCCAGCTTCGGCAAACACCGTGTTGATCTCCGGGGCAACCGTTTCCAGCTTCTCGCCCAGCAATTGATCGGCACCACGCGCCAGAAACAGTTCCGCCGAAGGATTGACGATGGTGATCCGGCCATCGTCCTCGACGCCAATCACCGCAGCCGTCACGCCCGACAGCACCGCTTCAATGAAGCGGCGGCGGTCATCGACCTCGTCCTTGGCCTCCAGGATTTCATCGCGCTGGGTGCGGATCTGGGAAATCATCTTGTTGAAGGTGCGCGACAGGCTGCCGACATCGCCATCGGCAACCCTGACAGGCACCACAACATTCATATTGCCTGACGCGACATTGTCGGCAGCGCCAATCAACAGCCGGATCGGCCGAACGATGCGGTCGGCAACGGCAATCGCCGTCCAGATGGCAGCCAGCAGCACGATCAATGCAAAGCCGAGATAGAGGACGGCAAAGGCGATTTGCAGCGTGGTGCGTCCCGCCTCCATCGATTTGTATTCGGCGGTATTGTCCTCCATCTCACGCATGGCCCGCATGACCTTCGGATCAACGGCGCGAATGGTGTAGAGATAGGCGCCGCTCAACGAATCCATCTTGATGATTCCGCCGACCAGATTGGTGACACCTGGTGGGATCAGCGTCGGCTGGCCGGCAGCAGCCTTGTCCAACGCATCCTGCGGAATAGCGGGTAGTGGCTTTTCAGTCGAAATATCCGCCTGAAGGATGGGGGTGCCGTCCTTGCGAACCAGAAAGGCCCCCAACAGTCCGCGTCCCTTGGCCTGGCGAGTCATCAACTCGATAAAACCGGTGCGGTCGAGGAAGAACAACGGGCGGTTTCGCTCCAGATCCGTCGCCATGGAAATCGTCTGACCCTGCAAATAGCTGGCATTTTCCAGCATATAGGCCTGGGCCACATTCATCGATGAATTAATGATGCCTTGAGTACGAATCGAAAACCAGCGATCCAGGCCGACATTGAGGGTAATACTGGCGAAAATCGCCACCAGGATCGCTGGCGTAATCGCCACGATCGAAAACAGCACGACGATGCGCACATGCAGCCTGGCCGCCGCCCGCCCCCGGCGCCGCGCTTTGACGAGACGGCTGACTTCTCGACCGATCAGAAACAGCAGGCCAAGCACGAAAAGCGTATTGATGACCACCGAGCCGATCAGCACATTCGAGGTCGGCGCAATCGGGGTGAGGCCTAGCAGGACCGGCAGGGTGAACATGGCACAGGCCAGCGCGCCCCCAGCCAGAATAAGGCCCGGCAAGGCAAAGGAGGACTTGCGCTCCTGCAGCAGTGTCAGTGC
Organism: Agrobacterium vitis; assembly: GCF_013426735.1. NCBI lineage: Bacteria > Pseudomonadati > Pseudomonadota > Alphaproteobacteria > Hyphomicrobiales > Rhizobiaceae > Gillisella > Gillisella vitis. Next base: position 2,466,535 of record NZ_AP023272.1, read on the forward strand.
TGCTTCCTCTTCGGTCTGCCCTGCAGGCCGCCGCGTTTTCATCCAGTCTCGTCTCCGCAAACGGAAAGATGAGAGGCCGTTATCGGCAAACTAGGTCCCTGCTGCCTCTTGTCGATACAGGATGCAAACAGAGCCGCGTCCCACGACCGAAGGCGCAGGAACACGCAACCAAGCTTTACCGTTAAAGCTCTACACCGTTGCTATTGAGCAACGCATTGTGGCGAAATTGCAACGCTTGTCAGACGAATGTCAAGCACTACGAGAGCTTCTGTAAACTGAAACACCCAATTCGCGGATTTTCTTGCGCAGCGTATTTCGGTTCAAACCCAAAAGATCGGCGGCCTTGATCTGGTTTCCACGGGTGGCGGTCAGGGCCGCCAGGATCAGCGGATATTCCATTTCGGTCAAAACCCGATCGTAAAGGCCAGGCGGCGGAAGGTTATCACCGAAGGAAGCGAAATATGTGCGCATATTCTCTTCGACCGCCTGGGCAATAGTCATGTGACCGCCGCCAGAACCGGCTTTGGAAAGTGGGCTGTCGGTAATGTCGGAGCGCAGTTCCTGCTCGATGATTTCGCGGGTGATAACATCCTGTGGATAAAGCGCCATCAACCGGCGCACCAGGTTCTCCAGCTCACGAACATTGCCCGGCCAGGCATAGGATTTCATCACTTCGAGCGCTTCCTGCTCGAATCGCTTGGCATCCAGACCTTCCTTCTCGCCCTGCTGGATGAAATGGCGCACCAGATCGGCAATATCCTCGGCCCGGTCGCGCAACGGCGGCAGCCGCAATGGCACGACGTTCAGCCTGTAATAAAGGTCTTCGCGAAACAGGCCCTGGTTGATCGACTGTTTCAGATCTTTATTGGTGGCGGCAACGATACGCACATCGGTGCGGATCGGCGTGCGCCCGCCGACCGTGGTATATTCACCCTGCTGTAGAACACGCAGGAGCCGGGTCTGGGCATCCATCGGCATATCGCCAATCTCGTCCAGAAACAGCGTACCGCCCTCGGCCTGCTCGAAACGCCCGGTTGAGCGGTTCTGCGCACCGGTAAAGGCTCCCTTTTCATGGCCGAACAGTTCCGATTCGATCAGGTCACGCGGAATGGCCGCCATGTTGATCGCCACGAAGGGACCATTACGGCGTTTGCCATAATCATGCAGCGCCTTGGCGACCAATTCCTTGCCCGTACCGGATTCGCCAGTGATCATCAGCGTCAGATCGGTCTGCATTAGCCGGGCCAGAACCCGGTAGATTTCCTGCATGGCGGCGGAACGGCCAACCAGCGGCATGCCGTCCTGCATGTCATCGCCAAGCCTTGCCGGCTTTTTCTTCGGCTCGGCCAGCGCCCGGCCGATGATGGCGATCAGTTCGGTCAGGTCGAAGGGCTTGGGCAGGTAGTCATAGGCGCCCTTTTCCGAAGCGCGGATGGCGGTCATAAAGGTGTTCTGAGCGCTCATCACCAAAACGGGCAGGTCGGGCCGGGCCTTCTTGATGCGCGGCAGGAGATCGAAGGCGTTTTCGTCCGGCATGACCACGTCGGTGACGACAAGATCGCCCTCACCGGCTGAAATCCAGCGCCACAGGGTTGCGGCATTCGACGTGATGCGCACATCGTAACCAGCACGGCTCAGCGCCTGGTTCAAAACGGTGCGGATCGCAGCATCGTCATCGGCAACAAGGATAGTGGCTGTCATCTTGATCTTCCCACGGATTTCGCAAAGGGAGCGTCGTCATCAACCGTTTCCTTGGAAACCGGCATCAACACGCGGAATAGTGTCCGGTTGCCCTGACTGTCGCATTCAACAATACCGCCATGGCCGCCGATGATCTTCGCCACCAGGGCAAGGCCCAGGCCAGATCCGTTGGTCTTGGTGGTAATGAACGGATCAAACAGATGCGGCAGAAGGTCGGAAGGCACGCCCGGACCATTATCGGCAACGCAGAATTCCAGCGGCAGCGAGATCTTTTCCCGCGATCCGGCAACCGACAGCCTTATGCCGGGGCGATAGGCCGTGGTCAGCTGGATTTCGCCGTCGGCCCGGTCGCCCACCGCCTCGGCGGCATTCTTGATCAAGTTCAAAAACACCTGCACCAATTGATCCCGGTTGGCAAACACCGGCGGCAGCGACGGATCGTAGCTCTCGGTGATCTTCAGATGCCGGGCAAAGCCTGCCTGGGCAATGGCCTTCACATGGTCCAGCACCGAATGGATATTGATCGATGTGCGGTCCACAGGTCGTTCGTCGGAAAAGATCTCCATACGATCCACCAGCGAGACGATCCGGTCGGTCTCGTCGCAGATCAGCCGGGTCAGGCTGCGATCCTCTGGAGGCACGGAGCTTTCCAGCAATTGCGCAGCACCACGAATGCCTGACAGCGGGTTCTTGATTTCATGGGCTAGCATCGAGGCAAGGCCGGTAACGGACCGGGCTGCGGCGCGGTGGGTGAGCTGACGATCGATCTTGTCGGCCATCGAGCGTTCCTGAAACACCACAACGACAGCGCCCGGCTCGACAGTGACCGGTGCAACGTAGAGATCCACCAGCTTGTCCTGGCCAAGCCGGGGGGAACTGAGATCGACACGGTATTCATTGACCGGTGCCCGCCGCTCCCGCACCTGATCGATCAGTTCCAGCAGCGGGCTGCCGAACGGAATGAAGGTGGAAATCTTGTGGCGGGCGAGATGGCTGGCGCTGGCGCCGAAAAACGCCTCGGCCTCCCAATTGGCAAAAACGATATGTCCCTCGCCATTGACCATGACCACCGGGTTCTGGATGGCGTTGAGCACGGCCATGGCCAGTATGTTGCTATCGCCGGGTTTCGGTTCACTGCTCATGCGGCCTCCTCAAGCGGGTTTGGTGCCGCCCCAGCCAGCGCCGCAAACAGGCGGTCGGCGACATGGTCGGGATCTTTCGATGTCATAAGCGCAGTCTTTTCGGCAGGATCAAGCTGCACCCCATGCCGCTCCAGATACCAGCCGACATGCTTTCGCGCATGGCGAACGCCGACATGTGCGCCGTAATGATCCAGCATCGCGCGGTAATGGGCGACGGCAATCGCTGGAATATCGTCCGCGCTTGGCGGCGCGTGGCCAGCCAGCACACCCGCATGCCAGGGCCGGCCTTGGCAGGCGCGCCCCAGCATAATCGCATCGGCACCAGACCTACGCAGGATTTCCTGCGCATCGCCAAGGGTGTCGATATCACCATTGGCAATCAACGGAATGGAAATCGCATCACGCACAGCGGCAATCGCATCCCAATCGGCCCGGCCTTCGTAAAACTGCATACGGGTGCGACCATGCACAGTGATTGCCTGCACACCGGCATCCTGCGCGCGGCGCGACAGGTCCGGCGCGTTGATCGAATCGGAATCCCAGCCAAGCCGCATCTTGACGGTGACGGGTATGGAAACGGCCTTGACCGTCGCCTCAATCATTGCCAGCGCAATCTCCGGCTCGCGCATCAGCGCCGATCCCGCATAGCCGCCGATGACTTTCTTGGCGGGACAGCCCATATTGATGTCGATAATATCGGCGCCATTGGCCTCGGCAATTTTCGCGGCCTCCGCCATCCAATGCGGATCGCGCCCGGCCAATTGCACCATGTGTGGCGTGAGGCCCGCACCCTTCAGCCGCGACCAGCTTTCCGCCGCGTTAAACACAAGTTCGCGGCTGGCAACCATTTCCGTCACGACCAGCCCCGCCCCATGGCGAAAGGCCAATTGCCGAAATGGCAGGTCGGTGACGCCGGACATCGGCGCAAGCACGACGCGGTTGCGAATGGCAACCGAGGCAATGCTAAACCCTGTCTGGAGATCCGGTTGCTGCAAATGTCTAACTTTCGGGCAAGATACTAATTTGCCCGATTTTTAGACATAAAAAAGATCATTGCCAAGCTCTTTCCAAGCGATACCGACAATTTTTCGGGCAAATGCTGGAAAACTTTTGACCGCACCGATAGACAGGCGGAAATCTGTTTCAAACACTGGAATGACATGGTGCATATTCAAGCGGACGGGGCAAGGTCAACAGCGGTGATATTGGTCGCGGCAGGCCGGGGAGAGCGCGCTGGTGCCTCCAGCGAGGGACCGAAGCAATACCGGCGGATCGGCGGAAAGCCTGTTATTGTCCATAGCCTGCAAGGCTTCGCAGATCTTCTCCCGCAGGCGACCCTGATCGTCGTCATTCATCCCGATGACGAGGCCTTGCTGGCCAATGCCCTTGCCCCTTATCCGCAGCTCGATGCCTCGCTGACCATCACCCACGGCGGCAAAACCCGGCAGCAATCGGTTCTGGCTGGGTTGAAAGCCTTGCAGGATCAAAAGCCGGATTACGTGCTGATCCATGACGCGGTGCGACCGTTTTTCGATCAGCCAATGCTGCAACGGATTATCACCCGGCTTGACGACGGTGCCGATGCCGTCTTGCCCGCCATCCCGGTGACCGATACGCTTAAACGTGGCGATGAGGGTGCGCGAGTCGTTGGTACTGTGGCGCGCAGCGGACTTTTTGCAGCACAAACACCGCAGAGCTTCCACTTTGCTAAAATACTGGCTGCTCACGAAGACGCCGCAAGCGCTGGACGAGAGGATTTCACCGATGACGCCGCCATCGCCGAATGGGCTGGACTCACTGTCCATCTGGTGGAAGGCTCGCCTGACAATGTAAAACTGACCGTGAAACGGGATCTTGAAATGGCCGATGCCCGCCTCTCTCATAAAGCTTTGCCCGATGTGCGCACCGGCAATGGCTATGATGTCCACCAACTGGTGCCGGGCGATGGCGTGACGCTTTGCGGCATTTTCATTGCCCATGACCAGGCCTTGAGCGGCCATTCCGATGCCGATGTCGCCCTGCATGCGCTGACCGATGCGCTGCTGGCCACCTGCGGCGCCGGCGATATCGGCGACCACTTCCCGCCATCAGACCCGCAATGGCGCGGTGCCGCATCCCGGCTCTTTCTGGAACATGCCGCAAACATCGTGCGTGATGCGGGCGGCACAATCATGAATGCCGATATTTCGCTGATCGCTGAAGCACCGAAAATCGGCCCGCATCGCCAGATCATGCGCGAAAAACTCTCCGAGATTCTCGGCATTGCGCTGGACCGCTGCTCGGTCAAAGCCACGACCAACGAGAAAATCGGCTTTGTCGGCCGGGGCGAAGGTATTGCAGCCATTGCCACAGCGACTGTGGTTTTTCAGGGAAAGCCGCAATGAGCCTGTTTCCTGACGATCTGGAAACGGCCGCCCGGACCATCATTGAAGAGTTCGCGAAACGCGGCCTGACCATCGCCACCGCCGAATCCTGCACCGGCGGGCTGATCGCCGGTCTGCTGACCGAAATCGCCGGATCATCCGCCGTGGTAGATCGCGGCTACGTCACCTATTCCAACCAGGCGAAGATGGACATGCTGGGCGTGCCATCGCTAACGCTGGAAACCTATGGTGCCGTGTCGCGCCAAACGGCGCTCGCCATGGCCCACGGCGCCCTCTACCGTTCAGGCACCTCCGTTTCGGTTGCCGTGACCGGTATCGCTGGGCCGGGCGGTGGATCACTGGAAAAACCCGTAGGGCTTGTTCATCTCGCAGCTATGACGCGCACTGGCAAAATCCAGCATCTTGAGATGTGTTACACCGATATCGGACGGGAAAATATTCGCTTGGAGACCGCTAGAACGGCACTCGGCATGTTGTTTGAAATCTGAAAGAGTCCTACGCTTTTCTCAATACTAATGTTGTTGTATTTCACAACATTTCAACGGGAAACGATCGATGAAATCCTGGCGTATTTTCAAGCATTCGATAAAGCAATTGATCGGGAATTGGAAAACGGTGCTGCGCATTGTTCTCCCGGCGCTGCTACTCAGTTTGGCACTGGATGCGTTTGTATCGCGAGAAATCATCTTTCTTTCCGTCGATGACGTCAGACATCAGATTCAATGGATTGCATCGACCTATCACGGAGAAAAACTTCTGGAGATTTACGCCGCGGCTTTCATCAAACTAATCCTGGGCCTTTGGGTCGCCATTACTTGGCACCGTTATGTGTTGCTGAATGAGATTCCGAGTATTCCACCTAAATTTCGTGGCAAGCGAATATCAGCATATTTCTTAAAAGGCATTCTTGTCACTCTTCCTGCTTTTCTGTTGGTATTGCCGATTATTTTACCTATTATCATCCTCTCAATGTTATACAAATCACCAAACACAGAACCAGTTACACTGATTTTTATTCTTTTGGCACTGATCTTTATTGCAGCATTCATAATTATTTTACGGCTATCGACTCTCCTGCCAGGGGCCGCACTCGGAAAATCAACATCCATGCTCGAAACATGGCGAATCACCAGTGGCGAAACCAAAGTGTTTGCTGGACTAAGCGTTGTGATGATCCTGTTAACATTGGCTTTTAGTGCTGCAAATTACTTGATGCCGGATATTCCGTTTATCATTGCACTGGCTTGGCAAAACATTGCCGTTTATTTGCAGACCGTCATTATCCTGTCGATGCTGACGACACTTTATGGCCACTACATCGAAAGGCGCTCACTTATCGCATAGTGATGCGACTGAAAATCCAGCAAACGTCCGGCTTGATCCAAGCCTGGTAGTCTTCAGGATTAACGCTGACACTCAAGCGCTGCCATAAACCTTATTGGCCCGGGTCTCGAAGGCCTCGGAAAACATCCGGAACGCCCGGTCGAACATCGAGCCCATCAGGGCACCGAGAATCATGCTTTTGAACTCGTAATCGATGTAGAAATTCACCGCGCAGGTGCCATCGCCGAGGTCTTCGAAACGCCAGCGGTTGTCGAGATATTTGAACGGGCCTTCCAGATATTTGACATCGATAGCCCGCTCGTCCGGCTTCAGTAGCACTTGCGAAACGAAGGTTTCGCGGATCGCCTTGTAACCCACGGTCATATTGGCGATCAGCAAAGTCTTGCCATCGCGCTCCTTGCGCGATTGCACGGCAAGTTCCTCGCAAAGCGGCACGAATTCGGGATAGCGCTCGACATCGGCGACGAGCTCATACATGCGATCGGCTGAGTGCTGGACAATACGGCGGGTTTCAAACTTCGGCATAAGCCGCACTTAATCCTGCGCAACGGCAAGATCAAGAAGTCACGCCTGTGGTTTGGAAAATTTACAGGGAAATTCCTCAAAACCGCAGCGCGACATAACATCCTGATAAAAACTCACAGCAATTTGAAACCAAAATTTCCGGTTGCTGGCAAGGTCTCACCTGAGGTGCTAGCCTTCCCTCATTCAAAGTCAAAAAGTCGCTAAGCTGTTTTAGAATCGAATTATTTTAGCAAGGAACCGCCAATGGCCGCTCCCTCGACCAATGACAACACAGCCACCCCCAAGCCTCTTCAAGGCAAGGAACTGCGCAAGATCATGCTGGCCAGCGTGATCGGCACCACTATCGAGTGGTACGACCTGTTCATTTTCGCCACCGCCTCGGCTCTGGTGTTCAATAAAGTGTTCTTTCCCAGTGTCGATCCGCTGGGGGGTACGCTGCTGGCTTTCAGCACCTTCGCATCCGCCTATCTGTCACGCATGGTGGGAGCGGCGCTTTTCGGCCATTTCGGCGACAGGCTGGGGCGAAAATCGACATTGATGCTATCGTTGAGCCTGATGGGTCTTGCCACATTCGCCATCGGCCTGCTGCCCGGCTATCAAACCCTCGGGGTATGGGCACCTGTTCTCCTCGTCGTGCTGCGGCTTTTGCAAGGGCTGGCGCTGGGTGGCGAATGGGGTGGAGCCGTGCTTCTGGCGGTAGAGCATGCACCGCAAAACAAGCGTGGGCTTTACGGGTCCTGGGTGCAGATCGGCGTTCCCGCCGGTACGTTTCTGGCCAATTCCGCCTTCCTGGTCTTATCCTCGGTCCTCTCGGAACAGAGCTTCCTGCTCTGGGGTTGGCGAGTAGCGTTTTTGATCAGTATTGTGCTCGTCGCCATCGGGTTCTACGTGCGCATGTCGGTGAGCGAAACGCCAGCATTTGCCCGTCACAGACAGCAGGCAGAGACGCAGCGCCTGCCGCTCGCCGATCTGTTGCGGCGGCATTGGGCAAAGGTTCTGCTTGGCGGCTTCGCCACCCTATCCATCGGCTCGTCTTTCAATCTGATCGCGGTATTCGGCCTGTCCTACGGCACGCAGACGCTGCACTTTCCCAAACAGCAGGTCTTGGCGATGATCCTGATCGCCTGCGCGGTCTGTGTTGTGCTTCTGCCGATGTTTGGCGCACTTTCGGACCGGGTCGGCCGCCGGAATGTCATTCTCGCCGGGATCTTTGCGGAAATCCTGTTTGCCTTCCCCATGTTCTGGCTGATGGACCACGGTGGTTTGCCGGGCGTGCTTTTAGGCTTCCTGCTGATGATGACCGCCTTTGCCGCCAATTTCGGACCGATTGCCACCTTTCTGTCAGAACTGTTTGAGACCGGCATGCGCTATACCGGCCTGTCGATCTGCTACATGCTGGCTGGCGTGCTGGGCAGCGCAATGACCCCGATCATCACCTCTTGGCTGGTGGCAACGACCGGCAGCGCCGCGTCCGTAGCATGGTATATCATGGGAGCGTCCGCCGTTTCCGCCGTGACTTTGCTGATCCTCTCCAGCCGCAGGCAACCGGCGGCAGCGTTTGCGGCATAAAAATCGGAAGAAGCGCCCTAATCCGAAGCGCCGACGAGGTCGAGAAGACGCTTGACCTCTCGGCGGGATTTCAGCACCAGAACCGGAACGTCCGGGCCATGAAGGTCGAAATTGCGGATGAAGATCGGTGCGTGCTTGCGCTCGAAATTCCAGATGTAAGAAAGGAATTCCCGATCAGGCAACGGCTCTTCGCAGCCTTCGGCCATGGCAATGCGGACTTTGCCATAGTTACGCCAGACGCGCCCGGCGATGCCGCGAAGGCAAGCCACCCGAGACATTTTTACCCAGATCACCAGATCTGTCCGAGGTAATCGCAAATCGAACGTCGAGGGGCTACTTCCGTCCATGACCCAACGTTCATGTGAGACCAGTTCAGCAATAATGTCTCGCTGAGCCTGTCTGTCTCTTTCTCGCCAACCGGGAAGCCAACGGACATCGCGATCAATCGATTGATAGTCGAGATCAAAGCGAGACGCGAGCTTTTGCGACAACGTGGTTTTGCCACCTCCCGAACAACCGACGACCATGATCCTGTTGCTGCGGCCAAGAAGATCGGCGGCGGCGGACATATCCACGTAACGCACCATGTCTACCTCCGTTATTACCCGCCTAAAGCCGTTAAAAACTCGTTTGTCTGCCGGTGCGACCTGAGAACGACGACCGGCAGACCGGCCCGCGCATTTTCAAACTGTGTCTGAAATTGCGGTACTTCGCGCGCCTCAAAATTCCAGACATATTGAAGAAACGGCCAATCGATCTTTTCAGGACATCCCGGCGCCATCTCTGGCCTGACTGTCCCGCGATGTTTCAGCCAACGCGACAGAACACCGTAGATCGAAACACGGCGCGGCGGACGCATCCAGATGACCATATCGGCACGCGCCAGCCGAGCCGGAAGCGTGCCGGGGCTGTTGCCGTCGATAATCCACCGCTCACCGGCGACAAACTGTTGCATCAGTTCAATCGCTTCCGGCCTGGGCCGTAGCTTCCAACCAGGTAGCCAGAAGACGTCGCGATCCATGGAGATATAATCGAGGCCCAGCCGCTGACACAGAATTTGCGACAGCGTACTCTTGCCGCTGCCGGAGCAGCCGACCACGCAGATGCGCTTGGCATCCCGACACATAACAGCAGCAGCATTGAAATCTTCGACGTAAAAAACCATGCCGCCGCTCTCAGTTTCCCTCATCCGAGCCGGAAAAGGAGTAGATATCGAGATCAAGGGATATTTCATGCTGAGCCAACAGCTTCATGACAGCCGGCGATAGTCCCAAGCCTGCATTATACTCATCAAGAAAGAGACCGCAAAAAAGCTCTGTCTTGAACCTACACGCAAGCGTCCGAAACACGTCAGGAGTTACCGGTATTCTCGACAGGAGGTCGAAAATCGCCTCTTCAAAATCATCCGTTTCGAAGTCATCGACATGAAAAGTCCAAAGGCCGGTTCTGCCAATCAGCGGATTACCTTTCGGAGTTTTCCACTGATCTCCCTTACGATAGGCAAAACACGGCGCAACGCCCAGAAGGCTGCTGACTTCATCTGGATCAAGATCATCACCGGCAATCCTGAGCGAGATCCTGAACCGCCTCACGCTCGCCAAATGACCCATCCTTTACCCTGAGGCGTGTTACTCCGCAGCCGCCAGCAGCTTCTTTTCGCGGTTGGCCTTCAGCCGGGCAAAATCGTCACCGGCATGGTGGGAGGAGCGGGTGAGCGGGCTGGAAGCAACCATCAGGAAGCCCTTGGTATAGGCGATATCCTCATAGGACTTGAATTCTTCCGGCGTCACGAAGCGTTCCACCTTATGGTGCTTGCGGGTCGGCTGGAGATATTGGCCGATGGTCAGGAAATCCACATCCGCAGTGCGCAGGTCATCCATCAATTGCAGCACTTCGTTGCGCTCTTCGCCAAGGCCGACCATGATGCCGGATTTGGTGAACATTGTCGGATCGAGTTCCTTGACCCGCTGCAACAGCCGCACCGAGTGGAAGTAGCGGGCGCCCGGACGCACGGTCAGGTAATTGCCTGGAACGGTTTCCATATTGTGGTTGAAGACGTCTGGCTTTGCAGCAACGACACGCTCCAGCGCGCCGGGCTTTTTCAAAAAGTCAGGCGTCAGGATTTCGATGGTCGTGGCGGGCGAAGCTTCGCGGATCGCCCAGATCACCTGTTCGAAATGCTCAGCGCCGCCATCGGCCAGGTCGTCGCGGTCCACGGACGTGATGACCACATGCGACAAGCCCATCTGGCGCACGGCCTTGGCCACATTGGCAGGCTCTTCGCGGTCAAGCGCATTCGGCTTGCCGGTCGCCACATTGCAGAAGGCGCAGGCGCGGGTGCAAATCTCACCCATGATCATGAAGGTGGCGTGCTTCTTTTCCCAGCACTCGCCGATATTCGGGCAGCCGGCTTCTTCGCAAACAGTGACCAGCTTGTGGGAGCGCACCAGTTCGCGAGTTTCCTGATAGCCCTTGGAGGTCGGAGCCTTCACCCGGATCCATTCCGGCTTGCGCAGCACTTCGGTATCCGGCTTGTGAGCCTTTTCCGGGTGGCGGATACGCTTGTCGTCCGGCTTGGTTCTATCGAGGATGGTAACCATCGTGTTTCCTTTGCCGCCGATGAGCGGCTTTTAAGTATTTATTTCCGCACCAGCTTGGCAACGAACAGCAGAATGCAGGCACCGATAAAGCTGGTAATCAGATAGCCAACCCAATCGCTGGCGACGAAAATGTCAAAGCGCCGGAAGATGGCATTGGCGATGACCGAGCCGATAATGCCGATGACGATGTTCATGAAAATGCCAAAGCGCATGTCCATCAACTTGCCTGCCAGCCATCCGGCCAGACCACCCACGAAGATCGCCGTCAACCAGCCCACATTTTCCATCGTCTATCCTCTGTTGCCCGCCCCGCTAGCGGGCTCGCCCGGCCCCTATATAGCGAGCCGAGCAATATCTCGCAATGTCATGCCTTCTTTCCAAGGATTAGGCGTTCAGCACTTTGCCGTAGGCGTCGAGCACGCTTTCCTTCATCATTTCCGACAGGGTCGGATGCGGGAAGATGGTGTGCATCAGCTCTTCTTCTGTCGTCTCCAGGTTCATGGCGACCACGAAGCCCTGGATCAGTTCGGTCACTTCCGCGCCGACCATATGCGCGCCGATCAATTCGCCGGTCTTCTTGTCGAAGATCGTCTTGATCATGCCATTGTCTTCGCCAAGCGCGATGGCCTTGCCATTGGCGTTGAAATTGTAGCGACCAACGCGGATCTCGCGGCCCTCGGCCTTGGCCTTGGCTTCGGTGAGACCGACGGAGGCGACCTGCGGATTGCAATAGGTGCAGCCAGGGATCAGAGACTTGTTCATGGGATGAACATGCGGCAGACCGGCGATCTTCTCGATGCAAACAACGCCTTCATGTTCGGCCTTGTGGGCCAGCATTGGCGGACCGGCAACATCGCCGATGGCATAGAGGCCGGGCACATTGGTCTTGCCATAGCCGTCGATGACGATGCAACCGCGATCCGTCTTGACGCCCAAAGCTTCCAGACCGAGATTTTCGATATTGCCCTGCACGCCGACAGCCGAGATCAACCGGTCAGCAGTAATCTGCTGCACCTTGCCATCCTTGGTCTCGACATGAGCGGTGATGGAATTGGCACCCTTTTCGACCTTGGAAACCTTGGCCTCGGTGATGATCTTCAGCCCACGCTTTTCCAGCGCCTTGCGGGCGATGGTGGAGATTTCCACGTCCTCGACCGGCATGATATTGGCCATCAGCTCAACCACGGTGACATCGACACCCATCGAGCGATAGAAGGACGCAAATTCAATGCCGATAGCGCCCGAGCCCATAACGACGATGGATTTCGGCATGAAATCAGGCTTCATCGCCTCAAAATAGGTCCAGATCAGCTTGCCATCCGGCTCAATGCCCGGCAGCGCGCGGGGGCGTGCGCCAGTCGCAACGATGATATGCTTGGCCGTATACGTCCCCTCACCCAGCACACCCTTGGGAACCGGGTTTTGCGGCTGCACGGCGGGCTTGGACGATGCGCCGACAACGATTTCGTTTGGCTTGGTGAGCTTGGCTTCACCCCAGATCACATCGATCTTGTTCTTCTTCATCAGATAGGCAACGCCGCCGTTGAGGCGGGCCGATACGCCGCGCGACCGGGCAACAACGTCTTTCACATCGGCGGTCATGGTGCCGTTCAGCGTCAGGCCGTAGCTCTTGGCGTGATTGGCGTGATCGAGAATTTCCGCCGACCGCAGCAGCGCCTTGGTGGGGATACAGCCCCAATTGAGGCAGATGCCGCCAAGATGCTCGCGCTCGACAATGGCGATTTTCAGGCCAAGCTGGGCTGCACGGATCGCAGTCACATAGCCGCCAGGGCCGGACCCGATGATGATGACGTCATAAGCATTCGACATGGGCGCTTCCACTCCTCGGTTTCCTTGGGGTTGCGCCTCTCGGCCCAACCCTTGACGGGACTGGAAGCGCAACTGGCTTTATAATGCCGGTGTCTCGGCCTCCGGTTCGTGACGAACCAGCATCCCGTAAATTTCGTCCTTGAGCCGCATCCGCTTCTTCCTGAGGTCTTCCATATGGAAGTCGTCAAGCGGCTCTATATTTGTTTCAGCGCGGTGAACCTGCCGGTTGATCTCGTGATAGGCATCGAAAAGCCGGACGAAATGACCGTCCGTTTCCTTCAAATGCCGCATCAGAGTCACAAATTCCGGAAATTCCTCTGCCAGTTCATGTGGAGTGCTGGACATGATCTTTTCCCCCTTTCAAGGTTGCAAGATCATTTTAAACCCGCCACATGGTCATTCATTGATTCCAATCAACCCGTGTTACTGTCACCGCCTTACCCTCACAGGCCCAGCATCATCCGCACCACCGGCTCCAGACCGCGCCCGATGGCGCGGGTATTGTCAGCATCGAGATGAATGCCATCCAGCGGCGTGGTCTTGGCCACCGAACCGGCATCGAAAAAGCCGCAGCCCAACTCATCCGCCGCATCGCGGTACATGCTGGCCAGCATTCCACCTTCCTCGATGGAATGATTGAACATCGCTCCGAACATCACATTGGCGGTTTCGCGGATCGGCGGAGGCGAGACAATCAGCACATCCGGGCCTTCGAAATCAAAACCCCAGTCATGCTGATGGACCAGCTTGACCAACCGCTTGATGCCAGCCGTCGCCCCAATCGCCGTTCCCTGAATGCCCCGCTTCAAATCATTGGTACCCAACATCAGGATCACCAGATCCAGCGGCTTGTGGGTTTCAAGAATACTCGGCAACAGCCTCACGCCATTGCGGTCGCAATCCGCCAGATGATCATCATAGGCCGTCGTGCGCCCGTTCAAACCCTCGGCAATCACCCGAACGCCATGGCCAAGCGCCTTTTGCAACACGCTGGTCCAGCGGTCCTCATGGGCGTGACGGCCAAGGGCGACTGGGTCGTATCCCCAGGTCAGACTGTCGCCGTATGCGAGAACGGTTTTCATCTATTGAACCCTCCCTGACGGCCTTTGTAAGCGACAAAACCCCAGTGACTAAAAAGTAGTACCGTTCCGGAAATAAGCATTGCTAATAAATACGGAAGGTCTTCGCGGAAAGCTGCCGCCTCAAAAGATCCGAAAAGCAACGCAGTCAAACCAACAACAAACGCCACAAAAAGCACTGTCATCGAGAGATGAAAGACACCAATGCTAAAACGAAGCGACGCAAAAGATACGACATATGCAACAGCAGCCATTGGCAGCAAATTGAAACACACCAGAAACAGGTCCTGAGGGGGAGGAGGGTTACTACCTTCACCTCCCCTTGGAGATATGCTTCCCAAATAGAGAATGAAGGCGAGAAAACCTGAGATAACGCCAACAATCGTTGCATAGAAGCTTGTCCGTAGACACCTCTTCATCGACTGCCTTCGAGACATCAGGTTATCTGCCACCATCCTCTTGAGGCCTTTTACACCAGCATGCCCATCGGGTTTTCGATGTAGCGTTTGAACGCACCGAGAAGTTCGGCACCCAAGGCTCCATCGACTGCGCGGTGGTCGGTGGACAGCGTGACGGTCATGACATTGGCGATTTTCATTTCGCCCTTTTTCACGACAACGCGCTCTTCACCAGCGCCGACTGCCAGAATGGTCGCATGCGGCGGGTTGACCACGGCGGCGAAGTTCTTGACGCCCATCATGCCCATGTTGGAGACCGCTGTTGTGCCGCCCTGATATTCCTCAGGCTTCAGCTTGCGGCTCTTGGCGCGTGCGCCCAGATCCTTCATTTCGTTGGAAATGGCGGACAGGCTCTTCAGCTCCGCCTGACGGATGATCGGGGTGATCAGGCCGCCGGGGATCGACACAGCCACGCCGACATCGGCATGCTTGTGCTTGACCATGTTGGTGTCGGTCCAGGAAACGTTGGCATCCGGTACATCGCGCAGCGCCAGCGCCATGGCCTTGATGACCATATCGTTGACCGAGAGCTTGTAGACCGGCTTGCCATCTTTTTCGGGAGCGGCGGTGTTGAGCTGGGCGCGAAGGGCCAGCAGGGCATCCAATTCGCAATCCACGGAGACGTAGAAATGCGGAATGGTTTGCTTCGATTCCTGCAAGCGCTTGGCGATGGTCTTGCGCATGCCGTCATGCGGCACAAGCTCGTAGGAACCTTCGGCAAACAGCTTGAGCACGGCATCGTCAGACATGCCCTTGGCCAGCGCCGGAGCAGGGGCAGCGCCAGACGCCGCCGGAGCGGCAGCAGGCTTAGCACCACCGGTGCTGACAGCCTTTTCAACGTCGCTCTTGACCACCCGGCCCTTCGGACCGGTACCGGAAATCGCCTTGAGATCAAGGCCGGCTTCCTTGGCGAGACGACGGGCGAGCGGCGAGGAGAATACACGGTCGCCGGAGGCGGCTGTTGGAGCAGCGGACTGAGGGGCAGCAGCAGGAGCATCTGCCTTTGCAGCAGGTGCTTCAGCCTTCGGAGCGTCGGCCTTTGGAGCGTCGGCCTTGGGTGCCTCAGCCTTCGCCGGAGCGGCTGCACCGCCACCAGCCGCAGCAGCCGACACATCCTCGCCTTCAGCGGCGAGAATGGCGATCAGCGCATTGACCTTGACGCCTTCGGTGCCAGCGGCAACGACGATCTTGGCAACGACACCTTCATCGACCGCTTCCACTTCCATGGTTGCCTTATCGGTTTCAATCTCGGCGATCACGTCGCCGGACTTGACGGTATCGCCTTCCTTGACCAGCCACTTGGCCAGATTGCCCTCTTCCATCGTGGGAGAGAGGGCCGGCATGGTGATATTGATCGGCATATGCCTCGCCTCCCCTTATTTGTAGCAGACGGATTTAACGGCCTGGACCACTTCGCCGACATTCGGCAGAGCGAGCTTTTCAAGGTTGGCCGCGTAAGGCATCGGAACATCCTTGCCAGCAACCGTCACAACAGGCGCATCGAGGTAATCGAAGGCTTCGCGCTGAATGCGGTTGGCCACGAAATCGCCCACGGACGACTGCGGATAGCCTTCTTCCACCACGACCAGACGACCGGTCTTCTTGACCGATTCGATTACCGTCGGCAGATCCATCGGACGGATGGTGCGCAGGTCGATCAGTTCGACATCGATGCCAACCTTGGTGAGCTCTTCCACCGCCTTGGTCGCATAGGTCATGCCAATGCTCCAGGACACGACGGTGACATCCTTGCCGGACTTGTGAATGCGTGCCTTGCCAATCGGCAGCACGAAATCATCCAGCTTCGGCACATCAAAGCTGTGACCGTAGAGAATTTCGTTTTCGAGGAAGACCACCGGGTTCGGATCGCGGATCGCGGCTTTCAGCAGGCCCTTGGCATCGGCTGCCGTGTAAGGCGAAATCACCTTCAGGCCGGGGATCTGGCTATACCATGCAGCATAGTCCTGGCTGTGCTGGGCACCAACGCGGGCCGCAGCGCCGTTCGGGCCACGGAACACGATAGGCGCGCCCATCTGACCGCCGGACATGTAGAGCGTCTTGGCAGCCGAGTTAATGATCTGGTCAATCGCCTGCATGGCGAAATTGAAGGTCATGAACTCGACGATTGGACGCAGGCCTGCCATGGCGGCACCCACGGCCACACCGGCAAAACCATGCTCGGTGATCGGCGTATCGACCACGCGACGGTCGCCGAATTCGGCAAGCAGACCCTGGGTGATCTTGTAGGCACCCTGATATTCCGCCACTTCCTCACCAATGATGAACACATCGTCATTGGCGCGCATTTCTTCGGCCATGGCTTCGCGCAGCGCTTCACGCACTGTCATCGACACCATTTCCGTTCCGGCCGGAATGGACGGATCGCTGGCAGCGCTGGAAATCGGCTGGGCCGGAACAGGCGCAGAAGCAGAACCGGTCTCGGTCGGCTTTTCTTCCTGCGGCACGGCAGGTGCCGCTGCGCTTTCAGCCTTGGGAGCCGAAACGTCGGACGCGCTTTCGCCATCCTGCAACAGCACGGCAATCGGCGTGTTGACCTTGACATTCTGGGTTCCGGCTTCGATCAGCAGCTTGCCGATCACGCCTTCATCCACGGCTTCCACTTCCATGGTTGCCTTGTCGGTTTCGATTTCGGCGATCACATCGCCGGACTTGACGCTATCGCCTTCGGCTTTCAGCCATTTGGACAGCGTGCCTTCCTCCATTGTCGGAGACAGGGCGGGCATGAGAATATTGATTGGCATGGGCTAACCCTCCCTCTCGCTTACAACAGGATGTCGGTGTAGAGCTCGGATGCATCCGGCTCCGGATCGGCTTGGGCAAAATCGGCGCTGTCGGCGACGATATCGCGCACGTCCTTGTCGATCAGCTTGAGATCGTCTTCGCTGGCCCAACCCTTTTCCAGGAGACGCAGCCGGACCTGTTCGATCGGGTCATGCTCGGAGCGCATTTTCTGCACTTCATCCTTGGAGCGGTATTTGGCCGGGTCGGACATGGAGTGACCGCGGTAGCGATAGGTTTCCATTTCGAGGATGACCGGGCCCTTGCCGGCGCGGCAATGCTCGACCGCCTGCACGGCAGCCGCCTTGACGGCGCGCACATCCATGCCATCCACCTTGAAGCCAGGGATGTTGAAGGACACGCCGCGCTGGGAGAAATCCGTCTGCGCCGAGGCGCGGGCAACGGATGTCCCCATGGCATAACGGTTGTTCTCGATCACATAGATCACCGGCAGGTTCCACAGGCGCGCCATGTTGAAGCTCTCATAGACCTGGCCCTGGTTGGCCGCGCCATCGCCGAAATAGGCGAGAGAGACATTGTCATTGCCGCGATACTTGTTGGCGAAGGCCAGACCCGTGCCGAGCGACACCTGAGCACCGACGATGCCGTGGCCGCCGTAGAAATGCTTCTCCTTGGAGAACATGTGCATGGAGCCGCCCTTGCCCTTCGACAAGCCGCCGCGACGTCCGGTCAGTTCGGCCATCACACCGCGTGCGCTCATGCCGCAAGCCAGCATATGGCCGTGGTCACGATAACCGGTAATAACCTGGTCACCGAGCTTCAGCGCCATCTGCATGCCGACAACGACAGCTTCCTGGCCAATGTAGAGGTGACAGAAACCGCCGATGAAACCCATGCCGTAAAGCTGACCGGCCTTTTCCTCGAAGCGGCGGATCAGAAGCATTTCGCGATAGGCTTTCAGTTCCTTTTCGCGGTCGAATTCTTCAATCGTCCCCACAGCGAAATCACCTTTTACAGGCTTTGCTGCCGGTTTGCGGCCTGAAGCAGTCGCGTTTTTGCGCGGTGCCATTCATCCCTCCCTGAGTTGTGTAAGGGTTTTTGATTGGCACACACCATATGCAAGAATGGGACAGGCCGCAATGCATTAAATGCATGCCTTCCATTCCGTATAAACACCAGATTTTTAATAATTTTTTGCGATTAACTTGATTTCAGTTAATCAACAATCCCCTAAATATCACGGGCATTGTCTCCAAAGATGTGATCCACACTAGCGATTGAAAATCACGATCTCATCAGGACGAGACATATTCAGCTGATAGCGGGCTTTTTCATCGATCATATCGCGTTCAAGCGAGCCGTCGCTGAGCAGTTTTACTTGAGTTTCCAGCTTTTTGCGGTCGTGAATGAGCGCTGCCAGTTCCTTGCTGCGCTCGGCCCGCACCACATCGAAATGCTCACCGGCCTTCAATCCATAATCGCCATGAATGCTGTGATAGCCGAAATAGCCGATAAAGGCGATGGTAACGGCAGGAAGGACCAGGCGTCCAAATTTACGGTTCTTATGGTGACGTGTCCACATTCTCGATTTGGCCTTGCAACGCACAACATCTTTGCAGAGACATTAGAGCCATTTGCTTAACCGAGTATTGACCTTGTTACGAAAAAATTCGGCATCCCCTCAATGCAAAAAGCCCGCACCGTTTGCGCGGCGCGGGCTTGAGAGAAGGGGCTTGCGGAACGAGCGGTTCCGCCAGCCGGATCAGGCCTTCAGAATCGACGTACCGGCATAAGCGGCCTGCGGTCCCAGCAGTTCCTCAATGCGGATCAGCTGGTTGTACTTGGCCAGCCGGTCGGAACGCGACAGTGAGCCGGTCTTGATCTGCCCGCAATTGGTGGCAACCGAGAGGTCAGCAATAATCGAGTCTTCGGTTTCGCCGGAACGATGCGACATGACGGCGGTATAGGCAGCCTTGTGCGCGGTCTCAACGGCATCCAGCGTTTCCGACAGCGAACCGATCTGGTTGACCTTGACGAGGATCGAGTTAGCGACACCCATGCGGATACCGTCGCGCAGGCGGGCGGAATTGGTCACGAACAGATCGTCGCCGACCAGCTGGGTCGTCGCACCGATCTTGTCGGTCAGGTATTTCCAGCCGTCCCAATCGTCTTCGGCCATACCGTCTTCGATGGAGATGATCGGATATTTGGCAGCGAGTTCAGCCAGATACTCCGCCATGGCTTCCGGCTCCAGCGTCCGGCCTTCGCCTTCCAGAACATATTTGCCGTCCTTGAAGAATTCGGTCGAAGCGCAGTCGAGCGCCAGATACATGTCTTCGCCTGGGCGGTAGCCAGCCTTCTCAATCGATTTCATGATGAAATCAAGAGCTTCCGGTGCACTCTTCAAGCCAGGTGCGAAGCCACCTTCATCGCCGACATTGGTGTTGAAGCCCTGTGCCGAGAGTTCCTTCTTCAGCGTATGGAACACTTCAGAGCCCATGCGCACGGCGTCACGGATATTGTCCGCGCCGACAGGCATGATCATGAATTCCTGAAAGTCGATCGGGTTGTCGGCATGCGCGCCGCCATTGATGATGTTCATCATTGGCACAGGCAGGATGCGGGCATTCGGACCACCGACATAGCGATAGAGCGGCAGGCCGGAGGCTTCGGCTGCGGCCTTGGCAACGGCCAGTGACACGCCGAGAATGGCATTGGCGCCGAGGCGCGACTTGTTCGGCGTGCCGTCCAGTTCGCGCATGATCGTGTCGATCTGGATCTGGTTTTCAGCGTCATGGCCGCCAATGGCATCATAGATTTCGCTGTTGACGGCTTCGACCGCCTTTTCGACGCCCTTGCCCAGATAACGCTTGCCGCCATCGCGCAGTTCGACAGCTTCATGGGCGCCTGTGGAAGCACCTGATGGGACCGCGGCGCGGCCCATGCTGCCATCTTCCAGATAGACATCGACTTCGACGGTCGGATTGCCGCGGCTGTCGAGAATCTCGCGGGCAATAATGTCGGTAATAGCGGTCATGGTCACTCCCTGCTGTAAAGGCTGAACAAGGCTCTGTTCGCCCTGTCTTAGCCGATGAATTGAAAATTACAATGACATGGTCCAGGTCAGGCCGCCTTGGTGACGGCGTCGAACGCCAACAGCTTTTCCAGCAAACGCTCAAGGTCTTTCAGGTACACCATATTGGGACCGTCAGACGGTGCATTGTCCGGGTCCTGATGCGATTCGATAAAGAGGCCTGCCACACCAACGGCCACAGCGGCGCGTGCCAGCGTTTCCACGAATTCGCGCTGGCCACCGGTCGAGCCGCCCTGCCCGCCCGGTTGCTGTACCGAGTGCGTAGCATCGAAGATCACCGGCGCACCCATGCCTGCCATGATCGGCAGCGAGCGCATGTCGGAGACCAGCGTGTTATAACCGAAGGAAGCGCCGCGCTCGCAGAGCATCACATTGGGATTGCCCGAGAGGGTAATTTTTTCCATGACATTTTTCATGTCCCAGGGCGCCAGAAACTGCCCCTTCTTGACATTGATCGCCCTCCCGGTCTTCGCCGCAGCAATCAGAAGATCGGTCTGGCGGCACAGGAAGGCCGGGATTTGCAACACATCGACCACTTCAGCCACTTCGGCGCACTGGTCTTCGCTGTGAATATCGGTCAGCACAGGAAAGCCGAACTCTTTCTTCAAGTCGGCAAAGATCGCCAACCCCTGCTCGATGCCAATCCCGCGCCCAGCCTTCAGCGAGGTGCGGTTTGCCTTGTCAAAAGAGGATTTATAGACAAGGCCAATGCCGAGTTTGTCGCAAATTTCCTTAATCCCGCCCGCCATCATGAAAGCGTGCTCGCGGCTTTCCATCTGGCAGGGACCGCAGATCAGCGAAATTTTCGCACTGTTGGAGAAGGAGACCGTCTTGGCGCCTTCGCCAATGGTGACAGTTGCATTCGGCAGGGCGGAAGCGGTCATGGCGTATTCTCCTCAAACAGAAAGGCAACGCCCTGTCCGGGCGCAGCCGGGACGGTAATGCCGCCCGCTAGTCTCTCATGGGCAACGCCATTAGCAGCCAGAACCGCCGCTGTCACCTCAAGATCAGCAACCGTAAACACCAGGGCCTCCGCCACCAGGGCCTTGTTCTTCGTGTCGCCGGAAATGATTTCCATCGACAGGTTTGCGGCGTCGAACGCCAATCCATTGGTGTTTTCTCTGGCTGCTACGCCCAATATGGTTTGTAACCAACTGGCATAAAGCACTGGCTTCGGCGCATAGAAAAACACCCGCGTCAAACCGACGACGCCATTGGCATGGGTTTCGAGCGCTGTCCTGTCGGCGGGCAACGGATTGACCCGCTCGCATGCAAACAGAAAGAACGGCTCAACCTCCCGCGCTGAAAAGGCAAGGTGAAAGCGGGCAACAGTCTCGCTCCCATCCGGCAGCCGCATGGGCCTTGAAAATTCCAGCATGTCGCCACCTGTCATCCCGGCCGCGACAAAGGCCGCATGATCCGCCTTGGCGTCTTGCGATGCAGTGACAATCGCCGACAGACCTTGGCTATGCACCTGCCTGAAGGCACGATCACGCCCGACAAAGACATTGCCCGTCGCAATGGCTGCGTCCACAGCCTCATCGTCGCCGATTGCCAGCGGCTCCAGATAGATCCCATCGGCCAGAAAGATGCAGGCATTGACCGTGCCGAAGGGATGGTGCCCATCCGGTGCGACTGTAAAGCCAAGCGCGGTCAGGCGGCTTCGCGCCGCCTCCAGCGTTTCCACCGGAAGCACCAGATGATCGACATGACGGGCATTTGTATTCGACATGCTAAAAACTCACTGTGGAGCGGTGACATTAGAGTTTGTCCGGGAAAAGTGGAAACCGGTTTTCCCGAAAAGACAAACGAGACAAAAGAAGTTAGAGTTTGTCTGGTTCAACCTGACAAACTCTAGTTGGTATCGAGCTTCGGCGGCGTAAAATCAAGCAGGTCGCGACGATAGGTTTCCACCACCATGCTGATCGGCGTTCCATCTGGCATACTCAGCAATGCCTTGTGCTGAAGAACATATTCGGGCACCGACAAGGGATTGCTGCTGGCTGCTGGGACCACGCTGCCCATCTCCCATCCGGCTAGTAATGGCTTCCACAAAAGCTCGGCGGATATCGTGTGCCGCTGAAAATGCAAAGGCTGCACCACACGACCGAACGCACCGTCCGTCGTGTCGAGCACTTTATTCATGTCATCCGTCAGCCGGGCCGGCACATACCAGTTGTCGGCTTCAGACAGGATACGGTCGCCGCATTTCAATCGCACCCGGCGATAGCCGACCTTGTCACCATCCGCGACCTTGAGAGCAGCGCGAATCTCACCCGTGGCGGGCTTATCGACATCCTTTACCCGCTCTGCTGTGATTTTTGCTCCATCAGCCAGCTTATGGGTGCTGCACCAGCGGTCCAGCGTCAGCGTCGCACTGTCATGGCTCAGCAGATCGGCATTCAGCGTTTGCAATACGGCCAATGCCTGCAACCGCGACACAGGCGTATCCGGCCAGGAGGCGGGCGCGGCGGCAAGGCTCGGGCAAGAAACGGTCATGGCGGCAACCACAGCTGGCAGGAACAACAAACGCATGCAAACTCCTGAAATAGAAAGTAAATTCCCGATAGAAAATCGGGCGGACATCAGCACGCAAACATGACGGAGAGATGACCATGAGCAGATATTTCGACGTTACCGATAGAGCTGCGGCGGCTTGCGTTCGAACGTCTTCACACCGTTTTTCCAACCCGTCACCGCCGGTGCAATCGTCGCCACGGCCTCGGCACCGGAAACGGCATCAAACAGGACAAGATCAGCCGCAGTTCCGACCTTCAACTGTTCATCCAGCCCCATCAGGCGGGCTGGATAGCGGGTGATCATCTCGAAAACCTGGTTCAGATCCGCAGGCGTCGCCAGCTGGGCAACATTGGCGTAGAGATTAGCCATGCGCATCAGCGAGACATCGCCGAACGGTGTAAACGGGTTGAGAACATTATTGGTCGAGATGGTGACATTCACCCCCTGGCGGGCCAGAAGATGCGCCGGTGCGATGCCCCTTGGGCAAAGATGATCGATATCCCTGCCGGTCAGAAACAGATCCGTGGCGGGCAGCACCGTTACCGTAATACCCGCCTCGGCCAATTGCTTTGCCACCCGCTCGACTTCGTCTCGAGGAATAGCGGAAAGCTTGGTGACATGGCCGACGGACACCTTGCCTTGATAGCCACGCGCCAGCGTCTGGGCAATGACCGTCGGCAGGTTGGACCCGGAAGGATCGAGATCGAAATCAAGGTGAAAATCGACAGGCACATCGAAGCGCTGCGCGAGCTCGAAAATTCGGGAAATATGCTCGGCGGGCCTTGGATCGGTGTAAGGGCAGCCGCCAACCAGATCGGCCCCTTGCGACAGAGCGATCTCCAGCATCCGCTCGGTTTCCGGCTCATTGGTCAACCCCTCCTGGGCAAAGGCGCAGATTTCGATATCGACCAGATGGGCGTAATCGGTCTTCAGCTTGCGGATCGCCGAAAACGACCGGAAACCGGCGCGCGGATCGATTTCCACGAAGGTCCTGATCCGGGTCGTGCCTTGGACGATGGCCCGCTCGACGACATCGGCGGCGCGGGCATAGACATCCTCCTCGGTAAAGGCCTGCTTGGCTTTCGAGGTCTCTGATACTGCTTCCGCCAGCGTTCCGCTACACACCCGGCAGCGCCCGATGATCCCTGCCTTGTCAAGATGCAGATGGGTTTCGATCAAACCGGCGCAGACCAACCGGCCTGCCGCATCCTCCTGCGGCGCATCACAACGGAAATCCGCTTCCAGCGCAACGATCCGCCCCGCCTCAAAGGCGATGTCCAGCGGCTGCGCCGACAATGGCAGCCTGGCGCGGCGCAACACGAAATCAATCGCCATGCGTTTTCATTTTCCTTTCCGACTGACCCATCACCCGTCTCTGCTGCATGAAATTTATTACCACCCGCAACCAATATCCCATGCACGGATGACAGTCATGAGGCGACGAGATTGCCATTGCTGGCAACCAGCACACCTGCCTTGAACACCATGCGCTCCATCGGACGCGCCGCCACTGCTTCGGCAATCGAGGCAACCGGCAGAATGATGAAATCGGCGGGACACCCTTTGCCGAGTGTCGCATTGCTGCGTCCTAAAACCTCAGCCGAGAGGGTACTGACAAGCGCGAAAGCATGTTCAAGGTCGGCATCGGCGCGAAAGTTCTGCCGGTCGCAGAGAATGCTCGCCCGCTCCAAAAGATCGCCATTGCCGAGCGGCGACCAGGCATCGCGGATATTGTCATTGCCGGAAAACACCCGCACGCCCGCAGCTTTCAGCCGCTTGATCGGCGGCATGCTGGTATCGCCGGGGCCGGTGGTCATGATCGCCACATCGGCGCGTGTCAGCGCTTCTGCTGTGCGCCCGAAATCCATATCATCCAGCGCGCCCAGGCAATAGGCATGACTGACGGCGCATTTGCCTTGCAGTCCCTGCGCCAAAGCCCGCTTGGCGATCTGGCGGATTTCGAACGCGCCGAGCGGACCCGGATCGTGCAGATGCAGATCCACTCCGACGCCGTGACGTCCGGCGATGGCAAAAATGGCGTTCAAATGGCCGGTAATGTCATCGTCGATCCCGGCTGGATCAAGACCACCGATCAAGTCCGCACCCGCCTTGACCGCCTGCTCCAGCAGATCAGCAGTGCCGGGATCGGCCAAGACGCCAGACTGTGGAAACGCCACAGTCTGAATATCGATCAGATGGCCATGACTTTGCTTCAGGGACAATATGGCTTCCAGCCCTGCCAACCCGACTTCTGTATCGATATCGGCATGGCTGCGGCAGGCGACGGTGCCGTAAGCCGCCATTTTCTCCAGCAGCTTAGCCCCACGCACCTCGACCGGCAAGGGCAAGGAGCGGCGGAGCGCCTTTTCGGCCCGGATTCGCTCGGCGACCGTGCCTCCGGGAATATGGGGAATGAACGGCATGCCGATCAGCGTCTTATCCAGATGCACATGACCATCGACAAGGCCCGGCAGGGCCAGACCGCCACGCGCGTCGATCCGCGGCTTCTCCGTTGAAACGCCCTCACCCGCCGCCGGGCCGATAGCGGCAATTGTAGACCCGGCAATAACGATATCAACGGGATCACCAAGACCATTGCGGGCATTGAAAACGACGAGAGTGGCGCTCATGGAAGGATCGGCTTTCAGACAGATGGGCAATCGCACGGCCAAACAGACAGGTAAAATACGGGCCGGATCATGGCGTATTTCCTGGCCGGAGGCGAGGTTTAAAGCAAAGTCAGGATTGCGGTAATTTGGTGTTCCGTGTCAGGCTTGGAGTTGATTATTCCCCGCCTCTTGCCGGAACGTACCCATGCACTCTGCATCTCATACCATTTCCCCCACGACACACGCTGCTTCCGGCCCTCACTCTGGAATGGTCACCAGCCCGCATCCGCTGGCAAGCGCTGCCGGATTGGCTGTTCTGGAGCGCGGCGGCACGGCAGCGGAATCAGCCATCGCCATGGCCAGCACGATTGCCGTCGTCTACCCGCATTTCTGCGGCTTAGGCGGCGACTCAGTCTGGATTCTGGCCGACCGCCAGGGCCGCCAGACTTGTTTTATGGGGATCGGTCAGGCATCCGCAAAGCTACCGGAATTTACCGGCGACAGTATTCCGCTGCGTGGTCCGCTTTCGACCTTGACCACCGCCGCCACTGTTGATGCCTGGGAGACCGTTCACCGCTATTCCACTGAGTATTGGGGTGGCAAACAGGCGTTCGGCGATCTTTTGCAGAATGCCATTCATCATGCGCAACACGGGTTTCCAGTCACCCGCTCGCAAGGCTTTTGGCTCGATATGCGCAAGGACGTGCTGGCCGACTGGCCAGGCTTCATCAACCTGTTTTTCAACAATGGACAACCCTTTGCCACGGGAGAGATTTTTCGCCAGCCAGAGCTGACCCGCTCCCTGGAGGATATTGCCAGCCATGGTGCGCGCAGTTTTTACCAAGGCACCCTCGCCCAGCGTATCGCCGAGGGGCTTCGAGCAGTTGGGTCGCCAATCACCCTTGCCGATCTGGCAGCCACACGCACGCGGCAGGTGGAACCGGCGCGTCTATCCTATCGCGGGCTGGAGCTTCTCGCGCCGCCGCCGCCGACACAAGGGATCTCCACTCTTGCGATCATGGGCATTCTCCAGCATTTCGACCTGTCCGCCCTCACTCCGGGCAGCGCACAGCATCTGCATCTGGTCGTCGAGGCGGTGAAACAGGCTTTCCTGACCCGTGACCGGATCGCCGACCCGGACTTTGCCGATCAACCCGTGCGGGAATGGCTTTCGGCGGAACGATTGCAACAGGCAGCCAGGGCCATCAACCCAGACCGGGCGCTGGACTGGCCGCATCCCTACCGAACCGGGGACACGGTGTTCTTCGGCGCGACTGACGCTGCGGGACAAAGCGTCAGCACCTTGCAAAGCACTTATTTCGATTGGGGCAGCGGCGTTGTCGTCGGCGATACCGGCATTCTCTGGCAAAACCGGGGTGCGGCCTTCTCCCTCGATCCGAAAAGCCCCAATTTCCTGCAACCGGGAAAAAGACCGTTTTATACGCTCAACCCGGGACTTGCACTACGCGACAGCAAACCGGCACTGATCTACGGCACCCAAGGTGCAGACGGCCAGCCGCAGACCCTGGCCATGCTGCTGACGCGGCTGATTGATTATGCGCAACCTGCGGCGCAAGCCTTGGCCGGACCACGGTTCTTACTGGGCAAAACGTTTTCCGACAGCCGCGACAGTTTGAAAATCGAAGCCGATTGCGGCCAGCCCGTCCTCGATCGTCTCGCCGATCTCGGTCACCAGCTCGCACCCATTGAGCCGCAAAGTCCAATCGCGGGTCAGGCAGGCGTTATCGCCATCGCCCCAGATGGCAGCCTGGCAGGCGCTCACGACCCACGCGGAGAAGGTGTGGCGCTTACCCTCGGCGAGCGTTGACCAATTGCGTTGAGATAATCGACAAAGGTTTGGGACAGAATTTCGGAAACAACCGCCGCGCAAGCTAGATCCTATAGCATCGTACCGGCTTCGGTTTTTACACGATGCTATAGGATTCAACCGAAAGGGGGGCTTTTCGGTTGAATCCTGTTTTCATCTATCTGGAGATGTGTCAACGTTTTTTACGTTTTCTAACAAAATTTAGAGACCTTCAACGCCTCACGGAGCCACCGCGTTTCTCTATCTATTTGTTTTTACGAATTTTCGGGCCGAAAAATACAACTTAATTCACCGTCCCGGCTTGCCGGTTTTCCCCTTGGTGCGTGTCTTGCGCTTCTGATCCCCGGCGTCTTCATAGGAACCGGCGCCCGATTTGGCGCGGATGATCGGACGGGGATCGTCGATTTTGAAGTCGCCGATTTTTGGACCCGGCTTTTCAGGAAGCTTGCCGGGAACAGGCTTTTCCGTCCGACCAACCGTCATTTCATCCAGGCTGTTCTTGCGAAACAGTGGCTTGGCCGTGTCCGTACCAGGCCCCATGTCATCCAGGGATGGTTTGGCGAAATAGGAGCCGGACGAATCGGTCTCCTGACGGGAATCGACGGCTGCACCGCCAGCAGCCTGGCCTGTCCCGGCTTGTTCTTGAGCCCGGGCCGCTGCCTTTTCGCCGGGATCACCCATGCTGGCCAGCTCAACCTCTTTCAAACGCTTGATTTCGTCGCGTAAACGGGCTGCGGTTTCGAAATCGAGATCGGCGGCGGCATCGCGCATCTGCTTTTCCAGCGCCGAAAGATGGGCTTGGAGATTGTTGCCGACCAGATGACCGCCGGCGGCAAAGCCCTTGCCGCTTGCCCCGGAAATGTCGGCACGCACATGGTCGCGCTCATAGACCGAATCGAGAATGTCGGAAATTTTTGACTTGACCGATTCCGGCGTGATGCCGTGTTCGAGATTGTAAGCCACCTGTTTTTCACGGCGGCGCGACGTCTCGTCCATGGCGCGCCGCATGGAGCCGGTGATCTGATCGGCGTAGAGAATGACCTTGCCATCGACGTTACGCGCAGCACGGCCAATCGTCTGGATCAGCGAGGTCTCTGAGCGCAGGAAGCCTTCCTTGTCGGCATCGAGAATGGCGACGAAGCCGCATTCGGGAATGTCCAGCCCCTCGCGCAACAGGTTGATGCCAACCAGCACATCGAAGGCACCGAGCCTGAGATCGCGCAGGATTTCGATGCGTTCCAGCGTGTCGATATCCGAATGCATATAGCGCACCCGCACGCCCTGCTCATGCAGATATTCCGTCAGGTCTTCGGCCATGCGCTTGGTCAGCACCGTTACCAGCGTGCGATAGCCCTTCAGCGAGGTTTCCTTGATCTCGCCCAAGACATCATCGACCTGGGTCTTGGCGGAGCGCACTTCGACCGGCGGATCGATCAGGCCGGTTGGGCGAATGACCTGCTCTGCAAACACGCCGCCCGATTGTTCCAGTTCCCAACTGCCCGGGGTCGCCGAAACAGCAACGGTCGCCGGACGCATGGCGTCCCATTCCTCAAATCGCAATGGCCGGTTATCCATGCAGGAGGGCAGCCGGAAGCCGTATTCGGCCAGCGTTGCCTTGCGCCTGAAGTCGCCACGATACATGCCGCCGATCTGGCTGACGGACACATGGCTTTCATCAATGAACAGCAAGGCGTTATCAGGGATATATTCGAACAGGGTCGGCGGTGGTTCGCCCGGCGCACGGCCCGTCAGGTAGCGCGAATAGTTTTCAATGCCAGCGCAGGCGCCGGTCGCTTCCATCATTTCGATATCGTAGCGGGTGCGCTGCTCCAGCCTTTGCGCCTCCAGCAGACGCCCGCCCTTTTCCAGCTCGGCCAGCCGCTGTTTCAACTCCTCCTTGATCGCCTTGATCGCCCCATTCAGCGTCGGGCGCGGCGTGACATAGTGCGAATTGGCGTAGATCTTCACCGACTTCATATCGCCGGTCTTGTGGCCGGTCAGCGGATCGAATTCGGTAATTGCATCAATTTCATCGCCGAACATCGAAATGCGCCAGGCGGCATCCTCCAAGTGCGCGGGGAAGATTTCAATCGTATCGCCCCGCACCCGGAATGAGCCGCGCACGAAATTGATGTCCTGCCGCTTGTATTGCTGCGCCACGAGGTCTGCCAGCAATTGCCGCTGATCGATCCGGTCGCCGACCGACATTTGGAAGGTCATGGCCGTATAGGTTTCGACCGAGCCGATACCGTAGATGCAGGACACCGAGGCGACGATAATGCAATCGTCGCGCTCCAGGATGGCGCGGGTGGCGGCATGGCGCATACGGTCGATCTGCTCGTTGATCGAGCTTTCCTTCTCGATAAACGTATCCGAGCGCGGCACATAGGCTTCCGGCTGATAGTAATCGTAATAGGAAACGAAATATTCCACTGCATTGTCGGGGAAGAAATGTTTGAATTCCGAATAGAGCTGGGCCGCCAGCGTCTTGTTCGGCGCCAGAATCACCGCCGGCCGCTGGGTCGCCTCGATCACCTTGGCCATGGTGAAGGTCTTGCCGGAACCAGTCACCCCGAGCAGAACCTGACTGCGCTCCCCGGCATTGATGCCTTCCACCAGATCCTTGATTGCCGTCGGCTGATCGCCCGCCGGTTCGTAATCCGACACCATGCGGATCGGGATTCCCCCCTCGGACTTTTCCGGCCGGGCTGGGCGATGTGGTGCCCAGATCTTGCCGTCCTTGAACAGCGGATTGCCGCTTTCGATCAGCGCCGACAGCGCCTCCACGGTCGCCGTCACAGCGCCGGGAGCAAGGCTCTGCGCCTCTTCAAGCGACGTGTCCATACCAGAAACAGGATTAAGACCGGCAGCAGCGCGCGTGGCCGGATCGGAAGATGCGCCGATGGACACGCCGCGTGAGGTGCGCATGGCACTGCCTCCGTCTTCGCTCTTGGCCTTGGCAGTGCGACCGACCTTTACGGGCTCGGCGGCCTCAGTCTTGCGGCCCATGCTCTTCTCAAGCGCTATCTTTTCGGCATGCCTGCGCGCTTCGATTTCGATCTTCTTGCGGTGCTTACCAGCCTTGGAGGCGAGTTCCCGTTGGCTTTCAATCCCCCCGGCTTCCGCCTCCGCTTCCAGCTGCTTCACCCAATCTGCGACACTCCCGCTCAAGGGTGCTCCTTCAAAAGCTGCCTGCGGTGCCTCTTCAAACCCACCGGCATAAGGCGATCCTGCCTCATCCTGCGATGGGTTGTCATTGTTACGGACGGGAGATTTTTTCGGAGATCTGGCCATGGTTCGAATATGGATAAGACCGCAGGCAAAGTGAAGTGCGCCAGACGAAAATCAGAACAAAAAAGCAACAATTTCGCTAAAGTTTTTATCCCTTGGCATTCTCGGAAAAACCAAGGGTCATGTCCCTGACTGGCCTGCCTCAGGCCACGGCGCGCCGTGATTTTTTTTCACTCAGTTGCTTTTTTTTAAAGTCGAGCCATTTGGGCAGCATATCCGCGGGCATGGGCCGGGAGAAATAATAGCCCTGGCCAATCGTGCAACCGATTTCGGTCAATGTCCTGGCATCCGCCACCGTTTCTACGCCCTCCGCAACGATATCAACACCCAGTGCGCGGCCGAGACCAACCAGGGCGACAACAAGCGCCTTGTTCTTTGGGGAATTACTGATACCGGTGACGAAACTGCGATCGATCTTCAACCGGGTGATCTTCAGGCTGATCAGATAGGCCAAGGACGAGTATCCCATGCCGAAATCATCCACCGTCAGCTTATAGCCACTGTTTTCAAGCCGGGTCAGTTGTTCACCCGCGACCGCCGGATCCAGAATGGTTTCCTCGGTAATCTCCACTTCCAGAAGGTTGCGACTGACGCCATAGGCAGTGGTAATCCGGTCCAGCATGACAGATACGTCATAGAGCGCAAATTCACGCGGCGATACGTTCAAGGCGACAGCCGTCTCCGGCATGCCTAGCTCTTTCAGCCTGTTGAGCAGCTGGCAGATATTTTCTGTCACGAAACCGGTCAGCGCCTCACACATCTGCATGGCCTGTGCGGCGTTGACAATTTCAGGCGGAGCAATCGCTCCGAACTCCGGATGGAACCAGCGGATCAGCGCCTCGAAGCCAACGATCTTGCCCGTGGCAAGATCGACCTGCGGCTGGAACCAGGTCTCGAGCGCAGTGTCGCGAAGTGCTGCTGGCAGATCCTGCTCGATACGCCGTTGGCGATCGATGCGCTGTTTGATCTGATGATCGAATTCCCGCAATTGACCGCGACCGTCCTGCTTGGCATCCGATAAAGCCATGCTGGCACAGGTAAACAGCCCGTCACCATCATCAGCATGATCGGGATAGAACGCAATCCCGGCGCTCAAACCAGGACTGACCTGAGTGCCATGGACGGCAATCGGAACCATGGACGCGGCGATAACGGTCTCAGCAAGCGCTCGGCAATCCTGGCGCACGTCGCCGTTCCGCAACAGAATTGCAAATTCATCACCGCTGATCCGGGCTGTGACGGCATCACCACCGGCGGCATTTTTCAACCTCTGCCCCAGGATCGCCAGAAACTGGTCTCCACCGCGATGACCAAAAGCATCGTTGATCAGCTTGAACCGATCGACATTGACCAATAACAGGCCAATTTCCCGGTTTCCGACTTTGGCAGCGGCGATCTCCCCCGCGAGCCGTCCATTGAAGTAGATTCTGTTGAACAGCCCCGTCACGGGATCGCCGTTGGCAAGAACCTCCAGTCGCAAATTCTTGTGCTGAATATCCTCATTGGCAATGGTCAGCGATTGCGTCGCGGCCTGGTTGCTCAGCTTGGCCATTTCGCTTTCCATAAATGTCCTGTCCGCCTTCAACAGCAGATGCGACATGAATATGGCCAATACGATGAAATTAAACGTGGAGACGGTCGCAATGATGCCACCATGAATCGAGAAATTCCACAATATCGCTAAAATCATCGGAATACAGTAGCTGAAGGCGACCTGACTGGTGCCGGCCTGGCGGAACATGGCTGTCGCCACCAGACCGCCGATAACCACCAGAATAGGCGCATTGCGGCCCAGCAAGTCCATATCGACCACCGCTGTCGGCAAAAGAGCCCAGACGATCCCTTGCAGACAGGCCGTGATGCACATCAGCCGAAGCACGTCATCCGGATTGGAGCAGCCATAGTGACGGCGCTGCAGATGGCGCGACAATAGAAAGCGGAATACCGTGGCGAAAGCCAACACGATCATCCAGCCGATAACGACATTCACGTCATACCCCTCGGCCAGAAGCAGAATGGACGAGGATAGCCCAGCCATCACATTGTAAACTGCTGCTGTACCGCTACCATGCAATGCCATGGACGCCCGCGCCTTGTGGGCAGATGACAATAAAAATGCTTTTTGATCCGCGGTTTCTGAAAACAAGACAATCTCATTCTTAAAACTAGGCGCAACAACTGTGCTTTACGACAGCATCGTGCAGGAAAATGATTCCGGCACGGTGCTATATTTTTTGATTTTCGCATCGGGTTTGGCCGAAAACAGACTCTCACCTCCCAACCCGATGAAGGTTGGCGGTAAGATTGCGCGTTTTTGGTAAGAAATAATGAATAATGCAGTTAAAAATTGTGCATCGACTTATATTATGCTTTACTCACGAAATAACACTTCAACTGGAAATAGAACTGCATGACGCAACGGAA